>JBJEKQ010000001.1:0-4782 GCA_051878715.1 Prevotella sp.
AGTGCTATACAATGTTATCCAAAAGAGCGGAAGCTGGTTCTCCTACGACGGCGCACGCCTGGCACAGGGCAGGGATGCCACTAAGGCTCTGCTCAAGGACAATCCGGAACTGTGCGACGAACTGGAGGCAAAAATCATGGAGGCACTGCAAAAGAAAGACTGACAGCACCCCTGTACAGATAAAACTTTTTGGATGCTCTTGCAAAATAAATCAATTTTTATTTGGCTATTCAAAAATAAAACCATACCTTTGCACCCGCTTACAACAAGTAAGGGCGCTTAGCTCAGCTGGTTTAGAGCATCTGCCTTACAAGCAGAGGGTCGGCGGTTCGAATCCGTCAGCGCCCACTATCCGGAAAGACGGTTGCAAAAGTGCAACCGTCTTTCCGTTTCTGTAAAAACGGAAAAAGCAGGCTCACCCATCATTCAGGCTCACCCGATATATGGGTATTGCGTAACAAAAGAAAGGCAGCAATATGAACAAGAACGCAAGCATACAGGTGTGCAACCTGACTACAGGCTATCGCGCCAAGCATCAGGACACCATGGTTACAAAGGGTGTCAACGCCTCCCTGTACAGGGGCAGACTCACCTGCCTGTTAGGACCCAACGGTGCAGGAAAATCCACATTGCTAAGGACACTCTGCGCCTTTCAGCCTGCCATGGCGGGCGACATCATTGTGGAAGGGAAGAACCTGAAAGACTATACCGAACGGGAACTGTCCAAGGTAATCAGCATCGTACTCACAGACAGACTGCATCTCAACGACATGACCATGGAAGAACTGGTGGGAATGGGTCGCAGTCCTTATACAGGCTTTTGGGGACGGTTGTCAGAGGAAGACCACCATATCATCGACGAAGTGATAGCATTGGTGGGAATAGGACACCTGCATGGACGTCTGATGCAGACACTGAGCGACGGCGAACGGCAGAAAGTGATGATAGCCAAGGCACTGGCACAAGAAACGCCCATCATATTCCTGGATGAACCCACCGCCTTTCTCGACTATCCCAGCAAGGTGGAAATCATGCAGCTGCTGCAGCAGTTGTCACGCAAGAAAAACAAGACCATCTTCCTATCTACACACGATTTGGAACTGGCATTGCAGATAGCCGACAGCATCTGGCTCATGAACAAGGAGAAAGGGCTGCGTGTGGGCAATCCCGAAGACCTGTCACTGTCGGGCGACATGAGCAGTTTCTTCGAGCATGAAGGAGTGGTCTTTGACCATGACCTGGGACTGTTCAGAATAGAAAACACGCCGCATTACCCTGCCTGTGTGAAGGGAAATGGCAGACGATACAACATGGTGAGAAAGGCACTGGAACGCAATGGCTATTTCCTTACGGAAGACGCGGGATGCAGTACCCGCATCAACGTTCTTGAAGATGCCTTTGTCATCGGGGAAACTACCGTATATAGCATTGAGGAACTGCTGAATGAACTGAACGAGCAGAACACCGACCTTGCCCTATGCCGTGCAAAAGTACGGCAATGATGCAACTCGCCAAAGAAATTTCAACAATAAAACGCTTGCAATTCTTGATTTTTTTTCTGACTTTTGCACCTGTATTGGAGGCAGGGTGCCTCCATGACCCGACGGAGGACAACATCCACCACCCGCAGAAAAAACATTCAGACCGGAACAAAGATGAAATACGCAGTAATCGGAACAGGAGCCATAGGCGGCTATTACGGCAGCAAACTGGCCAAGGCTGGCAGGGAAGTGCATTTTCTGCTGCACAGCGACTATGAAGAAGTAAAAAGAAACGGACTCGTCATCGACTCCCATGAGGGCAACTATATGCTGCCCCAGGTCAATGCATACCGCTCCACAGGCGACATGCCTCCGGTGGACGTGGTGATCGTGGCTCTCAAGACAGTGAGCAACCCACTGCTTGCCGACCTGCTGCCACCGCTGCTGCGCCCCGACACCCTGGTGCTGCTGATACAGAACGGCATCGGTGTGGAGGAAGATGTGCAGACGATGTTTCCCGAAACATGGCTGGCAGCCGGTCTGGCATTCATCTGCTCGTCCAAGATTGGTGCGGGCCATATCCACCACCAGTTCTATGGTAGCATCAACATCGGCAACTACTCCTGTCCTGACACGAAAAAGGTGGACTGCCTCATCAGCGAGATGCGCGAGGCAGGCATCGGAGCTGCCCTGGTGGATTATGCCGAAGCGCGCTGGAAAAAGGCGGTGTGGAACATGCCGTTCAACGGCATGACAGTGGCACTCAACACCCAGACCATCCATCTGGTGACCAATCCCCACACCTGCCAACTCATCCGTATGCAGTGCAGGGAGGTGGTGCGTGCCGCACAGGCTCTGGGTGTGCAGAACATCGACGATGCCTTTGTGGAAAAGATGATTGACAACACCCTGTCGATGCCCCCCTACTCTCCCTCGATGAAACTCGACTACGACTATCACCGCCCTATGGAGATACATTATTTATATACCCGTCCTATCGAAATAGCCCGGGAAGCAGGTATCGACATGCCACGCCTCAAGATGCTCGAGACGGAACTGCTGTTCATCCAGAGCCAGCTCAAAGAATAGCTCCCCTCTTACCCTTTTTGGATGCGTCCCAAGCCTCCTCCTGCCCCCAAATCACTCCCCCGCCTAAAAAAGTGTGGCTTTTATGTCTGAGTTACATAAATATTTAATATATTTGCAAAAACAACGACTAAGACGGGACTGCACGACTGTACCGTCTGCCTTCAGAACCACGTAAAGAGGCTTTATGAAATACATCGCCCTTCCGCCGATTGGAGTACAGCGCCTATCCTTCTACCTTGCCATGGAGGAATATGTGGCGCGCCATCTGCACGAAGAGGGCGATTGTTTTTTTATGTGGCAGGTGGAACCCAGCGTCATCTTCGGGCGCAACCAACTGATAGAGAACGAGGTAAACATGGACTACTGCCGTGCCCATCACATACATACCTACCGCCGGAAGAGTGGCGGAGGCTGCGTGTATGCCGACATGAGCAACATCATGTTTTCCTATGTCACCCACGACGAGAATGTAAACTTCACCTTCAACCGCTACATCAACATGGTGGTGCTGGTATTGCGCCAACTGGGTGTGGACGCCTCTACCAGCGGCAGAAACGACGTACTGATAGGCGACCGCAAGGTGTCGGGCAACGCCTTCTACCATATTCCAGGCAGAAGCATCGTCCACGGCACCATGCTCTACGACACCAACATGCAGCACATGGTGGGTGCCATTACTCCCACCGGAGAGAAACTGCTGAGCAAGGGCATCAGCAGCGTGCGCCAGCGTATCGCCCTGCTCAAAGACTACATCCCGCAATCCATAGAAGAGTTCAAGACCTTTGTGCGTCAACGCCTGTGCCAGGGCGAGTGTATGCTCAACATGCACGATGTGGCAGCCATCAGAGAGATAGAGCAAGAGTATCTCTCCGATGAGTTTATCTATGGCAACAATCCCCGCTACTCGGTCATCCGGAAACGGCATATAGACAACGTGGGCGGGATAGAGGTGCGCATGGAGATAAAGAACAACATCATCAAGGCAGCCAACATCATGGGCGACTACTTTGTGGTGGGCGATACCGACAGGGGCATCCTGCTGCCTCTGAAAGGATGCAGCCTTACGCGAGAGGCACTGCTACAGGCACTGCCCGAGAAGATGGACGACTATATCATGAACCTGCAGAGAGAGGATTTCATCCTGCTGCTTCTTCAAGGCGACACCGCCACCTGACCGTATGCCGCCACGGGAGGCAGCCACATCACCACCTGCAGGACAAGAGAGAGGAAACATATACAGACTTAGTTAAACCAATACGATATGGAAAACAAAAGAACCTGCTTGTATGACAAGCACGTAGCCTTAGGGGCACTCATCAGTCCGTTCGGCGGTTTTGACATGCCCATCCAGTACAGCGATATCAAGGACGAGCACCTGGCGGTACGCCACCACTGCGGTGTGTTCGACGTGTCACACATGGGCGAAGTGACGGTACAGGGTCCCGATGCCGAACGCTATGTGAACCACATATTCACCAACGACGTGCGCGATATGCCCGTCGGGAAAATACTCTATGGCATGATGCTCTACGACAACGGGGGCACCGTAGATGACCTGCTGGTGTATAAGATGGGCGAGAACGACTTCTTCATCGTCATCAACGCCGCCAACATCGACAAGGACTGGGAGTGGATGACCCAGCACGCCGACGGTTTCGATATTGAGATGCACAACTGCTCTGACCATTACGGACAACTGGCTGTACAGGGACCCGAGGCAGAGAGCGTGATGCAGGAGGTACTGCAGCTGCCATGCGCCGAACTGACATTCTACACAGTGAAGACCATCGGCAATCTGATAGTAAGCCGCACAGGATATACCGGCGAAGACGGCTTTGAGATTTACGGTACCCATGAGGAAATACGCTGTTTCTGGGACCAATTGATGGCAAGCGGCAGATGCAAGCCCTGCGGCCTGGGATGCCGCGACACCCTGCGCTTTGAGGTGGGACTGCCCCTCTACGGCGACGAACTGTCGGTTGACATATCACCCGTCATGGCAGGACTCGGCTTCTTCTGCAAGCTCGACAAACCCGAGTTCATCGGCAAAGAGGCACTGGTACTGCAGAAAGAGCAGGGCGTAAACAAGAAGCTGGTGGGCATCGAACTGACCGACAAGGCTATACCTCGCCACGGCTATCCTGTACTGAAAGACGGGATGCAGGTGGGCGAAGTGACCACCGGCTACCACACCATCTCTACCGACAAGAGC
>JBJEKQ010000002.1:0-21631 GCA_051878715.1 Prevotella sp.
GGTTTTCATTGTTATCTTACCTCAGAGATGTTGCACTTCTAATTGGAAAGAGCGGGTCATTATTCAGCGAGTAGCATTTTCGTAGGAAAGTCTGTATGATTTGTTCGTTGCATGAACAGGCATTGAAGAAAAAACACTATCTTTGTGGTGGATAGGATGCACCAGGCAAAAGGGTTAATGGTTTTTGCACTATCCTTCATAAAAAGACTAAACAATAAAGAAGAATATGGTAATGTTAAAAACAAAAAGGATGGTCTCTGTGCTGATACTCTTGGCAGGGCTGGCTGTGGGACATACACTGCAGGCACAGACACCTGTCAGCTCGGAAGAGGTTGCTGCCATGTACAGGACTGTGAGCAAGAAAAGAATCAGTGTACACGACCCCTCGGTGGTGTATGACAGTGCTACTGGGAGCTATTATATCTTCGGCTCGCACAAGGCCGGGGCTTACACCACGGATATGCAGAACTGGACGACGGCAAATCCCACTTGGGCTGCTGCCGGTGGTGGCACGGCTTCCAATGCAGAAGCCTTTGTAACCCCACAGGTGACCAAGGTGAAGAAAGGTGGGGAGGAGGTGGACTTCCCTGCGTTCAATGCGATGGAATGGTCGAAACGAACGGATGATGCCTATGATATAAACGGCAATATGTGGGCACCCGATGTGGTGTGGAATCCCACCATGAACAAATGGTGCTACTATCTCAGTATCAATGGCGACAAGTGGCATTCCAGCATCATCCTGCTCACCGCCGACAACATTACCGGTCCTTATCGTTATCAGGGACCGGTGGTGATATGCGGCTTCGATGATGCCGACCACTCCTACAAGGGCACCGATCTGGAATTGGTGTTGGGTACCCAGACTTCCCTGCCTGCACGCTATGATGTGGGTGACAAGTGGGGCAACCGTTGGCCACATACCATAGACCCTGCCGTATTTTATGATGAGGAGGGCAAGTTATGGATGGTCTATGGCTCATGGTCGGGCGGAATATGGATGCTTGAACTTGACGAGACAACAGGACTGCGCGACTATGACGTGACCTATCCCTCTGTGGGCGGCAGTACAGACGGAGTGACCAGCGACCCCTACTATGGCACCAAGGTGGGTGGCGGTTACTATGTGTCGGGCGAGGGACCCTATATAGAGCACATAGGCAACTATTACTATATGTTCGTGAGTTACGGATTCTATAATCCTGACGGAGGATATGAGATGCGTGTGTTCCGTTCAGACAGGCCCAACGGACCTTACAAGGACTCAAGAGGCGTGAGCGCCATCTTTAACGGATACGTGATGAACTATGGTACCAATGGTGACAAACGAGGGGAGAAACTGATGGGCCCGTACAACCGCTGGGGAAGCATGAAGGTAGGAGAGTGCGCTCAGGGACACAACAGCATCATCGCGGCACCCGACGACCGCACCTATCTGGTGTATCACACCAAGTTCAATAACAATACCTACTTCCACGAAGTGCGTACCCACCAGGTTTTTGTCAACAAGGATGGGTGGCTGGTGGCATCGCCCTTCGAATACAACGGAGAGCAGACTACCAGTACCGACATAGCTGCCAAAGCCTTTTTCACCGCGGAGGAAATGGCAGGGGGCTACCAACTGGTGGTACACACCTATAATATGGACTATGCCAACCGACAGGAGAACACGCCTTGCAATGTTGTGCTCCACGATGACGGTACTGTCACCGGTGACAAGACCGGTACATGGACTATGGACACGCAGGCATCTTATATTACCATCAAACTCGACGGCAATATCTATACAGGCGTAGCGGTGCCCGCCGTCATGGATGGCTACGACATTCCGGTCATTACCTTTACCGCCAGCTGTACCGCTACCGGCGAGAATATCTGGGGCTATAAGATGGATGCACGGTGTGAGTTGGCATGGCAGATAAACAATCAGAAATCGCCGGTGACCGACGGAATGAATATCAACCGCCATGTGCCCCTGATGGATATAGGTTGCGGAATGCCCAATGTTACCATAGAATGGACCAGCGAGAATCCGGAGGTTGTATCGCAGACAGGCAGGTATGACCCCACATCACTGCAGGAAGACTTGCCGTTGACATTGGGGGTGAGGATAAGCACACCGGGATATTACTGGCAGAAGGACTGGCTGGTGACGGCACTCTCTGCCACCCATGCCACCCCGCAGTGCAACTGGAGCGGAGGCATGGTGGCCCACTATGGATTTGATGATGAGCTGCTGGGCAATTCGCTCAACACCGCTGAGTGTGCCACGACGGGCAAGAACGGTACTGCCGCACTGCCGATATTGGTGGAGGCGGGTGGTTTTCGTCAAGGTAATGCGGTACATCTTTCCTTCGGAGCCAGTGGCAACGAGAGTTACGTGAGCATTCCCAATGCTCTGAAAGGGTACACGCTGTCGCAGGGAGCCACCCTCTCCTTCTGGGTGAACCGCGGTGACGACAATCTGTGGGATGCCTTCTTTGCCTTTGTCAGTGGCAACTCGCGTTTCTACATGACCGGAAATGCCTACTTGGGGTATAATGACGGAAATGCTTCGGGGGTGAACAACTGGATAGACCTGAATCATCCAGGAGCGGTGAAGACACAACTTTTAGGTGTAGGTGAGTGGCATTTGGTGACGCTTACTCTGACCGCAGAGCATCTACGCCTTTATGTGGATGGCAGCGAAGCCGCCTTGATGGCATGCAACGGTATGCTCAACAATACCGCGGTGGGCAGTGCTGAAGCGTTTGACTATAGTCTGATTGTCAGTTTGTTGCAGGAAGCCGATGAACTCTGTTTGGGCAAAGGCTCTTTCTGGGGCTCTCCTGACTGCTGTATGGATGATGTGGTGCTTTATGCCCGTGCTCTCAGTACAGAAGAGGTGCAAGGACTGGAACAGATGGAAAACAGGGTGTTTGACTTCAGTTCGCTTGCTACAGGCATCACCGCCGTACAACATTCACTGCCGAGGAAAAATGTAGTCTATGACCTCTGTGGGCGCAGACTCTCTTCTCTGGCATCTCCTGCAGGTAAGGGAATATACATTCTCAATGGAAAGAAAGTGGTGGTAAAATAGGGCACTTCCCTATTTTACACCTTTCAGCCTTTCTTGGTATTCCTTTTCGTCTTTCAGCAGGCGCAGGGCTTCTTTCACCGTCTTGTCCTCTCTGACGGATGCCTCGATGGCACCGCGCTGGTAATAGTAGGCGGGTATGATATCCGCCTCAACCATCTGCTTGATAACCTGCTTGTGGCGGTCCATGTCTGTGGCGATGTTATGCTTTAGTTTGGCTTTCAGCCTTTCAAATTCTTCTTTTGCATTGTCATAATAGCCCTCGAACTTTGCCAGTTCAATCAGTTCGTTCACCTTTTTCTCGGTAATCTGGTCATAGGTGAAGCCGCCTTTGATGGCACGCTGTTTCAGTGCTTCAAAATCCTCATCGGTCAACGAAAACTCTTTTGGCGATGCGATGGTGGGGTGGCTGGCAATATAGTCAATCACAAAGTTGTGCATTGCCTCCGTGCTGTCAATGCGTTCCATGTAGAGAGCAATGTTGGGCAGGGTGTCGGGACGCACCTCTATGTCGGGCTTGATACCGCCTCCGTCTCTCACCTCACGCCCGTTGCGGGTATGGAATACATGCGTCAGACTGTCTGGAATGCGCTCGGTATATCCGCCCCCCGTGTGCTTGTAGTTGATGGCTTGGATGCACCTGCCGCTGGGGATGTAGTATTTGCTGGTGGTGAGCTTCAGCGTAGCGTTGTAGGGCAGTGACACGGGCACCTGTACCAGTCCCTTCCCATAGGTGCGTGTGCCCACTATGAGCCCCCTGTCCAAATCCTGTATCGAGCCTGCGGTAATCTCGCTGGCGCTTGCCGTATTCTCATTCACCAGTACCACCAGTGGCATCAACGTATCTACTGGTTCCATGCGGGTAGTATAGGCACGGTTGGCTTCTTGCAGTTTTCCTTTTGTTTCTACCAGAGTCACCCCTTTGGGTACCCACATATTTACAATGTCTATCGCTTCTGATAGCGAACCGCCGCCGTTCTCGCGCAGGTCAAGGATGAATTTGCCGGCACCCTGCTTCTTCAGGTCGATGTACGCCCGGCGTACCTGCTTGGCACATCCTTCGGTATAGCTGTTCAGGTTCAGATAACCTACACCGTCCTCTAACATGCCATAGTAGGGAATCTCGGGCAGTTTGATGCTGCGGCGGGTAATCTTTAAACTCATCTTCTTGTTGGTGGTGGGGCGTTTTATCTTCAGTGTGAAAGTGGTGCCTGCATCACCGCGCAGTTTGCTGCTCACCTCCGCCACGTTTTTCTTGCTCATGTCTTCGCCGTCGATGCTCAGGATGATGTCTCCCTTCTTCAGTCCAGCCTCCACTGCAGGCATCCCCTCATAAGGCTCGTCGATGACCACCCTTTTCAGTTGCTGGTTATAGCGTATCAGTGCCCCGATGCCGGCATATTTTCCTGTGAGCATCATCTTCAGTTCCTTGTTGTCGTTCTCCGGGTAGTATTTGGTGTAGGGGTCCAGACTTTCCAGCATGTTTTTGATTCCGCTGCCAATCACATCTTCAGGATTGAGGGAATCTACATACATCAAGTCCAGATGTTTATATACCTGACTGAAAATCTCCAGGTTCTTGCCCACATTGAGCAGGTGACGCTTGTCTTTTTGTGCACAGCACAGGGTGGGCAGGCACAGCAACATCAGTGCCGCCGTCATCATTCTTCGCATATTGTATTTGTTAGATGAATTCATGTTTTTTTCTGATGGGTTTATGTTTCTCTTTGGTAACAGGTGCAAAATTACTCTTTTAACGATGAAAAACGCCCTATATCCCCCTTTTTTTCTAAAAAAAACACCCTGTAATACATTTTTTTTATCAAAAAGTTTGTGAGATACAAAAAAACGTCTTACCTTTGCATCGCATTTCAGGAGAGAAATGCTGAGGGTTATTCTAATCTTCATTCAATAACAAAGAAAATGCTTCAGTAGCTCAGTTGGTTAGAGCACCTGACTGTTAATCAGGGGGTCGTTGGTTCAAGCCCATCCTGAAGCGCCAAAAGGTCAATTGCCTGTTTGTCAGGTGGTTGGCCTTTTTCTTTTTCTCTCAGAAAATACTTTCCCTCAATGTTCCTCCATAGACAAAGGAAGAAAAGTATGATGACGTGAGTTCGACGAATTTGCATAAGGTAAGATTTATCAGACAGAGGCAGCGCATATTGCTGCGTTGCCAATGCCAGTTAGCTTCATTGGCGATAAGGTTATTAATCTTGCAGCGATAAGGTTATTAATCTTGCGGCGATAAGGTTATTAACCTTACAGCCAACAGAGGTATATTCATCTTTTCGACGAGCTAATTCTGTTGCTTCTTTCCAGTGGCTCAAATTCATCGAACTTACGTTCTGACAAGGTGAATCCATAGGCATATAGAACGAAAACGGGACCCTGCTGTGCAGAGTCCCGGAGGATAGTTTGTCTGTTGAAGACAAATCAGTCTTGGTGTTATGATGATAACAACTTTTATTTAGTCGATAATCAGGTTCTCGCCTGTCATGTCGGCGGGTTGCTCCAGTCCCATGATATGCAGGATGGAGGGTGCCACGTCTGCCAGTCGCCCGTTCTTTACCTTTGCCGAGTTGTTGTTTGTGACATAGATAAAGGGCACGGGATTGAGTGAGTGGGCGGTGTTGGGGGTGTCGTCATCGTTGATGGCATTGTCGGCATTGCCGTGGTCGGCAATGATGATTGCCTCATAGTCGTTGGCTTTGGCTGCCTCTATCACATCGCGCACACAGTTATCCACAGCATGTACAGCCTTGGCGATGGCATTGTACACACCGGTATGTCCTACCATGTCGCCGTTGGCAAAATTCACCACGATGAAGTCGTATTCCTGTGTGTTGATGGCTTCCACCAGTTTCTCTTTCACCTCATAGGCACTCATCTCAGGCTTTAAGTCGTAGGTGGCTACCTTGGGTGAGGGTATCAGAATACGGTCCTCGCCCTCGAAGGGGGCTTCGCGTCCGCCATTGAAGAAGAAGGTCACGTGGGCATACTTCTCTGTCTCGGCGGTATGCAACTGCCTCTTGCCCTGTGCGCTGAGATACTCGCCCAGCGTGTTGCCCACATTCTCTTTGGGGAAGAGGATGTTCACTCCTTGGAATGATGCGTCGTAGGGAGTCATGCAGTAGTATTGCAGATTGGGAATGGTGTGCATTCCCTCTTCGGGCATGTCCTGCTGTGTGAGTACCTGTGTCAGTTCCTTGGCACGGTCGTTGCGGAAGTTGATGAATATCACCACATCTCCCTCCTCGACGTTGCCATTTACCCGGGCATTGCTGATGGGCTTGATAAACTCGTCGGTCACTCCCTCGGCATAACTCTCTTCCATAGCCTTCACCATGCAGTCAGCTTTCTTTCCCTTGCCTTCCACCAGCAGGTCGTATGCCTCTTTCACGCGGTTCCATCGCTTGTCGCGATCCATGGCATAGAAGCGTCCCACGATGCTTGCAATATGGGCGTCGTTCTGCTGGCAAACCTCACTCAGTTGCTTGATGAATCCCACACCACTCTTGGGGTCAGTGTCTCTTCCGTCCATAAAGCAGTGCACGTAGGTCTGTGTCAGTCCGTATGCCTTGCCCATCTCTACCAGTTTGAACAGGTGATCCAATGACGAGTGTACGCCGCCGTTGGAGGTAAGACCCATGAGGTGCAGTTTCTTTCCGTTTTCCTTGGCGTAGGTATAGGCGGCTTTCACCTGGGGATTGTCTTTGATGGAGCCGTCTTTGCAGGCACGATTGATTTTCACCAGATCCTGATATACGATACGTCCGGCACCGATGTTCAGGTGTCCCACTTCCGAGTTGCCCATCTGTCCGTCGGGCAGACCCACATCCTCACCCGAAGCCTGCAGTTCCGAGTGAGCGCTTACAGCGGTCAGCAAATCCAAATAGGGGGTAGGTGTATTGTAGATAACGTCCCCTTTACCATGTTTTCCGATTCCCCATCCGTCGAGAATCATCAATAATGCCTTTTTAGCCATAATAAACTTAGTATGATGAAATGTTGAAATTCTCCTTCTTTTCGTGTTGCAAAATTACGAAAAAATGTTTTGTTGTCGCACAAAACACATTCTTTTTTCAAGTGAAGGAGTCTTGTTTCCTGTCCGTAGTCCAATGAAGTTTCAATATTTCATCCTCAGAGGCACGGCTTCCCCCTTTCTTATGTGATGGTGAAAAAATAACTTGGTACGGTTTGCCTTGGATTTTTGAGATGTTTTGGATGCCCGAAGAAGGGGTGTAGCGGGCTACATGACTGATAAGAGGATTCAAAACAGCCCAAAAGATGAGGTGTTGCAGGCAGATGGCAGATTACAAATCGTACCAAAGGATTTTATCATCACTATACGTCTTTTATTTTTCCTGAACTTTGAGTTGCTCTTGTCTCAGTTGGCATCTCAATGTAGAGGGAGATGCTCCGAAGTGCTTGCGGCAGTAGTTGCCGAAGAAGGACATATTGGGGAAGTTGAGGAGTTCCGCCACCTCCTTGATGCTCTTGTCTGTATTTTTCAGCCAGTGGCGTATGTCGGAGCATACATACTCGTTAATCCACTGGAATGCCGTTTTTTTGCTTACCTGTTTGCATATGGTTGACAGGTATTTGGGTGTTACACACAGTTCATCGGCATACCAGGATACATGTCGTTGCTTGATTTGGAGGTGGGAGATGAGGCGGATGAACTTCCTGAACAGTGCTTCTTGCTGGTTTGTCATGGTTTTGTTGAAATATGTGGCATAGCTGTAGTCCACATTCGACAGCAGTTCGTAGAGTATGATTCTCACCAGCATCATGGTTATCTCGTTGTGAAAGGGTCTGGGTGTCATCTGCTGCATGTTCTTGATGGCATCCACGTAGTATGTCAGCATGTGCATGCTCTCCTTGCTGATGGCGAGCACGGGGTTCTTAGAGAAATAGAGCAATCTTTCCCACAGTTCGTTTTCTGTGAAATGTTCCAGAGGGGCGTCGGGATTCAACCACAATGTGCTTCCGACGAAATCTGGCGAGAGAGTGGTGTTTACCATGATGTCATTCCGTTTCAGCAACAGTATTTCATTCTTTTGTATGGTATATCGTGTGCCGTTGATTTCTGTTTGCAGATACCCCCTTTTGCAGGCCGTAATCGAGAACATGTTGAGTCTTATCGACTCCAGGTTTTGGGTCAACTTTGTGATGTCTCTGTGAAATGCCACGTGTTCATTGATGAAATGAATGTCGTTGAGAGTTTGGATGCTGTCGAAATCCGCTTCCGGAATGGTTCTTTTCTGATTCATTCTGTTCGGTGTTTGTTGCCTGCAAAAATAGCAAATTTGAAGAAATCTCCTGTGTTCCAAAACTCTCAGATAAAGTTCTAATTTTTATTTGTACTGATGCGCCTCTCAAACGGAAAGAGCCGTCGCCCCAAACGGGACGATGGCTCTGTTTTCTGGATACCGGTGTGTACTTACCTGTTGGTCTTGAACACTTGGTTGCCGATGCGTATGATGCAGGTGCCGGCTGTGTTGCCCACGGGCAGCGTGGTCACATAGTTGTCGCCCGCTTTGCCTTGTACAATCATACTGCCGTCGGCATCATATACAGTGATGCTTTCTCCACTATGTGCTCCTCTCACGGTGAGGATGCCGTTGGCGATGGTCACATTGATGCGGCTGTCGGTATCCACGCCGTCTATGCCTGTGGTTGCCGTTGCTATTGTCACAGCGTCGCTCATCACCTCACCGGCAGCCGTATATTCGGCACTCACCTTGTATTTCAGGTAGCTGCCGGTGTATGCCTTGGTGTCGTAGTACTGTGTGGCAGTGATGGTCTCTTCGTTGAGACGTTCATCGTTACGGTAGATGTTGTAGCCCTTCAGCACATTCTTTACCGAGGTGGCGGTGGAACTCAGAGCTTGTGTCTTCAGCATGGGGGCAGCTTCTGCCGCACTTGTCTTTTTTGCACTCATGGTCAGGGCAGGCGCAAAGGCAGGTGCGGCTTGTGTGGTGCTTTCCTCTTCAAGGTAGGGACTCAAGCCCACTGAGATATTCCAGTTGCCGTCGATACCCGTGTCAGAACTGCCCAGGGTGGTCCATGTACTGCCATCAGTAGAGTAGAGGTCGCCCAGTCCGCTTACAGCAGGACCGGCATCGTAGCCAAGTGGTACAGTGTTCTCGTTGTGTTCCACATATACTGCCACCTTCAGGTCTTTCTGCACATTCAGCGTGATGGGTTTGTTCAGGTGAATGGTGTTGAATGACAGTTGATATACCTTGGGCACATACTGCTGGTAAACCAGTTCATTGCCTTCGTACACCAGTACATACAGTGCATCGGGCACTTGGTTGATGAATACCTCCACATCTGTTATGGCAAGTTTTTCATAGTTCTTCAGGTCGGTGCTCAGCCATCTTACGGCAGCGAAGAAACCGCCTCCACTGGGCATACCTCCTGCATCGGCGCAGTTGCCGTCGTGCCAGCGCAGATAGATGGGTTCATCGATGGCAGGCCGCTGCCACGACAGTTGTACGTGGTCATCCTTGTCCAGTGTGGCCTTCAGTCCTGTTACGGGCAGACTCTTGCAGTCGTAGTTCAAGTCAATCACCGCCTCGTCACTCAGTTCACTTTCTGCAGATAGCATGGTGGTGAGTCTCACCTGGTAGGTATAGCGGTCGGGCATCAGGTTGCGGTCAGTATAGCTTGTCCCGGTAATCAGCTGGTCATTGATCTTCTTTCCGTTGCGATAGACGTCATATCCATACACCTTCTGCGCCGGAGCTTTGGCATAGAACCGCAGTGCGTCGATGAGCAGGGGCAGCGAACCGGCAGCCTTGCGCAGGGCGATATACTGTGTGCCCTCTGGCAGCAGACACTCCTTGTCGCTCCATGTCTCAGCGGTAGAGAAATAGGTGAGTGGGATGAAGTTTGCCAGATGGTTGTCGGTCTCGGAATAGAGCACTTGCAGTTGCGGTGCCGTTTGGCGTTCGTTCAAATTGCGTATAGCCATTTGCAGGTATTTCATTCCTGCTGCGGGGATAATGAGGGTAGCTTCATCTTCCTGTGCCGCTGTCATGGCATGGATGCCGTCGTAGGCAGCCGTGTCGGTCACCGTCCATTTGTCGTTGGTCCATCCTTCCACGCTCACGGGAGAACCCTGCTGCATGGCTTCAAAGTCTTGTGCGGTGGCAGCATCGTCGTAGCGGTAGGGGTTGGCAAATGAAACCTGCACGTTGTAGCCGACGGTCATCTGTACTGCTTTCACGTCGGCAGGCTGGCGTGCCTCGTCGGGTGGCAGGATGGTTACCTCTACAGGAGCCGACAGTGCGGAAACCTCGTTGTCAATATATACCGTCTGCACCTGATAGGAATAGGTGCCCGGTGTCTGTATCAGTTCGTCAAAATAGCGGTGTGTGAGTATTTCGCTGTTCAGCAGGGCACCGTCACGGTAGATGTTATAACCCTTGACACCTGTCACGCCGCTTGCCTCAAGGAACACGAAGCGCGACTTGCCCGACTTTCTCTGCAGAGCCAGTGCCAGGAGCTGTGTGCCGTTGCCGTTGTCGATGACAGAGGCTCCGCCTGCCACACTCCCTTCTATATCGCTAAACTCCAGATACTCGTCCAGGTCGATGGTGGCAGTGCGTTTGCCTGTGGTCAGGTCATACACTCCTAAGGTGTGTGCGTTGGCCTTTCCTCCCTGCTCAAAGGCATAGAGTGTGTTGCCCACGCAGGCTGTACCCGATGCGCCCAGCAGTGCCGGACCGTCAGCCAGTTTGCTGCCATCGGTAGCGATGATGATGCTCGTCTCCCAGTCGCCTACTACAAAGCCTCCCTTGCCGTTGTCTAAAGCGGGGCTGTAGGCCAGGTGGCGTGCATATTCCGAGATGTCGATGGTCTGCTCCACTTTGCGGGTATCCATGTTCACCTGTTTGATGTTGTTGTCATTGTCGCTCACATAGAAAGCGGTGCCTGTCCATGCGATGTTGCGCACGGTATTCAGTCCGTCTATCTGGAAGCGATCTATATAGGTGCCGTCCATGCCGTATTTCAGGAAACCGCCTGTCTGACTCAGGTCTGAGGTGTAGATATATTTGCCGTCAGAGCCGATGGCCATCTCCGAGGCGGTGCCTTCAAAGGTGTTCACGTATTCGGGCATATCCTCCTTTACTGTAGCGGGCATCTGTTGCAGGTCGCTCTTCATGGCAGGAGTCTTCGTGGTGGGATAGTCCCATCGTAGTGCCACGTTGCGGTTCACTTTCACCTGTGTCTCCACCCGTGGTGTGGCGGTGCGGGTGCCGATGTCCACAATTTCCACGCTTGTCGTACTGCTCTTGGCAGAGAGGCGGTTGTCGGCATAGACTGAGGCCACGCTGTAGGTGTGTGTGCCTGGCTGGTTCACTTCGTCGGCATAGGTGGTGGCAGCAATGGGATTATCGTTCAGTGCCATTCCGTCACGATATACCATATAGCCTGTGGGTGCCGTTTCGGCAGTAGCATCGGCACCGTCGAGCAGCACGCTGATGTTAAAGTTGCCGTTGATGCCCACGTTCAGGGCAGTAAACCACTCCGTGCCGTCTTCAGAAAGCAGGTTGCCCTTGCCGTCAGTGGTGGTGCCTTGGTCAATACCCAGAGGCTGGATGTCGGCTTCGTGCATAATCTGGAAGGCAAAGAGATAGGTGGCGTTGGCGTCGATAGTGAGTGGTTGGTCCAGGGTCACCTCGGTCAGTGTGCCGTCGTAGCGTATATCGCCGTCATACACCTGCTTGTGTATGGTGGTACCGTTCTTGATGATATGCAATGCCAGATAGGTCACGGGATTCACCAGCTGTACCCCCACGGCACGTATCGTCTTGTTGCGGTAGGGCACCAAATCGTCGGGCGTATATTGGTGGGCAGCGTAGAAGTAAGCGCCCTCGCTCATTCCTACTTGGTCATCGTGTGTCCCCTGTGCCCAGCTCATGGTGTCGGGTTCGGCGGCATGTGCCAGAGGAGAAAGCCAGTTCAGTGCCACGTGCCTGTTGTCTGTGCACTCGGCTGTGAGCGATATGGGAGCATAGAAGGGTGCACCCTCCACCACCTGTGCCACTGCAGAGTCGGCATATTCCGAGGTGAGGTTTTCTCCATACACCGCCTTTACCTTATATATATAGGTGCCACGCACCAGCATCTCGTCGTTGTAGGCGGTGGAGGTAATGCCGGTGGCAATGCAATCGCCGTTACGCCACACCTCATAGCTTTGGGGCTGTTGGGCGGTGTTGCCTGCCTGCCATGTCAGTGCCACGTTGGCAGCTTGTGTGGCAGCTTGCAGCAACTGTGGTCGCGGATAGGCGGCAGCCTCAGTGGCTTTCAGCGTGAAGGTGATGGGATAGTCACCCACGTCGGGCACGGTGGTAAGCAGTGCCGAGGCAGTGCGCGTTTCGTCCTTTGCCAGTCTCAGCGCATCGTAATTCACCGTAAAGGTCTGCTGTTCGCCTGCTGCCAGTATGCCGTGGTGGGGCGAGAAGTCCATCCAGTCGGTAGTCTCAGCCAGTGTGTAGTTGAAGATGAGGGTAGGCGACTGCTGCAGCACGCCAATCAGAGTCATCCTGCCCTTGTTGATGTCGGGAGAGGCATAGATGCCGCACACGTAGTTGCGTCCCATGGAGGCATTGCCCACCACATATCCCGGCACGTCGTTGAGCACATGCTTCACGTCGGTCAGTGTCATGGTGGTCAGATTGTATTGTCTCAGCATGATGCAGTCGAGCATGTTGTTGTTGGCAGCCGTCTCGTCGGCAAGCCACAGATAGGGGCCTCCCGGTGTCACGTCGTCATAGGCAGAGCCCACGACAGCCACACTTTCGGTCTCCGAGAAACTGGTGAGTTTCGTCTTCTGTTTGCCGTTGGTGCCGATGAGCACGATATTTCCAGTGCTGCCTACCCAGAATCCCTTGTTTTTGGGGTCCCAGGTGCAGTGGTATATCTTCAGGTCGGGCTGTTCGGTCACGGTGATAACGTCTATCACGCGCTTCTGGTCAAAGTCCATCTTGAAGATTCTGTTCAGTCCGTCGCTGGCATAGAAATAGCGGCCGTCGTAGGTCACGTTATACAAGTGGTAATACAGGTTTTCCAGATAGAACTGGTCCACCAGTTTTCCTGTTCTGTCGTATTTCCAGAACTTGTTCAGATATACCGATGAGGTGGTGTAGTAGTATTCTCCGTCAAAGACGATAGCGTTTTGCAGGTCGCCCGATGTGGTCCATGAGGTACACTCCTTAAACAGCAGGTCACTGCTACTTGCCTGTGCCGGTTTCTGTGCCAGTGTCCATTTCAGGTCGCCCGTACCGCTGTTGGTCAGTGTGAACTGCTTCTGCGATTTGCTTTCGGCAGGCTGCTCTGCCACGATGTCGGTGGCACTCAGACTTACTTGCGGCGAGGTAAGGTCAATGTTGAGCACGTTGTTGTCGTCAGCAACGAGCCATTTTTGGCTGTAATAGTTGCAGCCATCCACCTCCACCTGTACCAGGATGGTATCTTTCTCCAGCTGCTCTATCTGTACCGTGCCGTTGTCATCGGCGGTGAATGTGCTCTCGCCTCCGCTCACCGAAACCATCTTCACGGTGCATCCCGCTGCGGGGGCGCCGTTTTTCTTTACGTTGATGGTGCCCTTGCACCAGTCGGGGTTCCACACCTTCACATCGTCAATATACCAATAGTCGATGTAGAAGGCGCTGGTACCTTTCACGCGGAAGCGCACCTTGAACAGGTCGTTGTCCAGCAGACTGCTCAGGTCGTACTGTTTTTGGCGCCATGAATACTCTCCCTCGCGGTTGTCAAAACGTGCCACCTGTTTCCATGTGGCACCGTCGTCGGAGGTAACCTCAATGTACAGGGCATCTACATTCACCACCTTCTCGTTTTCCAACTGCAGGTTGAAGCGCAGCCAGGTGTTGCTACGGTCGCTTGTCTTCAGTTCGCGGGTGCTCAGTGCATCGTTGTAATCGGTCATGGTTGACCATCCGTAGGTGGCGGCGGCATCCACCAGGCCATATACCTTGTAGTCCACCTTCCATCTGGAGGATTCTCCAACCAGGTTCACGCACTCCCACTTGGCGGAGTCGAGTGCCCATGACTCGAAGTCATCTTCAAAGGGAAGCAGTCGGGTGTCGGGCACTTCAACCTGTAGTACCTCTGACGCCACGCTCTCGCTTCCGTCTGCCAGTACGGCTTTCACGGTATATTCGTAGGTGGCATAGTCGGGCACCTCGTCGGTGTAGCGCACCACGTTCACCGGTGTTTCGTTCACCTTCTCTCCGTTACGGTAGATGTTGAATCCCGTCACCTTGTCCATGGCAGCCGTCCTCATGGGGGCGATGCCCGGTCTTACTTTGTTGGTGCCGATATAGATATCGTCAATCATCAGCATGAAAGCGTCTTGGCTTACACTGTTGATGCACACGTACTTGGCATCCTTGGGGATGGAGTATTGCAGCAGTGTCCACTGTGCGGGCAGTTCCACGTAGTCGCCCTCGTTGACGAATACGAAGTCAGAGGGGCGCATCGACTTTACCGAGTAGCCCACGCGGATGCGCTCCATGGGGATAGTGGAGGTGACGTTGTAGCTGCGGGCTTGGAAACTGATGGTGAAATCCTCGTCAAACTTCAGCTGGGGCGAGATGATGTAGTCGTTGTTCTGTCCGTTGTCGGCACAGAAATCCACCAGCATCTTCTCTCCTGAATAGGGTTTGTAATTAGGATTGCTGTCAGTGGCTGGTGAGGTCTTGGAGGGGTTCATCACGATGAATGCCATCTTCTGTCCCATGTTGGGGAAGTTGCAGGCAGCCCAGGTGTAGTTGTACTGGTTGTCGCCGTCCACGTAAGACCATCCTATGTTGCCCGCTGAGTTGATGGTAAAGTCTTCGTGAGCCTCGAAGTCATCGTAATATCCGTTGACTGGTTCCGGCGAGAGCCATGTCAGATACACCTTCTTCCCTGCCACGTCGGTACATCTCAGTGCGTAGGGTGCCCCGTTCTCGCTCCCCTCGGGCAGCAGTTGGGTGTATTGCACGGCCTTCTTCTTGGCAGCCTCCACTGCCTGTAGGTTGGCTTTCACCTTTTCGGGCTGGTCGGCAGTGCGCTTAATCTGCTCTGCGGCAAAGGCCATTCCGCTTGCTAAAAGCAGTGTGATTATTGCAAATCTCGTTGTCTTCATATTCCGTTTCTTAATGCGTGTGTTCTTATTCTTATCTCAGTACAGCCTTTGTGGTGTATGACTTTCCATCTCTTTCAATCTGTACAATGACCACACCCGTAGTGCTGCCGGCATTCAACTGCATACATCCGTGGTGCGTGTCGGTGTCTATCAGCGTAAGTCCCGATGCAGTCACCACCCTTACGTGGTCGCCTTGCTGCAGGTCGCTGATTTTCAGGTTGCCCTTGCCCACGCTGAGGCGCACGCCACTGTTGTCCACCACACTCTCGATGGCAGTGGTGGCAGCGTCGTAGTACAGGTAGTTCGACTCATCGTAGTAAAGGATGCCGTCGCCGGCGATGACCCATGCCGCATACTTGCCGCTGTTGAACTCGCCTGTAGTCTTGGCATTGATGGTCGTATGGGTGTCCTTTACCGAGCCTTCAGCCAGCAGATCGAGCACCTTGCCCTTGTAGTACGAGATATACAGGTAGCCGATTTTGGCATTGCGCCCGCCGTTGTCCAGAGTGAAGCGCATCTTCTTGTAACCCTTGTTCTCGATGTAGGGTTTCCAGTCATACTGCGTGCCCTCGGCATCATACGAGTTGACTGTGATTTTCGGACCTACGATACTCCATTTCTCTCCGTCGGTGGTGCCTTCGATGGTCAGTTCCGACTTGCCGAAGGGACCTGATGAAGTGACCATGAAGTTCATGTCAATCAGACCTTCTTCCACGGTACTCAGGGTTACGCTACCCGAACCGAGGAAGTTGATGCTGCCGGCATTCACCTCCACGTCACCTTCTATGCGCTCATACATCTGCAGGGGCACGAAGTGACCGAACAGGTTGCGCTCTTCTGTCTCCTTGGCAAAGCACAGCCAGTATGCCTGTGCGTCCTCCACGGGAGTCCATTCTGCATAGAGCACGTCGGGCTGCTGCTGGAAGAATTTGGTCATCTTGGGTGTCTCCAGCTTGTTCATCAGCATCACGTTCCACAGCCACAGCGAAGCGTTGTTCTTCTCCGAGCAGCATTGCAGGGCGATGTAGATCTCCTTGCCGGCAAACTCACTCAGGTCCACCTCCTCAAAGATGGCTTGGTAGTTGTAGTCAGCCAGTGAGAAACGCTTGTAAAGGATGAAGTCTTCCATCTTGCTCGACTTGGTAGATACATACACATCTATATTCTCCATGTAGCCTGCGTCGGCAATGCCTCTGAGGAAGTAGAGCACGCCACGCTCAGGCACCTTCATGCGTGTTTTGCAGATGAGCCAGTCATCGGCGTTGTTGTAGTAGTCACCCGAATAGATGGCGGCACCCGTGTCCTTGTCAAGTTCCCAGGAGTATCCGTCCTTGTTGGCATCCACTATCTCCCAACAGTCGGGCTGGTTGTTGGTCCATGAGTCAAAGAACCAGTTGTAGGGGGCTGTTGCCATGGCACATTCCGTTTGGAATGGTACTGGCGAACCGTATATCACCGTGCCTGCGTCGGTGCGTGCGTATGCCCTCACGTAGTAGTTGGCTCCCGGTGTCAGGTCAGTCACCTTCAGCGTCATCTGCTGCAGGTCGTTTACTGCCTCATGCCTGCCCGAAACGGTAGGCTCCATTTGCAGTCCCCAACAGAAGCCTGCCTCGGTGGCTTGTGTGGTTTTCATGTCCAGGGCAGCATGGAATACTGCAGAAGTGTCACGGATATCTTCGGGCACTTGGGTCTTCACCACGTCCCAAACGGTGGCACCGCCTGCCACCTGGAACTTTATCTTGCCCAGTGATTCCTGGATATTAGTGATGGGCACATTGGTCTTCTCGCCTGCCCAGTTGAGTGCGCCTGGTGTGGAGTAGTCGGTAAATTCGGTGTTGGCACTGCTGCCGGGGTAGGTATCTCCAGCGCGTGAGGTGTTGTCATCGGAACCATCTGCAGCCATGATATACATGCAGCGGTGCTTGGCGTTGTTGTTGGGACCGTTCACGCTCCAGTATTTCTCCTGCATCTCCTGGGTGTAGTCGTAGTGTGTGATGAGAAGTCCGTGGGCAGGGATATACTTGTCCCATCCCCTTTGCTGGCGGTTTTCCAGAATAAACCACTCACAGCCCGTCCCGGCATCTCTTGCAGGTTGGCAGTCGATGTAGCAAGCCACGTTTTTACTCAGGTTGTCTAATGTCACGTCTTCTGCCTCTTTCAGTTGTTTCAGTCCGTTGTCGGCCGAGAGCCATCCCAACTGTATGCGCTCAAAGGCCATGAGATAGGGCGGCGTGCGACTGCCGTTGTTGTAGCTTCCCGACGCATACATGCTGTAGGTGCCCGGGTCGATGCCGTAGCCGCCCACATAGTCGTCGGTGTCGTACATGTCTTTCAGTCCCAGCACATGGCCGAACTCATGGGTAAAGGTGCCGATGCCGTCCATGGTGGGTGTGGGGTATTGCAGATAGGAGCCCACCAGTTCGGCGGAGCAGGAGTAATTGTTGATGGTGATGCCGTCAATCTGGAATTGCTCTTCTCCCATGTACCAGCTGTGTGGCCACATGTCATCGTCGTTGCCGGTGGCGGCTTCGCTGTATCCGGCATAGATGATGTAACAGTTGTCCATCAGTCCGTCTCCGTCGTTGTCAAACTGGCTGAAGTCTATGTCGGGGTTGTTCTGCTTGGCAAGTGTGCAAGCCTCTTTCACCATGGAGCGTGGATCCTGGTCAGTGTCAGAATTGTCGTTGGCGGCATAGTAGGCTGTTTCGTGTGACAGGGTGTAGGGACCCATCACATGGAAGTGTGGCACGTAGGCTCCCATCGAGTTGTCGGTGTAGTAGTCTTTCACGCTACCCGTACCGCCGTTCTCGCTATAGCCTATTTCATTGAGCCATGCGTCGAAGTCCTTGTTCTGAAACTTAAATGTGCTGTCGGCAAAGTTCACCAGGATTACTAAGTATTGGCTCTCGTTGCTGTTCCCCATTTTGGCAGCCTTCATCTTGCCGCTTACCAGATTCCTGTTGAGCAGCGTGGCAGGCTGTTTCAGCTGTTTGCCGTGCATCCCTATGTAGTGTTGCTGTATGGCATTTGCCATCTTCAGCGATGCCGTAACGCTGTTTTCCTGCGCGCTACGTTCTTTCAGGTTGTGTGCACGCTGCGAGGTGATGGTCTTCTTGCCGGTGGCGAAGTTGTAGTCCACATAGCAGAAGTAGCCTTCCTTGTCTTTTGCCAGCATATATCCGTCGATGGTGCTGGTATAGTGGGCGGCTTCATCACCGTGTATTCTCACCATCAGCGTGGTGCCGTCGGGTTGCATCACCTTGATGGGGTGCGGATAAGCCTTGATGGCTGTTGCCTGTTGCACTGAGGCGATGCTTATCAGCAGTGCCAAAGCAAGTTGTTTCAGACTTCTCATTCTTTCTTGTTTTGATTTTGGCGGACTGTCAGTGTCCGCTCCCGATTTACAATATTAAAAAGGGGTTGTATCAGAAGATGCCTCTTCGATACAACCCCCTCCGTTTTTATAAGATATGCAGTTTCTTGCCTCTCATTTATTTCACCATCACCTTGTAGGTCTTGCCGTTTGTCTTTATCAGGTTGATGCCTTTGTTCAGCACGGCCTGTCCGTTCGGAGCCACAGTGGCAGTGCGCATGCCCGTGATGTTATACACTTCAGCAGTGCCCTCACCGTTCATTTGCATCACATTGCCTCTCACCTTTATGTTGCTGTCTGTTGCAAGGGTGCTGATGCCTGTGCTTACATTACTTCCTGCGATGTAGATTTCACCGCCTCCATAGTTGTTGCTGATGGCAAAGTAGTAGGTGCCTTCCTCGGTGATGTTGAGGGTAGCAACATACTCGTTGAGTGGGGTGTAGTCGGGTGCAGGACCGTAGTTGCTTCCGTAAAGGTATATCCAGGAATTGAGATTCTCTGCGTTCTCCAATCCCTGATATACGTTTCCGCCGAAATAGCTGCTGCTCTTGATGGTAGTGGTGCCGGCTGTCAGGTTCATCTTCACCCATACAGGCTGTGCAGAGGTTCCCTCCACGATGGCGTGTTTCTGCTTGTCACTGAGGTCGATGGCTGTGGCTGCCGACTCTCCGGCACCTGCCTCGCTCTCTTCAAAGGTCACATTGGCAGAGGTAGTTTCGGCAAAACCGATGATGTTCACATATACAATGTCTCCTGCCTTCACATCGAAACGGTAGGAGTAGTTCACCGCATTGTCGTTGTATTCGGGCGAGATGTACTGCATGTTGCCGTCGTTGATGCAGTACAGGATGGATGCCTGATAGTTATATACCAGCGAACTGCTCACTTTCAGTTTTCCGCTGTTCTGCACGTTGTACTTTATCCACAGGTTGGTCAGTGATTTTCCGGCAAGGTCAAAAGTGGTTCCTTCTACGGCAATGGCCATCTCCTTGGTGTCGCCTTGTTCAAAGGCTTTTTCTGCCAGTGTGAACACATCGCCGTTCTTGCCTCCGTTCACGCAGATGAAATAACTCTTGCCTGCTTCTCCATGGAGGATGTTCTCCACGCCACTCTTGAAGTTGGTATAATTGCCGTCATAACTGTTGGTACTCCTGGGGAAGGTAATGGTCATGTCGGCGGTTCCCGTAATCACCAGTTTTCCGCTGTTCTGCATGGTATAGGTGTAGTAGCGTGTGCCATCGGCGTCCAGGGTGTTGTTGCCCTGTACAGCTACAATGGGGTTGGTTATTTCGTCACCGGCTTTCACCTCTTCTATTCCCACGTTGAGGGTCACCTCCTTGCCCTCGGCATTGTCCAGGCGCAGGGTGTATTCCGTATCAGTGTCGCTTGCGGTCAGCAGGTATTTCACCTTGGTGGCACTGCTGGTGGCATAATAATTCTGTCCCTTAGGATAGATGATCATCTTGGTACTGCTGTTGCTGAAGGCGGTGGTTGGGTTGGCTGTCAGATAGCCGGTCTTGCCTGCAGGCACTTTGATGTTCCAATAGAAGGTGGTGGCTGTGGTGCTCTTTACGTCGGTGGAGGCATTGTCCATGGTGACGTCCACAGGATTATCCTCCCGTTCTCCAGGACTGTAATTCTTTTCGCTCACCTCTATGGTTTGTTCACCGTCGGTGGAGGTCACCTTGCTCACAAGGAGATAATATGTGTCTGAAGTGCTGGTAGCTTCAAAGGTTACGTTGAAACTTCCCTGAGCCGACTGTGCAAAACAATTACCGTAGTTTACGTTGCTCTTGCCGTTGAACACTTTCACTTTTCCGCCTGTCAGTGCCTCACTGCTGCTTAGGGTCACATAACCTGGGGCAGAGGGCTTGTATGTGTAGTAATAATCACCGAAACCGGCAGGCACCTTGTTAGTGCCCGCTTTCAGTTCAAAAGGCATGTCAAGGGAACCCTCTGTGGCTGTCTCAACAGATATTTTTGAGAAATAAATGGGAGAGTAGTTGCACAGTTTCAGCGTATATGTCTCGCCGGCTGCAACCGCTTGTTTCAACAGATAGCCGTTGGAGGTATATTCGAAAGAAACAGTTGAACCGTTCATCTCTGCCTGTTGCACATAACATGAGGAAAGCAGGTTGAGCACACCAGCCTTGGTTGCGGTGTAGGTGGCATAATAGGTAAACGTGGAATAGTTGCCCGAGGTGGCATAGAGGGGACCCACAAAGGCTGTCTTCTCGTCTTCCAGCACCACGGGGTCATCAGCTGTGGCACCCTTGCCTATGCCAGTCACATCTTCTACGAGTGCAGCCGTGAGTTTCAGCGTGAGTGCAGCCGTGCCGTATGTGCTGCCGCCCAAGGCTACATATACTGTCTTTCCTGCTTGTACGGGATAAAGTGCGTTGGGGTAGCTCAGCTGGGCATTGTTCAGTTTCAGCGTGTCAAATCCTGTGGGTTGTGCTGCGTTCTCCACCAGTTCGTTTACCGACAGTATGTAGCAACTGTAGCCGTCGCCGCTGGCAGGAGTCAGTTGCAGTGCCACGTCTTTGATGGCGGTGTATTTGAAATAGCAGGTGTCTGCAGCTTTCGAGGTCGCTTTGCTGTTCTCGCCCATCTGCAGTTCTGTGGCATTGCCGAAATCTACTCCTGCCCAAGCAGAGAGGGTAGAGCACAGCGCCACTACAAAAAGTAATGATTTTCTCATAGTTCCTTGTATTATGTTTTACTCTTTATATGATATGTTTTTTCCAAGAGAATAGAATGTTTGGAGTCTTTTAACTTTCATTTCGTTATAAAAGACGCGGCAAAGGTAATAGTTTTGAATAAAATAACAGACAAATTACCTTTGTTTTTGCAAAAAAAGTGCATTTTATTTCTGCTCCCATATATTGGGATGTATGCCTCATGCTTCCCTAAAAACCGCTCTTAGCCGATAAAACGGATTGTTATTTGTCCCTACTTCCTGCCCTCCGTCCCACATTTTTGGATATCACCTCCCCCCTTGTTACTCTTGCACTCC
>JBJEKQ010000003.1:0-4745 GCA_051878715.1 Prevotella sp.
ACAATGAGAAAGAAATAACAAACGATTTTATTGTTGAAGTAAATAACATCGATATAAATATCATAGACAGGCCTGCGTTCTGCATATTCAGCCCTCCTAACACGAATGGATACGCTTCCCTATTGTTTAAATACTCGAATATTGATGAGAGTATAATACAGAAGTTTTCCAAAGACAGTATTGTCTCTATCGGAGTGGGGCAAAAATCGGGGTGCGTATATAGTTTCCAATATAGAGATGGAATATCTGCAATGCACCTGAATGAATTAGCAAATGAACTCTTAACCTGTAGTAATACGATTCGTTATCAGAATAACATTCATAACTTCATAAAGTTGACAGATGAAATCCGCAAATCGGTTAACAAAAGGTCGAATAGATCAATTGCCACCAAATAGTTAATAAAATAGGGTTCATGATGAAAAACAAATACCGATAGGTCATTTTTATGAGCTGCGGAACAGGCTGGACAGCGCATATAGCGGGCAGATACGGACATTACGGATGGCATCGTTGTCTTCTTTGTCTGTGTACTCAAACGAACCGAAATTTTCAAGTGAACAGCGCACGGCATCTGTGAGGTGCTTGTCGCGCATGAATGACCAAAGGCTTTTCATTCCTCCTTGTGTTCCTGCCTTGACTTCAAGCGGAAGTACATGAAGCCTGCAGGGCAACAGATAGTCTATCTCAGCCAAAGCGTTCTTGGAAAGGCGAACCCAATAATACAATTCATGACGGAGATTCGGAGTCTGATAATGGAGCAGTTCAAGTCCTGCAACAAGTTCTGCCATCGCTCCCTTGTTGACCAAGTCGGAGGCGGTGGCGGTAAGGATATGTGCGGTGATGTCGGAAATGTCGCCTAAGGACATGTGGAGCAGCCGGAGGGTGAGTCCGACATCGAGCAGAATGTATTTCCTGTAGGATGCGTTTGTTTCGCTACCAAGAGGAAGCCCATTGGCATCGGTGTGGGTGACGGGGATGAGAATGCCTGCCAGTGTGAGCATGTCGAGGGCACGCTTCACATCGGCAGCCTTGTAGTCGCCGACTTGGGAAAAGACGAACTTCTTGGTGGCTTGCACTGCCGCACTGCGGAGGGTGTGCCGTAGCAAGGTGGTGTCGATGCGTTTACGGTATTTTGGGAAATCGTCTTCGTAGCTGATGATAATGTCTTCCTGCACCTCCTGACACAGGAGATAGTCGTGGGTCGTGACCCATTTGGCGACACACTCGGGCATGCCGCCAACGAGCATATAAGTACGCAGCAGACTGACCAGCTTCTCATGCAGCGGCAACGGAAGAGGAGAAGAACTGGAGGCCTGGTCTCGGGCTTCGACCAGCAAGTCTTCGCCGTTGGCAAGAAGAAACTCATCGAAGGCCATCGGGTACATGAACATGGAGTGGATGCGGCCGACACCGAAGGTGGGGAGAGACTCAAGGGCGAACTCCAGAAGAGAACCTGCTGCAATGACATGCAGGGAGGGCATGTCTTCCTTGAAAAAACGAAGGGACATGATGGCTTCGGGACACTCCTGTATCTCGTCGATAAAGAGGAGGGTCTTGCCCGGCTCTATTCGATGGCGGTTTATTGCGGAAATCTGAGAAATGATACGGGAAACGTTGAGGTCTGGAAGGAAAGCGGCCTTGTATTGCGGTTCTCTCTCCAGATTGATTTCAACGTAGATAGCGAACTGTCTGCCGAGCTGCCTGACAGCAGTGGATTTGCCGACTTGTCTAGCTCCCCTGAGGAGTATGGGCTTTCGGGTGTCGCGTGATGCCCATTCCGAAAGGTATTTGTCTATATGTCTCTTATAATACATAGTGGACGTTTCTAAATTGTTTATATTCAAATACTCCGAATGATGTCTTTTCGTGCGCAAAGATACAAAATAAACATTTTCCAAAGAAATAATTCATTGAAAACTGATATTTTCCAAAGAAATAATTCGTTGAAAACGGACATTTTCCAAAGAAATAATTCATTGGAAACGGACATTTTCCAAAGGAATAATTGTCATGCAAGATAAAAAATCACAACGTTTTTATGATAAGACTGAAAGATTTGCGCATCCATGAAAGCAGGGAGGCAGTATATCTGTTGCTATTCCCTGCCAAGCAGCCAGTCTTTAGCCAAAACACGGTGTATGGTTTTGCCGTCAATGGTGACATCTCCAGTTTCGCCCGACATCATGATTAATGTCAGATGGGTGCAGCCGGTGGCAGCGGAGCCTTTCAGCAGTCCTCCTATCTCGCGGTTATACTGTTTAGTCCTCGGATTGGTGAAATCGTATGTCACTTGTATCAGATTGATGACCTTGCTGCGGTCAACAATGGCGAAATCCACTTCATAGCTCTTTGACTGGCGCAGATAGAACAGCTGCTGGGTCTCGTATTCCATGCGTCGCAGAAGTTCTACTGCAATGACATTCTCCAACCGCCATCCCAAGTTGTCGGTCTGCAACACGTCGCCGTGGTTGGAGAGGAAGGCATTGTCTATCGAGTATGACTTGCGGCTGGTCTGACGCTCAATGCTTTTGAATGAATATTTGGGAACAAGGCGCACCAGACAGGCGTTTTCAAGATAGGAAACATAGTTCATGGCTGTGTGTTTGGAACTCAACTGGTAGTCCGCCTGCATCTTGCTGTATGACACTTCCTGGCAGGTATGGTCAAGCAGGGCATTTGCCATCTGCAGGAGCGTGTTCTTGTAACGTACCTTATAGCGGGTACAGATGTCTTTTGTTATGATGGCTGTATATAGTGAGGTGATGTACTTGTCTTGGCGCGCCATGGACAGCGTTTCGGGAAATCCCCCGTTCATCAGATAGGAGTCGAGAGCGTTGAGCAGAAGGCCGGAGGCTTTGGTGGTAAGGGTGTCTGTAGGTATGCTCTGGGCCTGACAGTATTCCGAAAAGGAGAATGGAAAAAGACGGATTTCATTGTACCGTCCTGTAAGATGGGTCGCCAGTTCACCGCTCAGCAGGTTGGCGTTGCTGCCAGTCAGGATAAGGCGAAGTCCTTGGCGAAGCAGGCGGTTGACAAACAGATGCCAGTTTGGGATGTTCTGAAGCTCATCCATGAAGAGGTGGGTGAACGGCCCATAGATACGATACAGAGTTTCAAGTATGTCATTCAGCTGGTGTGCTTGCAGGGAAGCAAACACTTCATCGTCGAAATTGACGTAGGCAAAATGTATCTTGCTATCCATTAACACTTTCTGACATAGGGTGGACTTTCCGCATCTGCGTACACCGATGACAATCTGGACCAAACGGCTGTCGAGGTCGATGGCTTTTTCTTCTTTTCGGGGAACTAAAAGGGAATAGTCTGTAGAATATAGCTCTGCTTTTTGGTCGCGTATAGTCTGTTCGTATATATTCATGTCTTCTTTTTGCTGCAAAGGTACAGATAATAAAAGGATTAGACAAGTATTGCGAGCGCAAACTGCACAAATTGGAGTGTTTTTTATGTCGTAACTGCATAAATTGGGATATTTTTTGGTGTGTCAAACTGCACAAAATAGAATATTTTGGTGTGTCAAACTGCTACAGTTGATGGGGTGGCAGAATTGACAACCATACGCAGACTCCATGAATGCTTTGAAGTGCAGAATGAAGGAAACAACGAACGTAACTTGATTTAATTGTTCAATCAATATATGATAAGACTGAAAGATTTGCGCATCCTTGAAAGCAGGGAGGCACTGGCTTCTATTCCGCAAGGGAAGAAGCTGATCAATACAATTAACGCTCATTCTTTTAACACGGCAAAGAAGGACAGGCTGTTTGCCGAGGCGTTGATGAAGGGTGATTATCTGATTCCTGACGGGGCGAGTATCGTGCAGGCCTGCCGATGGATAAAGGCAGAATCGAGACCGAAGGAGAGGATAGCCGGTTGGGACTTGTTTGAGTTTGAGATGGGGAAGTTGAACGATAACCATAGCGAAAACAGGAGGATGCGGGTGATGTTTATGGGCAGTTCGGAAAAGGTGCTGGAACTTATCCGCAAGAAGGCGGCAGAGGTGTATCCGAACATCGAGGTGGTGACATACTCGCCTCCTTATAAGCCTGTATTCTCTGATGAGGACAATCGGGGCATCATTGATGCCATCAACAGGGCGAATCCTGATTTGCTTTGGATTGGCATGACTGCTCCGAAACAGGAGAAATGGACGTATGAGCATTGGGAGGAACTGGACATCCATTGTCATGTAGGCACTATCGGCGCAGTGTTCGACTTCTTTGCCGGTACATACAAGCGTGCTCCGCAGTGGTGGCAGGAACATTCTTTGGAATGGCTATACAGGCTGATGAAGGAACCTAAACGGATGTGGAGAAGATATGTATTGGGTAATCCGCTGTTCTTGTGGAATATTGTTTGTGAGATGATTTGAGTGATGGGAGAGCATTTGTTTTTTGAATTCTTGCAGGTGGCGGTCGGTCGCAAAAAGTCGATTCCAGTCAGTATGACAGACGATGACTGGAATCGACTTTTTGAGTTTTGCAAACGGCAGGCTCTTCTCGGTATCGGTTTCTCTGCCGTGGAAAGACTGCATGGGGCGGGAGTGGTATGTCCTGCCAATATCCGTATGCAATGGTTTGGATATGCCATGAAGATTGAGCGGATGAATGGGAAACTCAACAGGGTGTGTCGGAAATTGGTGGAAAGATTGGAGCACGAAGGATTTGCGTGTTGCATACTCAAGGGGCAATCTAACCAGATGAACTATCCTGAAGAGTTGAAGATGC
>JBJEKQ010000004.1:0-62693 GCA_051878715.1 Prevotella sp.
AGGTGACAACGGCAATTTCAAGACCTGGGAAGAGATGATGCCTGTTTACGAGGAGGAACTGGACTGTCTGCAAGCCCACATCAAGCGACTCACCACCCCCGACTCCGGAGATGCGGAGAAGATAAAGAATCCTGTGGCTACGAATGCCAGCGTGCGACTGCTCAGCAACTATCCCATGGTGAAGATGGAAAAGGGTGTAAAGCTGTTTGAGAACCGCGATGAAGCCATTGATTCCATAGCAGCAGAACTGACCGAAATGAAGGCTTTGGTGCTGAACCGAGACACCACGCGTATCAAGGGAGCCACCGTCGAGTTTGAATGCGACCAACCGGTTACCGTACTTGTAGGTTTCTTTGTGGATGACCAGAACAAGTTTGCCAAAGCGCCCAAACTGGAAATAGATGCCACCGGCAATGAGTACGGACAGGCAGAGCCCCTGATAAGTAACGCCATCAGCATGACAGGAATGCCCATCGCCAACATCCATACCTATAACATGAAGGCCGGCAGGCATACCCTGAACCTGCCTAAAGGCATCATCATGGTGGCTGGATTCACCCAAACCAAGATGAAGACAAGGGATGCCGGCCTCAACGGCGCAAGCAACGAGGTGGACTGGCTGTTTATGAAATAAGGTGGATGCTGCTGTTTCCACCGATGGTTTAACTAAAAATGGGCTGTCGTTTATAGGCCCGCCATAATCGTATGACACGAAAACTGATATTGTTCGTTTCCCTGTTGCTTTGCTTTCAGGCAGCCATGGGTCAACAAAAGAGAAGTGCAAGAAAAAAGACTGACGCCACCCTGCAGCGTGTGTCGCAGAAAGAGATGCAACGCATCTATGAAGAGGTGCGCACTCCCTATAAATTTGGACTTGTGGTGGCTCCCCAAAGCAACAACAGGAAGTTTGATTGCCCCACCGTATTCAGAGAGGGCGACAAGTGGTATATGACATACGTATGCTACAATGGGGCAGGCGGGACAGACGGACGTGGCTACGAGACATGGATAGCCCAAAGTGACGACCTGCTACACTGGACCACATTGGGGCGCATCCTCGCATTTGCAGATAGCGGATGGGATGTAAACCAGCGCGGCGGTTTTCCTGCTCTCATCGACTACGAATGGGGAGGCACCTACAACATCGGCAAATACAAGAACCGCTGCTGGATGACCTATATCGGCGGACCAGGCACTGGCTATGAGGCTGTCAACGCACCCCTCAGCATCGGATTAGCATCCACCGCAGGCGATGTGACGACAGCCCATCAATGGGACACGTACGACAAGCCCATTATGACCTATGATGAAAAGGATGCCCAATGGTGGGAGCGGATGACACAATACAAAAGCACCGTGTATCAGGTAGATAAAAAACTCTTTGGCTATCCGTTCATGATGTATTACAACGCAGGAGGCAAAGACGACACCCATCCCAAAGGAGAACGTATCGGAGTGGCATTCTCCAGCGACATGAAAACATGGAAACGATACAAGGGCAACCCCATCTTCGCACACGACACCGACGGTACCATCACCGGGGATGCCCAAATAGTAAAGATGGGCGACCTGTATGTCATGTTCTATTTCTCCGCCTTCAACCCCACCAGAGAATACAATGCCTACAACACCTTTGCAGTGAGCCGTGACATGATTCACTGGTATGACTGGGAGGGTGAAGACCTGATTATTCCCTCCAAGCCCTACGATGAGATGTTCGCGCACAAGAGTTATGTGGTAAAACACAACGGAACAGTGTATCATTTCTACTGTGCAGTGAATAACGCAGGACAACGCGGCATTGCCGTAGCAACAAGTGTTCCCATGGGCAAGAGCGAAGTAAGCTTCCCCACCCCCGACCCCACGGGAAAGAGGTATGTGGCATCGCTCAACGACAACTGGCAGATAGAGCACAACAAGAATGTCATCACAAGAGACATTCCCTTCAACTTAGACGACTACTATGGTGCTCTGCAAAAGGAACATGGAAACCTGCACGGCAAGGCTGTGTTCAGAAAGACATTCCACGCCCCTGCCTTGCAAGACAAGGAGTTCTTTCTGCGCTTCGAGGGAGTGGGCACATACGCCGAAGTATTGCTCAACGGCAAGAACCTGGGCAAATACGACATCGGACGTACCACGGAAACCATCGACATAACCAAGGAGGTGCGTCCGGGAGCGGATAACCAATTAGAGGTCAGGGTATCTCATCCACAAGGCATCACCGACATGCCTTGGGTTTGTGGCGGATGCAGTTCTGAATGGGGATTTAGCGAAGGTTCCCAACCCTTTGGCATCTACCGTCCCGTAGTACTTGAAGTGACTGACAAAGTAAGAGTAGAGCCCTTTGGTGTGCACGTATGGAACACGGCGGCAGCCGACAGCATCTACATAGAAACAGAGGTAAAGAACTACAGCGATGAGATAGCAAACATCAGTCTGATTAGCAAAATATGCGAAAGCGGTGGCAAACAGATATACCGGCTCACGGAAGAACTCACCATGGCACCACAAGAAACACGTGTGATAAAGCAGGCGACCGCCATCAAAGACGCCAAACGATGGAGTCCGGAAAAGCCATATCTGTACAAACTGAACACCATCATCAAGCGAAACGGCAAAGCCACTGACGACCTGTTGACACCCTTTGGCGTGAAGACCTGTTCGTGGCCTCTGACAAGAAACGACGGCGACAAGCGTTTCTTCCTGAACGGGAAACCAGTGTTTATCAACGGTGTTTGTGAGTATGAGCATCAGTTCGGACAGAGCCACGCCTTCACCCAAGCCCAGATTGAGGCAAGAATCAAGGAGGTGAAAGACGCTGGCTTCAACGCCTTTAGGGATGCCCACCAGCCACACAATCTGCTGTACCAGGAACTGATTGACCGTGAAGGAATCTTGTGGTGGCCGCAATTCTCTGCCCACATTTGGTACGACACGCCACAGTTCCGCGAGAGTTTCAAGCGCCATCTCATCCAATGGGTGAAAGAGCGCCGCAATTCTCCCTCTATCATTCTATGGGGACTGCAAAACGAGAGTACACTGCCAAAAGACTTTGCAGCCGAATGCACTGATATCATCCGAGAGCTGGACCCCACCTGTGGCACCATGCGACTGGTTACCACCTGCAACGGCGGAGAAGGAACTGACTGGAACGTGGTACAGAACTGGAGCGGCACTTATGGAGGAAACATAGAAAACTACGGCAAGGAGTTGAGCACCAACGAGCAACTGCTCAACGGAGAATACGGTGCATGGCGCACATTGGGCAACCACACCGGCGAGCGATATACCGAAGAAAAGATGTGCGACATTCTGGAACGTAAGGTGATACTGGCTGAAGAGGCTAAGGATAGCGTATGCGGACATTTCCAATGGATACTGCAAAGCCATGACAACCCGGGAAGAAGGCAACCCGAAGAGGGACTGCGCCGTATCGACAAGGTGGGACCATTCAACCACAAAGGCATACTTACAGCATGGGAGCAACCGGTGGACGCCTACTACATGTACAAGTCACACTACATTTCCGCCGCCCAGGAACCCATGGTATATATCGTGCCCCACCTAATCAGTGACAGCATCCGCGTATATAGCAACTGCGAACAGGTTACCCTTTCGTGCGGTTCCTGGAGCAGCACACTCAACAAGCCCCAACACTCTACATGCTTTGTATGGAAGGACATTCCCTTGCAGGGAGACATGGTGACAGCCACTGCACTACACCAAGGCAAGCCTGCCGCCACCGACAGATTAGCCCTCCCCTCTTTCAGAGGATGGGATGAAAGCATTCTCCGCCCGGCAGAGGATTACCATTACCTATACAACATCAACTGCGGAGGTGACGAATATACCGATACATACGGAACCAACTGGCAACAAGACAACACGACCTGGTCCACCTCATGGGGCAGCAAGTTTCCTGCAGAGACCAATCCCTATCAGGCAAGTCAGACATCAGACAACACCCTGCCTGTGTCACCCCTGTTCCGCACCTCACGTTTCGGACGCCACCTGCTATCCTATCATTTCAATGCCCAGCCGGGAACCTACCGCATCGAGTTGTACTTCATCGAACCGTGGTATGGACGAGGCGGCAGCGAGAATACAGATTATGAAGGCATCCGCCTGTTTGACGTGGCAGTCAACGACAGTGTAGTCATCAAGGACCTTGACATCTGGGCACAGGCACGTTACGGGAAGCCCTACAAACGCATTGTAGAGATACGGCACAAAGGGGGTGAAATCAAGATTGACTTCCCCAGAATCAATGCAGCGCAGGCCATCATTGCAGCCATCGCCATCGCATCCAAGCAACCCACTGGCATGAACATCACATACCCTGTAATCAAGAACATGTGGAAAGAGTTTGACAAGGATGTGCTGGTGCATACCCCAGACAGTCTGCTGCCCCCGAAGACCAACAGTTCTATCACCGCCGAGGGAGTGCTGAAAAAAGGTGTGCTCACCTTTAACTATAATGTCGGGGTGGCAAAGGTGTATGCCTTGCGTTTCCGCTATTATAATCCAGAGAAGGAAAGAACCCTTCGAGTGAAAATAACCGATCTCAACGGAGTTGTTTACAAAGAAGATGACATCACTTTCGTAAAGACTCCGGAAAAGAAGACAAAGCGGCGTAATACCAGTATCACAACAGGTTCGCAAACTAATGCAGGCAGTTACATCGTTACACTTCAAGGAGAAGGCATCGACAAGATGCTGTTTGAGAAACTGACCATTGAATAACCTCAGAAAGGCTGAAAACAATGAAAGAACGGACACATATATCTCATAAGAATCGGGCTTACGGCATGGCATGGAAAAGACCCGTTGCCTGCCTGGCACTGCTCTTGGCAGTCTTTTGCAACATCAAGGGAGAGACGGAACAACATGACTGGGAGAACCAATACATGTTGTCGCAAAACAGGTTGCCGGCACGGGCGTCATACGTTCCCTATCTGAATCAATCGGGCGACAGGACCCTTTCTCTTGACGGCACATGGCGCTTCCATTGGACTGCCACACCCGACGCCCAGCCCGCTGACTTCTATAAGGAGGGGCACGATGACAGTCGTTGGGATGACATCGTCGTTCCCGGAGACTGGGAGATGAACGGCTACGGCACGCCCATCTACAGCAGTTCAGGCTATACCTTCAAGATACAGCCGCCCTTTGTGATGAAGGAGCCCAAGAAAAGATACACCGCCTATACGGAAAGAAATCCTACAGGATGCTACCGCAAAACCTTTGAGCTACCTGCCGGATGGGAGGGACAGGAGGTGTATATCCACTTCGGGTCGGTGGCAAGTGCCTTTTATGTGTATGTCAACGGGGAAAAAGTGGGCTACTCACAAGGCAGCATGGAACCGGCAGAGTTCAGACTTACTCCTTATCTGCGTAAGGGAACCAACCTGATAGCACTGAAGGTGATGAAATACTCCGACGGCAGTTATCTGGAAGACCAGGACATGTGGCGCATTGCAGGCATTCACCGCAGCATCTATCTGTATGCCACACCACCTATCAGGATAGATGATTTGGGAGTACGCACCTTATTGGACGACGCATATCAGGATGCCACCCTGATAATCGACCCGCATCTGTCGGTGATTGAAGGTCAGCGCGGCGAGGGCTACACCGTTGAAGCAATGCTCTATGACGCCGAGGGGAAAACGGTACTCGACAAGGTGCTCAAGCAAGATGCTGCCACCATGCTGAACTTGGACAACAAGGGAAAGATAATGAACGAACGCAACCCGCAACGAGGGTATGCCCCCTATGGCTGGATGCAGGCAGACATCAAGAGTCCTAAAAAATGGAGTGCGGAAACACCTTATCTATATACTCTCAAGGTGGCACTGAAGGACACTGCCCGCCAAGTTATCGAAAGGGTGGAGATAAAGATAGGATTCCGCAAGCTGGAAATTGTCGATGGCAGATTCCTCGTGAACGGCAAGCAGGTGAGGTTGCGCGGTGTGAACAGACACGAGATGGACCCGCTGACAGGCAAGGTGACCACGGAGGAACAGATGATAAGAGACATCAGACTGATGAAGCAGGGAAACATCAATGCGGTGCGCACATGCCATTATCCCAACTGCAGCAGATGGTATGAGCTATGCGATGAATATGGCATCTATGTCATGGACGAGGCAGACATTGAGGAACACGGACTGCGCGGAAAACTGGCAAGCGAAGCATCATGGGCAGCAGCCTTCATCGACCGTACCCAGCGCATGGCAGTACGCGACAGAAACCATCCCTGTGTCATTTTCTGGTCATTGGGCAACGAATCAGGCTGGGGGCCCAACTTTGCCGCCACAGGAGCATGGCTCAGAGAATATGACCCCACCAGATTCATTCACTATGAGGGGGCACAAGGACCTGACAGCAAAGATCCTGCCACCGTGGATGTTATCAGCAGGTTTTACCCGCGTGTCAAACAGGAATATCTGAATCCCGGTGTGAAAGACGGTAACATGGAACGCCCCGAGAACGCCCGTTGGGAAAGACTGTTGGAAATAGCAGAGAAGAAAAACGACCACAGACCCGTACTCACCAGCGAATATGCCCATGCCATGGGTAATGCCCTGGGCAATTTCAAGGAGTATTGGGATGAGATTTACAGTAACCCGCGTATGCTGGGTGGCTTTATATGGGAATGGGCAGACGAGGGCATCTTCAAAAAACGCGATGACGGCAAGACCATGGTGGCTTATGGAGGTGACTTCAACGACGTGCCCAACCTTGGTGCTTTCTGTGTGAAAGGCATCGTGACCTCAGACAGACAGACTACTCCAAAATATGAAGAGGTGAAACAAGTGTATTCCCCATTCCAAGCCGTCTGGAAGGAGGAGGCTCTGTATCTTAGGAAACTGGACGAGCACGCCTGCAACAACCGTTACAAGATTACATGGAACATCACCCGTAACGGCAAGATAACCACCCGGGGAGAAGCGATGATGGCTGAAAAACATACCACAGATACACAAGGATATGCACTCTACTCCATCGATGCCCAAGGAGCATCTGCCCTGCAAAAGGCGGTGGCACACATCCAAAAGGGAACAGATGCCGATGTACGGCTCAATGTTTCGCTGGTGCTGCGTGAGGAGATGCCATGGGCATCACAAGGACATGTAGTATGCAGCAAGCAGTTTGCTCTGAACAACGCGCTTGCCACGGCATTCAAGGCAAGTCAGTTAAAGAAAGGGAAAAAAGCCGATGAAAAACCGGCTCTGGCATGGATAGAGCAGATACAGCCACGCTTCTATCATGCACCGACTGACAATGACCGTGGGTTTGGCAACTGGATGGCAAAGGATTGGAGCAACAACCTGTTGGACAAGCCTACCATAGAGACGGTCATTGCCCCCAAGGCTGTCACCAACGAAGATGGTACGGTGAGCGTATCTGCCACAGAGGTCAACAAGTACCTGAAAGGCAGCATCTGTACCAACTATCAATACACGATGGATAGTGAGGGGAATGTGGACCTTCATGTGTCGTTTTCTCCAGAGGGAGAACTGCCGCCACTGCCCTGTGTAGGCATCACCCTGACCTTGCCTGCCGCCTACAACCGTCTGCAGTATTACGGCATGGGCCCCGCTGACAATTATCCCGACAGACAGGAAGCCGCTTCCATAGGCTTGTGGAACAGCAGTGTAGGACAGCAATATGTACACTATCCGCGTCCTCAAATGAGCGGCAACCATGAAAAGGTGGCAATGTTGCAACTCACAGACAACAAGGGAAAGGGATGGACCATCACCAACGGCACAGACGAGACTTTCTCCTTCTCGGCACTACCCTACTCAACCCGGCAGTTAAGCACCGTGAAACATGACTGCGACCTTGAAGCAGAACCCTACACCTACCTGCACCTCAATACAGCAGTGATGGGACTGGGTAACAGCAGTTGCGGTCCGGGGATGCTGATGCGCTATTCGTTGAAACAGCAGCCCTATAGCCTGCATCTCCAATTCAGAAAAAAATAATCTCTATTTGAAACACGATAAACTATGAAAAGACTGTTCTGTTCTGCCCTTGCCCTGCTTTTTACGGGCATGGCAACGATGGCACAAAACGATGTATTTACCCATCGGCAATATCTGAGTGGCACCGGTAGCGATGACATGGTGCAATGGGATTTCCAATGCACCGGTGGCAACAACTCTGGCAAATGGACCAAGATAGGTGTCCCCTCCTGCTGGGAGTTGCAGGGATTTGGAACCTATCAGTATGGCATGAAGTTTTACGGCAAGGCTTTCCCCGATGGCATCGCCGATGAAAAAGGGCTGTATAAATATGAGTTTACCCTGCCCAAGGAGTGGGAGAACAGGCACATTGACCTGGTGTTTGAGGCTTCCATGACCGACACAGAGGTAAAGATCAACAAGCGCAAGGCTGGTTCCATGCACCAGGGTGCCTTCTACCGCTTTATCTACGACGTGTCAGACCGCGTATTTTTTGGTGACAAAAAGAATCTGCTGGAAGTGACCGTAAGTAAGGAAAGCAGCAATGCCGGCGTAAACCTGTCAGAACGCCGCGCTGACTACTGGAACTTTGGAGGCATCTTCCGTCCGGTTTTCATCGTCAGCAAACCGGCATTCAACATCGAGCGGACAGCCATCGATGCCAAAGCCGACGGCAGTTTCAATGCCTATGTGCTCATCAACCGCGTATTGGAGGGTGCCAAGATACGTACCGTCATCAGTGACCTGCAAGGCAAAAAAATGGCAGAAAATGTTTGTGAGATACGCCATGGCTCCGACCATGCAGATGTTTCGTTCCAAGTAAATTCGCCAAGACTATGGACTGCAGAGACCCCCCATCGCTATGCTGTGGAATTCTCACTGATAGACAAGAACGGAAAGACCATACATATAGAGAAGGACAAATTCGGATTCCGCACTATCGAGACACGCGAGAGCGACGGATTATATATCAATGGCAAAAAAGTAAACATCCGTGGTGTCAACCGTCACAGTTTCTGGCCGGAGACCGGTCGCACCCTCAACAAGACACTCAACATTGCCGACGTACAACTCATCAAGAGCATGAACATGAATGCGGTACGCCTGTCACACTACCCAGCAGACCCGGAGTTTTATGATGCCTGCGACAGTCTGGGACTCTTCGTGATGGATGAGCTGAGCGGCTGGCACGGTCATCACGAAACCATCAACGGTCAGAAACTCATCAAAGAAATGGTGACTCGCGATGTGAATCATCCCTGCATCATCTGGTGGAGCAATGGCAACGAAAAGGGATGGAACGATGAACTGAACGGCGAATTCCATCTTTGGGACATACAGAAACGCCCCGTGCTGCATCCGCAGGGCAACTTCGGAGGATATGAGACGATGCACTACCGCTCATACGGTGAAAGTGAGGAACACATGCGTCGCCCGCAAATATTCATGCCCACAGAATTTCTCCATGCCCTCTATGATGGCGGAGCTGGAGCAGGTTTGTATGACTATTGGCAACTGATGCGCGCATGGCCCCGCTGTGCAGGCGGTTTCATCTGGGCTTATGCCGATGAAGGTGTGGTGCGTACCGACCTGAATGGAATGATAGACAACGTGGGCAACTATGGGGCTGACGGTATCGTGGGACCTCATCATGAGAAAGAGGGAAGTTACTACACCGTAAAACAGGTGTGGAGCCCTGTACAGGTTACACTTGGCGGACAAAACGAACGGCTGTTGCTGGAGGATGGCGGATGCTCCCAAACCTATCCTTGCTGCGGCTTTGAGGGAGGCAATATCATCGTGGAAAACAGATATGACTTCCTGTCTCTGAAAGACGTGCGTTTTGACATCAGTTTCGTGAAATACAGCAACGGACAGGCACATTCCATCAAGAGCAAAGTGGTGAACGGACTTGATGTGGCACCTGGAGAAAAAGGTGAGATACAGATAGGCGCCGCCCCCTTGGATGCGGAGGCAATGACCGTAAAAGCCACCGACCACACCGGCATGGAGATATTCACATGGGTGTTCAAGATGAGGGACACCGCAGAAGATATCCTGGTGCAGAAAGAGGACAGAATGCGCAAGTCACGCCCCACATACGATAATGGTGTGGTGACAGCCCACCATACCACCTTCGTGTTCAACACAGAGAACGGAAGACTGCAGACCGTCAAGACCGGCAAGGGTGACTATCATTTTGGCAATGGTCCCACATTCTTTGCCTATCGCCGGAGCGACCGCTCTTTTGACCAGTTCTACAACCATGACGATCCTGAAGCGGAAAAGAAGAAGACCACCTACACCGCATACGAGGACCAAGGCAAGTTCGACAGACTGACCGTGAGCGACGGAGATAATGATACGCTGGTAGTCACCGCACTCTACAAACTGGGTTCACTGCAAAAGGCAGAATGGCACATCGCACCCAACGGCACTGTACGACTGGCATACACCTACCTTTTCAACGGTGTGGTGGATATGATGGGCATCAGCTTTGACCTGCCCGAGAAAGAGGTAAGACAGAAGCAATGGCTGGGCATGGGTCCTTACCGTGTGTGGAAAAACCGTCTGCACGGACCACAGCTGGGCATCTGGCAGAATGACTACAACGACCCCATTCCAGGCGAGAGTTTCGAATATCCAGAATTCAAGGGCTATTTTGCCGGCGTGCAGTGGATGAAGATAACCACCTCCACAGGCACCATCAGCATGGTGCCCGGCAACGACACTGAATACGTGGGGGTATATCAGCCACGCGACGGTCGTGACAGGTTGCTCTACACACTTCCCGAGACGGGCATCAGTCTGTTGCAGGTCATTCCTGCCGTGCGCAATAAGGTAAACACTACCGACCTCAACGGACCATCAGCCCAGGCGGTATGGGCACATGGAGAGCGTAGCGGACAAGTGATGTTACACTTCGAATAGCGATGTTACACTTTGAAACAAGACTATGAAGAGAATATGGATGATATGCGCACTCGCGATGTTGGCGAGTGCACACAGCATGGCACAAAGGGATGAACAGTCTTCGGCACCCCAATGGTACAGGCATTTTTCAGCCCCTCCTACAGCAGCCAGTCCCTGGACTTTCTGGTATTGGATGTACGGATGCGTGACCGACGAGGCCATTAGATTGGATCTTCAGGCCATGCACAACGCCGGCATTGCCGGATTCTATCTGATGCCTATCAAAGATACCACCGATGGAGCACAATACCAGGGAACTGCGCGGCAGTTGTCTCCGGAATGGTGGAAACGCATGAGCACCGTGTTTCATGTAGCCGACAGTCTGCATCTGCAGATGGGCATCCACTTCTCTGACGGTTTTGCTTTGGGCGGCGGTCCCTGGATTCGTCCTGAGGAGTCCATGCAAAAAGTGGTGTGGAGCGACACCATTGTAGATGGCGGCAAGTTGACTTGCCGTTTGCCCCAACCACAGGCTTTCCAAAACTATTATGAAGACATCGGCTTGTTTGCCTATCCTGCCAAACACATAGACACGCGTACACCGAAATCATCGGTGGAATTCCCGTTCCGGTCTTCCACGCCCTGCGACATCGTATTCTCCTACGATGAACCCTTCACCCTGCGCAGCGTCAAGATTGTCACTGGCGGCAACAACTACCAGGCACACCGATTCAAAATCTACGTATCGGATGACGGCAAGGATTATCGTTTTGTCCGCGAGCTGACTCCGCCACGCTCCGGGTGGCAGAATACGGATGCCTACAATACATACGCCATCCCAGCCACTACGGGCAGGTATTTCAAGTTCTTCTGGACTCCTGAAGGCAGCGACCCGGGAGCGGAAGATATGGATGCCGCCAAATGGAAGCCCAACCTGAAAGTAGGGAACATTGTACTTGGCTCCGAACCCGTGACTGACTGTTACGAGGGGAAATCCGGTGCTGTGTGGCGTGTGGCAAAGGCTTTTGATATAGATGATGCCGACTGTGTGGCACAAGAAGAAATCATAGACCTGAGCAAGCAGTTGTTCAACGCATCAAACACCGGCGTGGTAAGTATCCGTCTGCCCAAAGGGAAATGGCATCTGCTGCGCATGGGACACACTTCTACAGGTCACACCAATGCTACAGGAGGTGGCGGCAAAGGTCTGGAGTGTGACAAGTTCTCCAAGAATGTCATCAACAAGCAGTTCGGCAACTGGTTTGCCAGCATCTACAAACATGCGCCTGACGACCAGGCGAAGCGCGTGCTCACCAGAGTGCATGTGGATAGCTGGGAATGCGGATGCCAGAACTGGAGCAGCAATTTTGCACGCGAGTTTGAGCTGCGTCGCGGCTACAGTCTGAAACCATGGTTGCCTGTATATGCCGGCGTACCCGTCGCCTCCTCGCAATCCACCGAGAAGGTGCTACGAGACATACGCACCACCATTGCCGAACTCATCAACGACATTTTCTTTACCGAGGTAAGACTGTTGGGAAAGAAATACGGATGTGAGTTCTCTGCCGAGAGTGTGGCTCCCACTATGGTGAGCGACGGATTGATGCACTACCGCCACGTGGATTACCCCATGGGAGAATTCTGGCTCAACAGTCCCACGCACGACAAGCCCAACGATATGCTTGATGCCATCAGCGGTGCCCATATTTACGGCAAGAACATTATTCAGGCAGAGGGATTTACGGAAGTAAGAGGCACGTGGGACGAACATCCCGCCATGCTCAAGCCCCTGCTCGATCATAACTATTGCATGGGCATCAACAGCATCGTGTTCCATGTCAACACCCACAATCCCTGGACCGACCGGGCACCGGGCATGACACTCGACGGCATAGGCACCTTCCTGCAGCGCGACAATACATGGTGGAAAGAGATGACTGCCTTTGACGAATATATCAAGCGCTGTCAGGCTTTGTTGCAATATGGCACCCCCGTGACCGACCTTGCCGTATATACAGGCGACGAGATGCCACGCAGGTCTATCCTTCCTGAACGGTTAGTCACCACACTGCCCGGTCTGTTCCACCCAGAGGACATAGCCAAGGAGGAACAACGTCTGGCAAATGTAGGGCAACCTTTGGAAGTAAGTCCTGTGGGAGTGACCCATACTGCCAATATGACCAAGGCGACCACATGGGTAAACCCACTGCAGGGATATGCCTATGACTCGTTCAACCGGGATGTACTGGACAAGGCTCGTGTGGAAAACGGCAGACTAAAGACTCCTTGGGGCACCACTTACAGCGCCTTGGTGATACCCATGGAACGAAAGATGAATCCCAACCGTTTGGTGACCTGCTGGGAAAAGATTGACTCTCTGGAGCGTTTGGGACTGCCAGTGATACGCAGTCCGTGGACAGACACAGACCTCTCTGCCCTTCACATCAGCAAGGACATTGTGCTGCCCAAGGGGGTGGGCTATACACACCGCCATGCTACTGATGCCGACATCTATTTTATCAGCAACCAGACGGCAGAGAGGCTGCATTTTGCACCTGTATTCAGGGCAAAGCGCACACATCGCTACACGGCAAATCCCATGAACGGAGAGGTACAGATGATGGGAGATTCTATCTCGTTAAATCCTTACCAGTCATGTTTTGTGGTGCTTTGCGATGAAGAAATGCCCGCATCGCAGCTTCATACACCGGCAACATGGGGCAACGACTACACTCCAAAATGGGGCAGCCCCTGGAAGGTTACGTTTGAGAAGACCCAACAGGTGGCGGTAACCGACACGCTTTTTGACTGGGCGTCACATCCCGACAACCATGTGAAATACTATTCCGGTCATGCCACTTACCACACCACCTTTACCCATAAGGGGAAAAAAGGTGTGCGTACCTTGCTGCAACTGGGACAAGTGGAGAACATCGCCACCGTTTATGTCAACGGACAGCACTGCGGCACACTGTGGATGCCTCCCTACGAGCTGGAGATTTCATCGGCTCTCAAAAAGGGAAAGAACACCATCACCATTGAAGTAGTGAACACATGGGCAAACGCGCTGTCAGGCAACGACAACGGCACTCCTCCTTTCGAAGGGATATGGACCAACGGGAAATACCGCCGAGCAGAAAAAAGCCTGCTGCCCGCAGGACTGATTGGTCCCGTAAGAATGAGGCAAGCGCAGTAATGCAACCTCTTCAAGGCATATTTCAACAAGAACAATACTAAAAAACCGACACATGAAAAAGATATTATTCCTATGTGCAGCCCTCCTTTCCATGGGCACGACACAAGCCAAAGTAACCCTTCCAAAAATATTCTCCGACGGAATGGTGATGCAGCAGAACAGTCAGGCAAACATCTGGGGCAATGCCACTGCCAATACGGTGGTGAAGATAAACGTGTCATGGAGCACGACCCGCTACACCGTGAAAAGCGACAGGCAGGGCAAATGGTCATTGACCTTAAACACCCCCGCTGCAGGCGGTCCGCACAGCATCACCCTGGATGATGGAGAGCGCACCGTACTGAGCAACATTCTCATGGGCGAGGTATGGATATGCTCGGGACAGAGCAATATGGAGATGCCAATGAAAGGTTTTAAAAACCAGCCTGTCGAGAATGCCGTACAGGACATCCTGCATGCCACCGACCCGCAACTCCGCCTGTTCACCATCAACCGCAACAGCACATTTGCACCTGTTGACACCGTGAGCGGCAAATGGCAGGAGGCACAACCGGCGTCGGTACGCGAGTTCAGTGCCACCGCCTATTACTTCGGCAAGGAACTACGCCAGAGTTTGGGTGTCCCTGTAGGACTTATTGTGGCGGCATGGGGCGGTTCTGCCTGTGAGGCATGGATGACGGCAGACTGGCTGAAAGCCTTTCCCGATGCCAAGATTCCTGCATCACCTGCAGACATCAAATCGAAGAACCGTACACCTACCGTTCTGTTCAACGGCATGTTGCATCCTGTGGTGGGCTACACCATGCGCGGCGCAATATGGTACCAGGGCGAAGACAACGTGACTCGCTATGCCACCTATGCCGACATGATGGCAGCCATGGTGAACGGTTGGCGCAGTGTGTGGAAGCAAGGCGAGTTTCCGTTCTATTACTGTCAGATTGCCCCCTACGACTACAAACTTATCAACTACACCATCAACAGTGCCTTTCTGCGCGAGCAGCAGATGCAGGCAGAAAAGAAAATCAGCAACAGCGGCATGGCAGTGCTGATGGATGCGGGTTTGGAGTTTGGCATCCATCCTCGCAAGAAGAACCTGGCAGGACTGCGACTGGCACTTTTGGCACTCAACAAGACCTACGGTGTGGAAGGCATTACGTCTGAGAGCGCACGCTACAAGGAGGTGACCTTCAAGGGAGATACTGCGGTGGTAAGTTTTGAACGTGCCAACATGTGGATCTATGGCGAGAACGGCTACAAGAGCGACCTGTTTGAGGTGGCTGGAGACGACCGTGTGTTCCATCCTGCCAAGGCATGGATAGAGCGCAGCAAGGTGTATGTGAAAAGCGAAGAAGTGCCCCACCCCGTTGCCGTGCGCTATGCGTTCAAGGACTGGGCACTGGGCGACCTTTTCTGCGACGGACTTCCCGTAAGCTCCTTCCGTACCGACAACTGGTCTGAATAAACCCTTCAACACAACTACATTTCCATGAAAAGCGCACAGCATTCACTCTTCGTCTCTACTGTTTCCCACCGCATGGTCACGCGCACACTTGCCGCTGCCAGTCTGTTGTGGACCCTGTTGCTCCCCCTGCAAGCCAAAGAGGGGACTCACTATATTCCTGAAAACTACGTATGGACCTCGCAAAGTCACGACTCCTCGGAATCTATGCCTTGTGGAGGGCACGATGTGGGACTGAACGTATGGGTGGAGAATGGCGATGTGATGATGTATATTTCCCGCAGCGGCATGTTCGACGAGAACAACACGCTGCTTAAAGCCGGACGTCTGCGCCTGCATCTATCCCCCTCACCCTTCGACGATAGCAACGGAGATTTCAGTCAAACCCTCTGTCTGTACGACGGTTCCGTGCTTATCAAGGGCAAAGACGCCGAGGTGCGTATCTGGGTGGACGTGCAATCGCCTGTAGTTTATACCCAACTAAAATCAGGCAAGGCAGTAGAAGCCGTACTGAGTTATGAGAACTGGCGCCACAAGGACAATCCCATCACCAAGGCGCAGTGCCAGCAGTGTTCCTATAAATGGGTATTGCCCAAAGACTGCACTACCTACAAGGATTCGGTATGGGCTCAGGGAAGCAGTCTCACCATGGTACACCAGAACAGAGAAAAGACGGTGTATGACTTTACCATAGAGCGCGAAAAACTGGATGCCATCAAAGATCAGATTCCCAATCCCATCGGTGGACTTCGCTTCGGCGGCACGCTGCTGGCACCAGGATTCCACTACACAGGCACCACAGAAGGCGTATATGCTTCCACAGACTATAGGGCATGGCAGTTCAAGGCATCGCGCATCAAGTCGTCAACCATCACTTTCAGCATGTTCGAAGGCGAGGAGAAGACCATCGCTGTACCCGCAAAAACTTCGCGCAAGCGCAGTGCGCAATGGTGGAACGAGTTCTGGCAGCGCAGTTATATCGTGATTGAAAGTACCTCGGGCACCGCCGGCGAACAGCAACGTGTAGCGAATATCACACGCAATTACAACCTGTTCAGATACATGCTGGGCTGTAACGCCTACGGCAAATGGCCCACCAAGTTCAATGGCGGTCTGTTTACCTTCGACCCCGTCTATGTAGATAAGGAACGTGCCTTCACACCCGACTACCGTTGCTGGGGCGGAGGCACCATGACGGCACAGAACCAGCGGCTGGTGTACTGGCCCATGCTCAAGAGCGGTGACTTTGACATGATGCAGGCACAGTTCGACACCTACCTGCGCATGCTTCCTGCCGCCACCGCACGCACCAGGCATTATTGGGGACACGAGGGGGCGTCATACGCCGAACAGATTGAGAACTTCGGACTGCCCAATCCTGCGGAGTATGGCAAGCACAAGGAGGGAGATGACATGGGCACCGAGCGCAACGCCTGGTTGGAATACCAGTGGGACACCTCCCTGGAGTTCTGCTCCATGATACTGCTGGCACACCAATATGCGGGCATCAACATTGACAAGTACAAGGAGATGATCCGCCAGTGCATCCTTTTCTTCGACCAGCACTACCAGTACCTTGCCAAACAACGCGGCGTGAAAGCTCTGGACGGCAACGGCAGACTGATACTCTATCCCTCATCCGGATGCGAAACCTACAAGATGGCATATAACCCATCAAGCGTGATTGCTGCACTACGTGCGGTGACAGCGCAATGCCAGGGAACAGTAGAACTGGACAGCACGCTGAAAGACAGGATTCCCGACATACCCTTGCACGTCATAGAGGGGCACACCTGCATTGCACCGGCCCAGGCATGGGCACGCATACAGAATGTGGAGACGCCGCAACTCTATCCGGTATTCCCCTGGCGTATCTATGGTATGGGGCGCGAGGGTTTGGAAACAGCCCGCAACACCTATCTGTATGATACACATGCACTCTCCATGCGCACAGCCAAAGGGTGGAAACAAGACAATATCTGGGCTGCCTGTCTGGGACTGACCGATGAGGCAAAGAAGCTGTGCCTGGAGAAATGGGCTGACGGTCCGTTCCGTTTCCCCGCCTTTTGGGAACAGGGCTATGACTGGGCACCCGACTGCAACCGTGGTGGCTCTGCCATGATTGGTCTGCAGGAGATGCTGCTTCAAGAAGCTCCCGACGGTACGCTGCTGCTCTGTCAGGCATGGCCCAAAGAATGGAACGTCACCTTCCGCCTGCACGCCTCCGGCGAACGCCTTGTCGAAGGCGAATACAAGAACGGACAAATTTCTCACCATATTATCAAAAAATAAACTTCACTATGCGTATTCACTTCCTTCTCGGCATATTTGTCCTTTTGCTCCACGCACAGGCGTATGCCACCATCAGCGTCACCAAACAGACTTGCAACCATCAAGACGGACTGGCATTGTCGCAAGGCGATGTAACCCTGGGATGGCAGCTGCGCTCTGACATCAACGGAGATATGCAAACAGCATATCAGATTACCGTATGCGAAAACATTACCAACAAGCAGGTTTATGCCACCAAGAAGGTGAAGTCGTCCCAAAGCCAGCTGATTGGCATCCCATCGCTACTCCCTAACAAGCACGGTTACTACTGGCAGGTGCGCGTATGGGACAGGAAAGGCAAGCCCTCGGCATGGAGCGGAAAACAATATCTGCGTATTGTTCCGCCAACGATGGATGCCAAATGGATTGGCGCCATCAGCAGAAAAGACGCGAAGCTGCCGCAAGGTCGCTTTGCCAATACCTCGTTCAAGAAAGAATCATTCAATGCCTTATGGTCGCCGGTAGATACTCTTTCAGCAAAGAGCATCATCTTGCGCAAATCCTTTGACACCGGCAAGCGCAGCATCACAGATGCCATCGTATATGTGAGCGGTTTGGGGCATTACGAACTGAAGATAAACGGTGAAAAGGCTGGTGACAGCGAGTTTGCGCCCCTATGGAGCGAATATGAGAAAACAGTGTATTACAACGCCTATGACGTGACCTCTCTTTTGCGTGGCGGCAGGAATGCCGTCAGCGTACTGCTGGGCAACGGTTTCTTCAACGTGCAGCGCCAAGGTAGGTACAGCAAGCTGCAAACCTCATTCGGTGCCCCCCAACTGCTGCTACGCCTGGAAATAAACTATGACGACGGGAGCAGTCAGACCATTACAAGCGATACCGATTGGCGGTATGCCCTTTCTCCCATTACCTTCAACAGCATCTACGGCGGTGAGTCATACGATGCACGCAGGGAAATCCCCGATTGTCACCTGTCACACTACGATGACAGCCATTGGAAACAGGCTGTAGAGGTGGAGGGTCCCCAAGGCACACTGACACCGCAGACGGCACCTCCCGTGAAGATTATGGAGCGCTACGGCATCAAGAAGGTCTCCACCCTGCACGCCGACTCCATTGAGGCGGCATCCAATGCCACCAAGCGTACCATCCACCCGTCGGTATTCATCGCCGACATGGGACAGAACCTGGCGGGTTTTCCGGAAATCAGCGTAAGTGGAAAACGAGGACAAAAGGTGACTATGGTGGTGTCGGAGTCACTGAACAAGTACGGAGTGTGCGACCAGCGGCAGACAGGACGACCACATTACTATGAATACACGCTCAAGGGAGATGGTACCGAGACATGGCATCCCCGCTTTTCATACTATGGTTTCAGGTATATCCAGGTGGAAGGGGCAGTACTTGACGGACAACCCAACCCCCATCACTTGCCTGTACTGAAAGAACTGAACAGTTGTTTTGTCTATAACTCGGCACCAGAGGTATCCTCCTTTGAATGTTCCAATCCCCTGTTTACACAGACACACCGCCTGATAGAGCGTGCCGAGCGCAGCAATATGCAGGCAGTGTTTACGGATTGTCCGCACCGTGAGAAATTGGGATGGCTGGAACAAGACCATCTGTGTGGTCCAAGCCTGCTTTACAACTACGATATCGCCACTTTTGTGCCCAAGATTATCCGCGATATCACAGATACGCAAAAGGAAGATGGCATGGTACCCACCACAGCCCCGCAATATGTGTCCTTCGGCAACCTGTTTGACGACAGTCCCGAGTGGGGAAGCACGCTCATCATCCTGCCATTTATGTATTACGACTTCTATGGTGACAGCACGCTGATTGTCAATAACTACAGTGCCATGAAGCGCTATGCAGCATATCTCGACAGCAGGTCAGAGAAAGGGATTGTAAGTCATGGTTTGGGCGATTGGTACGACTATGGTCCCTGGCACGCCGGTTTCTCTCGCAACACCCCTGTTCCATTGGTTGCTACCGCACACTATATCTACGACCTGCAACTGCTGTGCAAGGCAGCAAGGATGACGGGCAATTCTCAAGACGAGCAGCATTTCGGACAACGGTTAGGCGAGGTGACAGATGCCTTCAACAGCACTTTCTACAAAGCAGATTCGTGCATGTACGGCACAGGCAGCCAAGCATCCAACGCTCTTCCCCTGTTCCTCGGCATCTGCGGCGACAACAAAGACAAGGTGCTTGCCTCGCTGGTGGCAGACATTGCCGCTCACGGCAACCACCTGACCACAGGCGATGTGGGCAACCGCTATCTGTTCCAGACACTGGCACGCAATGGCATGAACGAACTGCTCTACTCCATGCTCAACCACTACGAGACTCCGGGCTATGGTTTCCAGTTGAAATACGGAGCCACCACACTTACCGAGCAATGGGACCCGAGACAAGGTGCCTCATGGAACCACTTCATGATGGGACAGATAGATGAGTGGCTTTTTACCACACTGGCAGGCATCGGCAACAAACCGGGCACCCATGGCATGCAGCATCTGCGCATAGCCCCTATGCTGGTGGGTGATCTGCAGTGGGTGAAAGCCTCCACAGAATCACTCTACGGCACTGTCCGCGTGGAATGCAGCAAGACGGCTGTCACCGTGGAGATTCCCGTAGGAAGCGATGCCACGGTGGTGTTACCTTCTGGAACAGAGCACACTGTTGGCAGTGGCATCCATACCTTCCATTTTTGAATCCGCGAGGCTGTGTCGCAAGTGAGTTTTTACGACACAGCCTCGTGCTTATCCTCTCCACAGCCCGTGGAGATTGCAATATTCCCTTGCAGCCACAGCCTTCTCATGGGTCAGGAAAACAGCCTCGGGTTTGTCACCGGGTTTGAGTTCCTTTCTATAAACCGTTTTTTCGGTCATCAGTTCTATCCACTGGATATAGTGGCTGTCTGTCATGGGATGCTCGGCACTTCCCACCTTGACACGGTATCCGTTATCTATAGCCTCAACAACGGGCACATGCTTTTCATGTGCGGCATCCGTTATGTTTTCCTCAAGCAGCAGCATGGGCTTGCCACAGCACACCAATGTACCAGCACCGGCATTCATCACCTCTACGATATTGCCACAGACAGGGCAACGGTAGATTTCTCTCAGTTTAGTCATAGTTCACTCCTTTCTTTATCTGTTAGACACTTGTATTCCGAAAAGCACAGCCACCGTTCTTCCGCACATACGGTCCACTGCCTTCTCCTAAAGCAAATATAGGTAATAATCAGATACATAGTACTTGGATGACTTTCATTTTATTGTTTTTTATCCTCCATTCAAACTTGTGCATTGTTTTTTCCACTTATTAACGTGAGAACGATGAACTTGAATAACAGGAAAGAAGCAACAAAACAGTTCATCGAAAAGACGAATATACCTTCATCGGCTGCAAGGTTAATAACCTTAACGCTGCAAGGTTAATAACCTTATCGCCTCAAGGTTAATAACCTTATCGCCAATGAAGCTAACTGGCATTGGCAACGCAGCTATATGTCATGCCTCTATCTGGCAAGTCTTGCCTTATGCAAGATTCGCCGAACACACGTTTATTGAGTGACGGTGAAGAACAATATTGTTATTTTGAAGGAAAATTTAGGCAATGTCGGTTTTATTTTGTGTAACTTTGCACACAAGCGTAACATTCATCCCCAAGTAGGAACGATTATGGGTCAATACAAGCTGTTGCCGTATGGCATTTCGGATTATGTGCAAATCAGGCGCGAAGGTAAGTATATGGTTGACAAGACCATGTACATTGAACGTATGGAGAGGGTTGGGAACTTCCTTTTACATTACATAATATCAAGTCTTACCTTATTATTGACGAATACGACAACTTCACCAATAATGTGCTCAACCAGCACGGCGAAACTGTGTATCATGCCATGACTCATGCCGAAGGATTTTATCGCGACCTTTTCAAGAAATTCAAGCCCAGCTTTACACGCATCCTTATGATGGGTGTCAGTCCTGTCACTATGGACGATGTGACAAGCGGATATAACATCGCCACGTCCTTGACTTTGGAAAAGCAGTGGAACGAGGCAGAGGAACAGATAAGAGGTTATGCCCGGGGCGAGGTGGTGCGCCAGATGACACAAGGCACAGAACTTCATCTTGTCATTGCCCAGATAAAGGGCTACGACTTGTTGAAACTCGATAAGGTGGAATCATAATAAATATGCTATCTTTGCAATGTACTAAAGAAAATTATCACTATGGAAAACCACAGGCACGCTTATCTCATAATGGCACACAATGAATGGGAACTGCTGAATACCCTGCTCTCGCTCATTGACGACTCGCGCAACGACATATTCCTGCATATCGACAAGAAGGTGAAACAGTTGCCAGACCTGTACAAGCCCAAGCATTCCAGACTGTTTTTCACTCCCAAGCGATATGATGTGCGCTGGGGAGACGTGGGACAGGTTCATTCGGAAATGCACCTGTTCAGGACAGCCAAGGAACATGGGCCTTACCAGTATTACCACAAGCTATCAGGAGTGGATCTGCCCATCAAGACACAAGACTATATCCACGACTTCTTTGACAAGCACGAAGGAAAGGAGTTCATCGGCTTTTTCACTCTTACCGACTTTATCAAGGGCGACATAGAGCGCAAGAGACGGCGCTATTATTTCCTTATGCGCTGGAACTACCGCACGCCATTCGTGCCAAAGTGGAAAGTGACTCTTGCCAAGATAATCCGCCATACTGCATTGAAGATACAAGACCTTCTGCACATAGACAGAGGCAACGAACTGACATTCAGAACGGGGCATAACTGGGTGTCTCTGACGGAAGAAGCCGTGAACTATCTGATTGGGCAAGAGGATTTTATCAACCGTCGCTTTGCCTATACCACCTGCGGCGACGAGATGTACAAGCACTCCCTGCTCATCTCCAACCCCGAAATACGTGAACGTATATACGACCTTGAAGATGGTATTCACAGCTGCATGCGCTTCATAGACTTCAACCGCGCCTCCGACGAACAGAAGCGCCGTGGCGAGCCATACACATGGCAGGACGGTGATGCCGAAGAACTGCTAAAGTCAGAATATCTATTTGCAAGAAAGTTCTCGAGCAAGTATCCCAAGGTTATCAAGGAGATAGAATCCTACATCAAGGAGTTACAGCAAAAGTAATTCCGCATTAGTATTTCCTCGATGCCAGAAGATGCCTTAAAATAATATACATATCGGGCAACAGCTTGAACAGCTGAAGAGTTCCCGATATGTATTGTTTTTCTACCTGTTGGAGCAGACAACACAGTGTTTTTGAGATCTCTTTTCTATCGCAATAAATGCGCTTATAGTGAATGGTGAACCAAAGGACGATATTTATGTTTTCGCATACATTGTCCGCAAGCTTTTTCCTTACCGCCCCATGAGTGCTTGATGCAGCCTTAGCCACAATGTCTATTGAACGGCAACCAAGCAACAGTTTCTCTGTTGACATGTTCGCCACACATGAAGTGGTGTTGTGACGATACAAATAGAAAAGTACACCTGCGTTGACGAATGTTCTGCATTTTAACAGTGCTTGGGTGATAAAAGCCCAATCTTCCATGAAAGAAACCTTGGGAGGAAAACATAACTCATTGTCCATTATCAACTGTCGCGATATCAAATACCCCCAGCAATATCCCTCCTTTAGTTTTGTCACCCTTACTATGGCGTCTTCACCCGTCATCACTTCAATAAAGTTGTTATTGCCGTCGTTTGGTGAATAATCCCCAAAGACAGCCTCTTGCGGCACTTCCACGTGTGCAGCTTTCACAATATCTGCATTCTTGTCAATGGCAATGTGCAAAAGAGTGTTGAGGCTTCCTTCTGCAAGCATATCGTCGGCATCCACAAAAGTGACATAATCACCTGTTGCCTTCTTGATTGCGTTGTTTCTTGCGCAAGCCACCCCCTGATTATCTTGCTTGATAACAGTGATATTGTTATGCCCAACGGAATAATCGGATACCAAAGAAAAGCCACCGTCTTTGCTCCCGTCATCCACTATGATGACCTCAAAGTCAGAACTTACGATATTTTGCCTATAAATACTGTCAAGGCATTGTCTGATATACTTCTCGCAGTTGTATAGCGGAATGATTATTGAAAGTTTTGGGGTACTCATGTCTTTATAAATTTGAGATTACTTTTTCCATTTGATATTTCCATGACAGGTGTTCCACCGTCTTTCTGATGTCGGATGGATTTATATGGTGATTGTCGATAAAAGCAATAATACTCTGGATGTTTATAGGCGACTCATCGGCAGGAGCTTTAATGATGTAAGGCTTGTCTTCGAAATCGCTGTCGTTTTCTGAATAGACGAAAGATATTCCACGTGCGGCATATTCGCGGTTTTTAAGTGTCTTGATGTCTGTAATACCACTTCTATGTCGCCCAAGGCTTCCTATGGCAAACACACATTGGTTGAACACTTCGTCAAGCTTCTCGCTAAAGAGTTTTCCGTGGTTGATGATATATCTTTCTATTCCATATCTATTTGCCATTTGATTGACAGTGAGATAGCCATTGCTTGTTGTGCCCCTATCGTCTTCCCATCCTACGACATGGAAATACACTTTGCGACCATGGGGATTAGTTTTGTAATACTCTCCCATACCTGCTACAAGCCGGTCGAATCCATGCCAATAATGAATCTCAGCCACTGCGATAAGATGTATATCATCCTGTTTCTTAGGTTTGTGCAGAGCAATGCTGTCGAGATCAATGCCATTGCTAATGCGAATCGTCCTCTTGCCGAAAATACGTTCCTCGTTTGAAAATGTTACAATAGCTTGCATTTTTCGAGCAAGAGCTTTTCTAAAAATCATGTCTATATACAAAGGAATCTTGTATTTCAAGGGATATCCCTTAAATTCCGAGTCGTATGGAAAAGTAGGAATCTCTGTCACGCATTTTATCCCAGCCTTTTTCATTTTGTCGAAAAGACGTACAAGCACAGGGCTGGCATTCATAAAACTGCGGGCATATACCATTTCTATCCCATTATCAACGCAATAGCGGTATATACATCCCAAATCTATCCTTGAACGCAAGGCTGCCATTACTCCCATGCCATAATCGGCAATAATCTTGTCATCAACGTATCGGCAACGATGACCGCGAGAATCAAAGTCGTAGTAGCAGAGATGCACCTCATGCCCATTCTGCCGCAATCCCTTCACCTGATAGTGAATCTTCTTGCTTATTCCGCTCTCATCTGAGAAGCCGTGATATACGAGGAACAGGATTCTCATGGTCGTCAGATCTCGAACGATGATTTATTTGGCAACAAAGCATCCAATGCCTTGTTTATCCTTGGCTTTATTGTCTCAAAATCGTTTCCCGAAAGTCTGGGACTGTCGTTAATGCTCACAATATCATATTGTTGTCCCTCAATGGCAGAAATAATCTCTGGTATGTTTTCTGGCATTACACAGAACAGTTTACGCCGTTTCATATTATATGGAGAGAAATTGTTTTCAGCCAACTGCCAATAACGAACAAGCCACTGGTTGACATCGGTGTCCTGTCTGAACTTGTTGCGGCAATGCTTGTCCAGATATTCCGGATAATGTTCCCATACCTTCCTGAAAGAGCTTTTCAAAAACGATTGGGCGGAATGATGCATGACAAAACCTGTAAAAAAGTGTTGGTTGGCTTTATTTAATGCCTGCAACATTCCGTGAAGTCCCAAATATGGGCCGTACCAATTCTTCCAATGATGACGTATAACTGCTTGCTTGCGGAAATGCGTATTGAGCAAACCCAAGTTAGTGAAATCAATATATTGTATATTCGTGTCGCCATCCACATTTATGCTTAACAGCGTCTGCTGCTCTGCTGTATCACAAGGAAGTCCGTTCCTGAAAAAATCAGTAGGCTTCATTGGGTGAATAGGGAAAAAATCGTCATTTAGATAGATGAAATGTTCGCTAAGTTCATCTATCCTGTGCAGATTTAGCTCAATGGTATTGCTGTTGAATGTCGGAAGATATTCGTGGGGGATATAATCAGTATGATTGATCAGTCTTAACCTTTCACAGTTGATATTGAGCCATTGTGGCTTTTGTCCGCAAGTTATCAAAAAAACCCTATTTACCCATGGCCAGAATTTCTCTATGCCGCGGAATACATATTGCATATTGTCCCAATCCCGATAACGTGATTCTGATTTGTCGGCAGATTTGACACCTTTGTATTGGTAAAATAACGACTGCCAGTTAGAATCATTTCCATCTACCCATGGTATTACGACGTCTATTTTCATGTCAAATATTCTTGAATTCATGTCTGTTCCAACATTTCACACGAGCAACAAACAATATGTATCATTGTTGTTTATTATCTTGAAGATGTTAAATTCAAAACTTTATCCCAAACTACGGCAAGCAACCAAAATATTTGTGTTATCCTGTCGTAGTTGCGTCTGAACCATCTGTATTTCGTCAGCCGGTTGAATGGAGAAACCAACATCAGCGACATTGTAAACAAGAATATCCTGCCGTTTTTGAGATGCTTTGAGAGCAGTTTCTTGCACAATGCGTCATATTGTTTCATGGCAATATCTGGATGCTCTATCCGTTGTACATTATTTCTGAAGAAGTCATACAATAAAATGCCTAAGTCAATTGTCGCAATGCTTCTGCCAACATAGACCGTACCTTGAAGTTGTTCAACGAAAAGATTAAAAATATAGAGATAGTCTCTAACAGTCTTTTCTGCCTTTTCTTTTCGTGTCGCAAGGATGATTCCATTGGGATTCTTTCTGTAGAAATATGTCACTTCGGGGATGATTACTGCCGTCTTTACCAATGGAAACAGCTGATAACTGAAGACATTGTCCTCAAAATATATTCCTTCGACAAACTCAATACCGTTTTTTAAAAGTAACGAGTGCCTGATAAGACTATTCCATGCCGTTATCTTCTTCGTGTTTCCGGTGTAGAGGGCATCCATGTTGCAAATAGTCTTTGCCTTGTCTGTATTGTAGCAGTCAGTGGCGCGAAACTCGTCATGATTGTTGCCGATAATCATGTCCGCCTCAGGCACATTCAGATGATAATCCATCAGCGTCTTTAGGGCATCGGGGAAAAGATAGTCATCTGAATCAACAAAGAACACAAATTCACCGTTGGCACGCCTCATTCCTGTGTTCCTGCTTGCAGAAAGTCCTCGGTTTACATCATGGTTCAATACTGTTATTGTCATTTCACCACCCCCGTTTTTGTAATTGTCAACGACATCCCTAACAACGTCCATCGACCTGTCAGGCGTGCAGTCATTGACGATGATACATTCTATCTTTGAATGGTCATAAGTCTGGCTGATGACAGAATTCAGACACTCTGCCACGTACTTCTCTACGTTGTATATCGGTATTATGACGGATATCTTAGGTTCCATGGTACTCTCTTATTGTTGATTGGAGATTCCCGTTATGGGCGATGGCAACTACAGATGCCTAAAGAACATCAGACCGCATTGCAGCAATCTTTTCTTGCACCTGCTGCAACACAGTCTGACTCACTTGCTCCAACGGACGCCCGTAAGTCCCAAAATACGGAGCGTACATGTCATGCGTCCATGTTATTTCCTGTGCCCTGCACTCTTTCACGACTTGCAGGACGGTTATTTTTATTTCACATTGCCCACCTTTATCAGATACTCTGCAATCTGCACCGCATTGAGCGCAGCACCCTTGCGTATCTGGTCGCCGCTAAGCCAGAAGGTGAGACCACATTCGTCGGACAAATCCTTGCGCACACGGCCCACATAGATATCATCGGTACCGGCTGTTTCCAAAGGCATGGGATAAACCAGGTTGGCAGGGTCGTCCTGCAGAGTCACGCCGGGAGCGGCAGCCAGAGCCTTCTGTGCCTCTTCCACAGAGATGGGCTTCTCTGTCTCAATCCACACCGACTCGGAATGTGCCCTGAGCGAAGACACACGCACACACATGGCAGAGCACTTCACGTCGCTGTGCATGATTTTGCGGGTCTCATTGAACATCTTCATCTCTTCCTTGGTATAACCGTTGGGCTGGAACACGTCTATCTGGGGTATCACGTTATAAGCCAGCTGATGCGGGAACTTCCTGACAGTGACAGGCTTGTTTTCCAGAATCTCCTCATACTGCTGCTGCAGTTCCGCCATGGCAGCCGCACCAGCTCCACTGGCACTCTGATAGCTGGCAATGTGTATGCGCTTGATATGACTGATATTCTCCAATGGCTGCAGCACCACCACCATCATAATGGTAGTACAGTTGGGATTGGCGATAATGCCACGGGGTCTTTCGAGCGCATCAGCGGCATTGCACTCGGGCACCACAAGAGGCACATCATCCTCCATGCGGAAAGCACTGGAATTGTCTATCATCACAGCACCATACCTGGTGATGTCGGCAGCAAACTCCTTGGAGGTGCCGGCACCTGCCGAGGTGAAGGCAATGTCCACATCCTTGAAGTCGTCATTGTGCTGCAACAGTTTCACCTCATACTCCTTGCCACGGAATGTGTATTTGGTGCCCGCACTTCTGGAAGAACCGAACAACACGAGTTCGTCCATCGGAAAATTTCTTTCATCGAGAACTCTCAGGAACTCCTGTCCCACTGCGCCACTCGCGCCAACAATCGCTACTTTCATTTTTCTGTATATAGTTTGAATTTGTTTCGTGATGATGCCCAAACCGCCTTCAATGCATTTCGATTCGGAATATTTTTGGGGGAATTTGGTTGCAAAAGTACAACTTTTAGTAGAATTAGCACTCAAATGTGGTATTTTTTTTGCAATTTTGCAAGTCGAAGCCAAGAGAACACTATACACGATGACAGATTTGCTGCATTACTTCCCGATAACTGACCCCACCCTGATATTTTTCGTGGTGCTCTGCATCATCCTCTTGGCTCCTATCGTATGCGGAAAGCTCCGCATTCCGCACATCATCGGTATGGTACTCGCAGGAGTGGCAGTGGGACAATACGGACTGAACATCCTGGAGCGTGACAGCTCGTTTGAACTTTTCGGACGAGTGGGACTGCTGTACATCATGTTTTTGGCGGGCCTGGAACTGGATTTGAACAACCTGAAGAAGAAGAGGTTTCATTTTATCCTGTTCGGTCTGCTCACCTTCATCATCCCCTTTGTCACCAGTTATTTCGTGGGACTCACCCTGCTCGGCTACTCCTCGCTTGCCTCGCTTCTGCTGGCATGTATCTTGTCATCGAACACGCTTATCGCCTACCCCATCGTATGCAAATACGGACTGCAGAAGCATCCCAGCGTAGCGCTGAGCGTAGGGTCATCAATGATAGCACTGATTCTGTCGCTCCTGATTCTGGCTGTGATAGTGGGCATCGGCAGCGGAAACGGCGACATAGGCATCACCTTCTGGATGGCGTTTATTGCCAAGGTAGTGATGTACTGCATTGTCGCCATACTGGTGCTTCCCCGACTCACACGGTGGTTCTTCAGCAGGTATGCCGACTCCGTGATGCTCTATATCTATGTGCTGTCACTGCTGTTCTGCTGTGCCGCCGTAGCCGACCTTTGCGGACTGGAAGGCATCTTCGGTGCGTTCATTGCGGGACTGGTGCTCAACCGGTTCATCCCCAGCGTGTCGCCGTTGATGAACCGCATCGAGTTCATCGGCAATGCGCTGTTCATCCCCTACTTCCTGATTGGCGTGGGCATGCTCATCGACATCAGTGTGCTCTTCCACAGCACAGCCACCCTGTTTATCGCGCTGTGCATGGTGGTGGTGGGTACCGCAACCAAAGCCATTGCAGCCTACGTCTCCGCCTTCTGTTTCCGCATCAAGGGGCATAGCGCACACATCATGTTCGGACTTACCGAAGCACACGCTGCCGGTGGCATCGCCATGACCATGGTGGGTATCAGCATGAAGACAGCCGACGGTTACTTAGTGGATGTGAACATGCTGAATGGCGTAGTGATGATGATTCTCTTCACCTGCATCATCAGTTCCATCGTGGTGGAGAATGCCGCGCAAGGCATATTGCTGAAGGAGCAGAAAGAGCCTCTGACACCAGACAGAAAAGGCGATGACGAGAAGATAATGCTGCCGCTGCAACATCCGGAAGATGCCGACGACCTGGTGCAACTTGCCATCATGATGCGCAACAAGAAGCTGAACCGAGGACTGATTGGCATCAACGTGGTATATGACAATGTAGATAGCGGCAGCAACCGGGCCAAAGGACTGCGCATACTGCAACACGCAGTGACCACCGCTACAGCAGCCGATGTGCGCATGCAGACGCAAAGCCGACTTGCCACCAACATCGCCAACGGCATCAAGCACGCCTTCAAGGAGAATGATGCCAGTGAAATCGTGATGGGACTGCATCGTCCCACCTCGCCCGGCGACAGCTTTTGGGGAGCCTATACACAGGGACTCATCGGTGACATCAACCGGCAAATCATCATCTGCCGCATCCAGCAGCCCCTCAACACGCTGAGGCGCATCCAGGTGGCAATGCCGTCAAGGGTGGAATACGAACCGGGATTCTACCGCTGGATAGAGCGGCTGGCACGACTGACAAGTAACCTGGGCTGCAGAATCATCTTCCACGGCAGGGCAAATACCAACTCGCTGATAGCACGCTACCTTGCCGAAAGGCATCCGGAAGTGAGGGCTGAGTATGAAATAATGGCACACTGGGTAGAACTGACACAACTGAAATCGAAGGTAAACGCCGACCATCTGCTGGTGGTCATCACCGCACGAAGTGGTACGGTTTCCTACAAGCGAGCCTTTGAAAACCTGCCGAGAGAACTGACACAGGCTTTCACCCAGTGCAACCTGATGATTGTCTATCCCGACCAGAACGGTCAGATGCAAGACACCATGACGTTCACGGCACCGCAGCATCTGGAACAGGAAAGCGCGTACGCACCAATCATCAACTGGATAAAAAAACATTTCTCATGATAGACATCCAAGGTATTGAAAAAAGTTTCGGCACACTGAAAGTGCTCAAAGGCATAGACCTGCACATCAACAAGGGAGAGGTGGTGAGCATCGTGGGTCCCAGCGGGGCGGGCAAGACTACCCTGCTGCAAATCATGGGCACCCTGGACAAGCCCGACAAGGGCGACATCATCATCAACGGAACCCATACGCTGCAACTCAAAAGCAAGAAGCTGTCCCAATTCCGAAACCAGGAAATAGGATTCATCTTTCAGTTCCACCAGCTGTTACCGGAATTTACAGCCATCGAGAACATCATGATTCCGGCATACATAGCGGGAACCAATACCGCCAAAGCCAAGGAGAGGGCAACAAAACTGCTGAAGTTCCTGGCACTGGAAGACAGGGCAACACACAAGCCCAGCGAACTGTCAGGAGGAGAGAACCAGCGTATTGCCGTAGCACGGGCTCTTATGAACGAGCCTTCGGTGATTTTTGCGGATGAACCTTCGGGCAGTCTGGACTCAAAGAACAAGGAAGACCTGCATAAACTGTTCTTTGACCTGCGCAACGAATACGGACAAACCTTCGTCATCGTGACTCACGACGAGCATCTGGCTTCGATAACCGACCGCACCATACACATGTCCGACGGAATGATTGAAAGCGGCATGGAGGAATGTGCACCTAATATCACTGCAACACTATGATAGAACTTGGAAAGAACAACCGCCTCAGGGTAGTGAAAGAGGTGGACTTCGGCATGTATCTGGACGGTGGAGACCACGGAGAGATTCTGCTACCCGCAAGATATGTACCCAAAGGATGCAAGCCGGGCGACGAAACAGACGTGTTCCTGTATCTGGACCAGGACGAACGGCTGATAGCCACCACCCTGCAGCCATTGGCCATGGTGGGACAGTTTGCCTGTCTGGAGGTGGCATGGGTCAACGAATTCGGCGCATTTCTGAACTGGGGACTGATGAAAGACCTGTTTTGTCCGTTCCGCGAACAGAAGCAACGCATGATTCAGGGCCGCCACTACGTGGTTTATGTAAAAGTGGATGAAGACAGCTACCGCATCATGGCGACCGCCAAAGTGGAAAAATACCTCTCGACAGAGCGACCGCCCTACAAACACGGCGATGAGGTGCAGCTGCTGGTATGGCAAAAGACCGACCTGGGTTTTAAGGTGATTGTGGACAACAAGTTCCAGGGACTGGTTTACGACAACCAGATTTTCCGCGCGCTACACACCGGAGATACACTCACGGGATATGTGGACCACATCAGGCAAGACGGGAAAATGGACATCACCATACAACGTACAGGCAGACAACTGGCTCTCGACTTCAGCACCATCCTGCTGCAATATCTGAAAGACCACGACGGCAAGTGCCATCTTTGCGACAAGAGCGATGCAGCAGAGATAGCCATGCTGTTCAAGGTAAGCAAGAAAACATTCAAGAAAGCAGTGGGCGACCTGTACCGCCAACGCCTGATTGCCATCAGCGACGAGGGCATCACACTGCTGTAGAAGCCCGCGGGCACACCATACAGGTGATAACTTAGTGATGATAAAAAAAGGACTCCGCAGACATTTCACAATCTGCGGAGTCCCGTTCTATTTTCTGCACTCTTGAACGATTAGAGTATTCTTCCTGTAAGACGGAAACTCATGCAAGGATAAACGGAAATCTTGCTGATGGTCTTGATGACACCGCCATCCTCGCCATTGGTATTCTGCTCGGTGAGCTGTGTGTCTTGCACATACACTTTGGGAGAACCCCAGAACTGCACACCGAGGTCGAACTGGAAACCGATACGGTTCTTAGGAACTGCTCGACCGAAGCCGATGCCAAGATAGGGACGGAAGCCATTCACCTTCAGGGTTGCCTCGGCGTTGCCCTGCTCTGTGGGTTCAATGAAATAGTCACCCAAAGCCAAACCAATCATACCGGGATGCGTCTGACCAGCCAAAGGTGCGAACGCTCCACGGCAATGGTTGAAGTCGTAGATATCCTGCAGTATGCCATCCTCCTTGTTATACACGGAGATGATCTTGGAACCTCCGAAATAGGCGCCTGCAGTGATTCTGAAACCAGTCTTGAAAGGATGTATATCGAAAAGAACATGGCCTGTGGTCATGCTGGTCTTTCCCTCCACATCAACCTTAGAAGGCAGTTGTTTTCCAGAGAGAGACTCATACTGGCTCTTCATCGCGCCGTTGAAATCCAGATCCAATTCTGTACCAATCTTGATGTTGGGGAAGATGTCAACACCGGCGCGAATGCCCACGTATGGTGAAATACTGGTGGCAGCATCGATAGTGATACCAGTAAGGCCGGCACCCACACTCACGCCAACACGCTCACAAAAACCACAACACTTACAACATTCCTGAGCCTGTACAGTTGTCAGCCCCATCATGGCCATAGCGACCAAAGCAAACGTTTTTTTCATAAACTTAACTGATTATAGTTCTATTACTTAAATTGATATGTTCTATACAGTGGTCAGACATACTATTCGGGTATATCTGTATTATCCGTACAAAAATAAACATTTATTTTGTTTTAGAGAAATATAATGCAAATTTTTTAAAATAATATCTTATAACATCTAATTTTCCTGGCGTACATTACAAACAGAAGAGATTGCGGCTTCCCCGCAATCTCTTCTGTTTGTATGAGTCTTGCAAAGACTCTATGCTATGTTGATTTACCATTCCTCGTCATCCAGCAGTTCTTCACCGAACCCGCCGATGCGCTGTCCAGCCGTATTCGTACTACTTGCATCAATCGATAATACAGAGCCTGCAAGCAGTGTGGCGGTTTCTACGTTTACTGATATAATCTCCGGTTTGATATATGCTTTTTTCATTGTCTTGAATTGTTTTTGTTTCATTTGAAGGAGGGTGGAACCGGGGAACAGCCCCACCCTTTTTTAAAATAAATCTATTTGTTCAGATACGGATGCCTATTTGCGGATCATCTTTTTGCCGTTCATCAGTATCAGGCCCTTGGCATTGGCACCCACGCGCTGACCCATCATGTTGTAGATGGCGCTGTCGGCAGCCTTCTGCTGCACGCTCTGGATAGCCTCGATGCCTGTTGCCTCGCCGGGGAGCACTATCTCCACAAAGGCGGGAGCACCTGCGGCTGTGGAAACAACCGAATAGTCAAGATAAGCCTTGTTGGCACTCACGTATGTTTCATAGGGCTTTCTGAAGCCTACGCTGCCAGAATCGTCGGTGCCCAGAGTGAGCACGGTGCCTTCGGCATTCAAATCTTCAACCGCAGTTTCTGTGAGCACACCCTTCAAGTCATTGCCTTCGTAGGTACCGGTCTCCGCATCCATTTTCTCTGTAAAGGTGTATGTACCTGCTACGCTACCCTTAACCAATACGGCATTGCCTGCCTTGATATATCCGTCGGCAATCTCACTAAGAGCAAGTTTGTCGCCATTTATGGTACCAGTGTAAGCAGTCACATTCTCAGGTACGGTCACTGCATAATCCAGATAGAGGGAATAGAAATTAGCATCTGCTGCTTCGAGTACGTATGACTTGGGAACATAAGGATAGGTAATGGTGATGGTGGTCAAATAAACCTTTTCATTTGCAACAATCACTTTCACGTCTCCGTCTTCAGTGGCTGTATATGAGATAGACTTTTTGTCGCTGCTTGGGGTTCCTGCTATACCATTGAATGTAGTGGCATCAGTAAAATTAGCACCACTGCAATTCAATGTAACCTTACTTCCCACAACTGCATCGTGGATATACAACACTGTACCCTGATTACACTGTGCGGTTGTGCCACCGGTATTGTTGAGTTTGCCTCTTTTGCCATCTATACCTGCATTATCCTTACAGTCAGCATCCATCACATAGTCAATCTGCTGTTCATCTACTGTAATCAAAGTGATAACCTTGTCGGCATTGTTTTCAATATTCACCACTCTTCCGCCGTTTTCGCTTTGTTTGAAGTTGTAGGCTACAGTCACGTCAGAGTTGCGTGTCACCAGACTTACGGTGTTTTCTGCGAACACGGGTTCTGCAGTAATATCTTCATTGAGGGTCACTTCTGCACCAAATTCGTAGTTGGTTTCTCCAATCTTCCAGCCAGTCATGGTGTATCCCTCTTTGTAATACATGTAGTTGGCTGCAGGCAGTGTTGTCTTTCCACCTTTCACAACGGTATTTATATCAGCAGGGAACATTCTGTTTACACAATAAACATCCTCGGGCTTTGCAAAAGAGAGCACAGGGTTCTTTTCGAACTGTGCCACAACGGTTGTGTTCTCAGACAGAGACTCAATGGTGTATGTTGCACCTTCAGATTCCACACCATTCACTGTCCATTTGTTCAAGAAAGTATAGCCGGTATTAGCAACTGGAGTAAATGTTACCTTTTCTCCTAAAGCAATGTTTGTTCCTGCAGGTGATTGGGTGATAGTGCCGGCACCGTTAGGAGTAACGCTTGTTTCAATTGTATAAAGGGTTTCCTGCTCTATTGTTCCTGATAGAGTTCCCGTTATTACTATATTGCAGAAGCCATAGTGTTTACCTCCATCCAGATTGTAAATTTGAATACGGAGTCCTGATGCAGCATTTGAAGCAGCAGCATCTTTGACAGTATAACTGTAGTCTGTATATTTGTATTCTGTAGTTGTAGAATTTGCATCCTGCCCGTTTTCTCTGTTAGGAGTTTGCCCTGTAGCCAATGACACTGATGTTCCATCAGAATTCAGCCAATAAATATTCAACTTTCCTCCACCTGTACCATGGCGAGTAGCTCTGAAAGAAACTGATGTAGGAGTGAACGTCAATCCCTTTTTCGGAGTTATTGTGAAATCTACGTATTGGGAACCATCCGTTAAAGCACTTGACTGCTTGCTTGAACATACAACCGATGTTTCCTTGACCGTACTCCCATCGGGATCAGCATCGGTGATTGTTTTTAATGTACCCCACGTGAAGTTGGAACCAATAGCGACATTGCTTCCTTTGAAATAATCGGAAGTCACATCTCCACCATTTCCATCTGTCATTACTGCAAGCTGTCCTGATGTGCCAAGGTCAAATGCCCATGTAGCCGTGACGGCCTCGTTTGTAAGGGTCTGCGCCATCACCCCTCCGGACGTCAGCAATCCGAGGGCGACTAATAATTTAGTAGCTAATTTTTTCATGTTTTTTTGTTTTTTAAATTGTGGTTTAGTTATTACTGTTATTACAATCGCTTTTCAGCATGTCATTTTCCCCAACAGAATTTCACTTTTTGTTTAGGTTAGTTTTAGTTTCTGTTTTGGATGGGAACAGACTGGCGCCTGTTTTCGGCGACAAATATATGACAAAGAAATAACATCCAATGCTTAACAACTGTTAATATTTTGCTTCGGGGGGGGGGGTAATTTTAACATTATTTATTACTTTCGTCAATTATTACACCCCGAAACAACAAATTTTTCCACCTGTGAAGAGAAAGAATCCGACTTATCTCCCCTCCTTTCCTGCACTCTCTACCGAACCTTGGATGCAGGCTCAGACATCTCTACAGTGAACCGACAGAGGCTGCCAACGATATTTAACGTGAGTTCGACGAATTTAGAATAGACTCAACTGTGCGTCTAATGTACATTGTACACTATTAGCTATTATAGTTTGTAATTCTTTGTAATTCAGTACTATAAAGTTACAACATTTTTCGTTAGTCACCAAATTTACAGGCACTTATATTTCATCGAACTCACGTTATATTAGCAGACAGGACAGTGCACTGTCCCCGTGTCCCCGTATAGTCAATAATCAAGAAAAAGTGTAATTCCATGGTGTGTATTTGATGGAAAAAGTGTAATTTTGCAAGCGTAAAAACTCGGAAAAAGTGTAATTCGACTATGCTATACAGAAAAATAAGTACTGATATTGAGGCACATCTGCGCTCTAACAGTGACAAGATTATGGTTGTTGAAGGAGCCAGACAGATTGGCAAGTCATATATAATACGTGAAGTCGGGAAGCGACTTTACAAAAACTTCATCGAGATAAACTTCGCAAAGGATGACGAGACGGAAGGCCTGTTCCGCGATATACGTGGACTGGGCGAGTTTTACATTACCCTGAGCATGGTGGCTGGTGGAAAGTTGGGCGATAAGTCAGACACTCTCGTCTTCCTCGACGAGATACAGCATTATCCCCAATACCTCACTATGTTGAAATTCCTGCGCGAGGAAGGCAAGTTCACCTATATAGCCAGTGGAAGCATGCTCGGCATTGCCCTTAGAAATACGGTTTCTATTCCTATTGGCAGCATCATCCGCAAGCAGATGTATCAGCTTGATTTTGAAGAATGGCTGATAGCTGAAGGTTGGGGCAAGGAGGCACTCGACCATGTGCGTGATTGCTACAAGCGACGTGTTTCACTCTCTGAGGCACAACACGCCAACTTGTTGGGTGAGTTCAAGAAGTATCTGCTTGTAGGAGGCATGCCGGATGCTGTCAACACCTATATGGATACTCACAACATCGTCAGGGTTCGTGAGGTTCAGGAGTCCATACGCAATCTCTACAAGGAAGATGCCTCCAAATATGAGAAAGAGTCGGGCAAGAAACTCCTTGTGCGTCGCATCTACGACATGATTGTATCGCAGATGGAAAACAAGAAGAAGCGCATTGTGGCAAAAGACATCCGCGACAAGAAGGGCGACAGATTCGAATGGTTTGCCGAGGAGTTTGAATACCTCATATCTTCGGGTATAGCGCTCGATGTGCACGCTATCTCTAATCCGAAATATCCTCTCTCAGAGTCTGTTCACAAGAATCTTCTGAAACTGTATCTGAATGATGTGGGAATGCTCACGGGACGGTTGTATGATTACAATATTGCTCCTGTGATGAAAGATGAACGTAGCATCAATCTCGGTTCGGTTTATGAGAGTGTAGTTGCCCAGGAATTGAAGGCTCACGGGCACGATCTCTTCTATTACGACAATGCAAAGAAGGGTGAGGTTGACTATCTTGTCAATAATGTCTCGGGAACGACAGTATTGCCTATCGAGGTGAAATCCGGCAAGGACTTCACCTCGCACAAGGCTCTTGACCGATTCCTTGCTGACGGGGAGTATAACATTCCATCGGGGATAGTTCTTGATAATGAGCGTGAAGTATATACAAAGAATAAAATCACATATATGCCTGTGTATTTTGTAATGTGTATAGAGCGGGCAGAAATCCCGGAAGGTGATTATTTCTTCTGATAACGTAAGATACTGTGTTCTTAGTTTCTCATCTTACCCGTATTCTCTTTCTCATGAAGCCCTGTTTACAAATAGCAAGGGAAACGGTTCCGTTTTCCGGAACAGAAAACAACAGCATCATAGAGATACATTCAAGACAGCTATTCTCATGAACAGAAAAACCTGCATCATTTTCGGTTCAAATGATGCAGGTTTTAATAAGATGATGCAGATAAACATCCTTCTGCCTATACGCTTCCTTCAATCCGTACACTATTGTCCGCTATGCATCAGAGGTCTGGAAGAGGAAAAAGGCGGATTCTACAAATTAGCGCCCTTAGAACTCTGCTGTCTTGGGAGTACGCGGGAAAGGTATCACGTCACGGATATTCTGCATACCGGTGACAAAAAGGATAAGACGCTCAAAACCAAGTCCGAAGCCACCGTGAGGACAACTGCCGTACCTGCGGGTATCGAGATACCACCACATGTCCTTCATCGGGATGTTGCGGCTTTCTATCTCTCCCATCAGTTTGTCATAGTTTTCCTCGCGCACGCTTCCTCCGATAATCTCTCCTATCTGCGGGAAGAGCACGTCGGTGCCCTGCACGGTCTTGCCGTCTTCATTGATTTTCATGTAGAACGCCTTGATTTCCTTTGGATAGTCGGTCATGATGACAGGCTTCTTGAAATGCTCCTCCACCAGGAAGCGCTCGTGCTCGCTCGCCAAGTCCATGCCCCAACTTACAGGGAACTCGAACTTATGCCCGTTTGCCACTGCCTCTTCAAGGATGCGGATGCCCTCGGTATAGGGCAGGCGTACAAACGAACCGCTCACGATGCCCTTGAGACGCTCTATCAGGGTCTTGTCAATCATCTTGTTGAGGAACGCCAGGTCGTCCTGACAATGGTCTAAAGCCCACTGCACACAATACTTGATGAAGTCTTCCTCCAAATCCATCAGGTCGTTCATATCGATGAAAGCCACCTCAGGCTCTATCATCCAGAACTCAGCAAGATGTCTGGGAGTATTGGAGTTCTCAGCCCTGAAGGTAGGTCCGAAGGTGTAAATGGCACCCAATGCCGTAGCACCGAGTTCACCCTCCAACTGTCCGCTCACCGTGAGTGAGGTCTGCTTGCCAAAGAAATCATCATCATAGACAATCTTTCCCTCCTCATCTTTCTTCAGGTCGTAGAGATTCTTGGTAGTCACCTGGAACATCTGACCTGCACCTTCGCAGTCACTGGCAGTGATAAGGGGAGTATGAAAATAGAAAAAGCCATGCTCATGGAAATAGCTGTGGATGGCAACTGCCATGTTGTGGCGGATACGCATCACAGCTCCGAAAGTATTTGTGCGCAGACGCAGGTGAGCGTACTGGCGCATATACTCGAAACTCTGTCCTTTCTTCTGCATGGGATAGTCGCTGCCGCAAGGTCCGTAGAGCTGTATCTCACGGCACTGCAGTTCCACGCTCTGTCCGGCTCCCTGGCTCTCCACCAGTTCGCCGTTCACGCTGATGCAGCTGCCGGTGGTTATCTGCTTGAGCAGAGCCTCGTCGAATTTTGAAGGATCTGCCACCACCTGCACATTCCTGATGGTGCTGCCGTCGTTGACAGCGATAAAATCCACAGCCTTGCTGCTACGATGAGTGCGCACCCATCCCCTCACATTGACGATGGTGCCGAAATCAGTACGCTTCAGCACATCGACAACCTTTGTTCTCCTGATATTCTCCATTTTAATTCTGTGTTTGAGTTCCTATTCGTATGCTCCCATCCTGAGCTTGTCCACCTCTTCCTCCGTGAGGTATCTCCAATCGCCGCGACGCAGGTTTTTCTTGGTCAGTCCGGCAAACAGCACACGGTCGAGCTTGTTCACCCTATATCCCAGGCTCTCGAAGATGCGGCGCACGATACGGTTCTTTCCACTGTGTATGGAAATACCTACCTGCTTCTTGTCAACAGGGTCGGCATACTCCACCTCGTCTGCCTTGATTTCTCCGTCCTCGAGCATGATGCCGTCACGGATTTGCTGCAGGTCGTGTGCCGTGATGTTCTTGTCCAGGAACACATGGTATATCTTCTTTTTAAGGTATTTGGGATGCGTGAGTTTGCTTGCCATATCTCCGTCATTGGTAAGCAGCAACACTCCGGTGGTATTGCGGTCGAGCCGGCCCACGGGATAAATGCGCTCAGGACAAGCGTTCTTCACCAAATCCATCACAGTCTTGCGCTGCTGCGGGTCGTCGCTGGTAGTCACATAATCCTTGGGCTTATTGAGGAGCACATATACTTTCTTCTCGATGGAAACAGGCTGATCGTGGAATCGCACTTCGTCGGTACGAAGCACCTTGGTACCCAATTCGGTCACTACCACGCCATTGACAGTCACCACACCTGCCTGGATATACTCGTCAGCCTCACGACGGCTGCATATACCGGCATTGGCAAGGAACTTGTTCAGTCGCAGAGGTTCGTTGGGATCGTAGTTCTCCTCCTTATATTCAATACGTTTTTTGAGGCTGTACTTTGCATTGGGGTCGTAACTGCCGGGGCGCTGACGGAAGCCGCGTCCGTTGTTGTTGCCATAGCCGCCGCGCTGTTGCTGACGGTTGCCATAGCCACCGCCGAAACCTCCCTGACGGGGAGCCCCAAAACCTCCCTGCGCGTTGTTGCCGTTGCCGTAACCACCACGGTTGGCATTGTAGCCGCCACGATTGCCGGCATAACCACCACGGTTGTTGTTATTGCCGTAGCCGCCGCGGTTGTTGGCATTGTAGCCACGGTTGGCATTATATCTGCCGTAAGAAGAAGGACGGCTGAAACTGCCCTCTTCTCCCATATTCTCGGCATCGTTGTTGTAACGGGGGCGGAACTGCGGACGCGCCTGGTATCCGCCACGACCGGCAGCATAGTCTTCGTTGCCGTTGCGACGCGGACGATACTGCGGGCGCAGGTTGACAGGCTGCTGCAATCCCAATCCGAATCCTTCGGGACGGAATCCCCCCTCCTCTTCATTGCTGTTCTTGCGATAACCGCCTCTGTCATTATTGTAAGTGCGGTTGGTTTGAATACGCGGGCGCGGCGTGCGTCCCGGTTTGTAACCCTGATAACGGCCTTGCTGGCCTTCCGGGAGCATACCCTCACGGTTCACTCCTTGCTTTTCAACGTTCTCGTTGTTTTTTTCGTTTTCAAATTCCATGGTAATTGTTTTTTGTTATTATTCAGCCTCACGGCTCCTTATTGCATTGGATTTTACAAAATCTCTCTAAATTCCTGTATAGTTATGCGGCGTGATTGCCATCAGTTCTTCCTTTACCTCGGGTGCCACATCCAGCTGCCTGATGAAAGCGTGAATGGTCTCCTCTGTCATCTTCTCGTTGGTACGGGTGAGTGCTTTCAGTGCCTCATAGGGATGAGGATAAGCCTCCCTGCGCAGTATGGTCTGGATGGCTTCGGCTACCACTGCCCAGGTGTTATCCAAATCCTGCGCCACCTTTTCCCTGTTCAATATCAGCTTGCCCAAACCCTTCAATGTACTTTGCAGTGCAATCAGGGCATGCCCCATGGGCACACCAACATTGCGCAGTACGGTGGAGTCGGTAAGGTCGCGCTGCAGACGGCTCACGGGCAGCTTGGCTGCCAGAAACTGCAACACGGCATTGGCAATGCCCATGTTGCCCTCGCTGTTCTCGAAGTCGATGGGATTGACCTTGTGCGGCATGGCACTCGACCCTACTTCGCCGACTTTGATTTTCTGCTTGAAATACTCCATCGAGATGTACATCCAGAAATCGCGGTCCAAGTCGATGACGATGGTATTGATGCGCCTCATGGCATCAAAGATGGCTCCCAGCCAGTCGTAGTTGCTTATCTGAGTGGTGTATTGCTCACGGCTGAGTCCCAGTTTCTCGCTCACGAACCGGTTGCCAAAAGATTTCCAGTCGTACTGGGGATAAGCCACATGGTGCGCATTGTAATTGCCCGTGGCTCCACCGAATTTGGCTGTGACGGGCACGGACTTAAGCGACTGCAACTGCTGCTCCAAACGATAGACAAACACCATTACCTCCTTGCCCAGACATGTGGGCGAGGCAGGCTGTCCGTGGGTTTTGGCAAGCATCGGCACCTCTTTCCACTCCTCTGCATAGGCCTTGAGCTGGTCTATCAACTGCTCCACCACGGGGCAATACACCTGCTCCATCGCCTCCTTGACACTCAGAGGCACACTGGTGTTGTTGATATCCTGCGAGGTAAGGCCGAAGTGGATGAACTCCTTGTATTGCTCAAGATTGCCTATCCTGTCAAACTCTTCCTTGATAAAATACTCCACCGCCTTGACATCGTGGTTGGTCACCTTCTCAATGTCTTTCACCCTTGCGGCATCTACCTCGGAAAAATCCCGGTAAATGTTTCTGAGTGAATCAAAAAGCCGGTGGTCGAAAGAGGCCAGCTGAGGCAAGGGCAATTCACACAAGGTGATGAAATACTCTATCTCTACACGAACCCTGTAACGGATAAGCGCATATTCTGAAAAATAATCTGCCAACGGCGCCGTCTTACTGCGGTATCTTCCGTCGATGGGCGATATGGCTGTCAGTGCATCTAAATTCATAATAGTTGTAATAATGAGAGCACAAAAGTACAAAAAAGTTGAGACAATCACCCCCTCCGCACATGGATTTTTGATGCAAATGCCGCATTTAGTGATATTTAACCCAAATCTGTCAACAGAAATATCCCATTACCAGCCAAACAGCTTCAGTGCAAGCATGGAGCGGAGCGACTGAATGCCTTGGTGGTTGATATCCATGCCGCTCACCTCGTCGAGGTAGCGGGATGCCTTCGCCTTGTCGCCCATTCCGAGATAGCCAAGGGCGAGCATGTATTTGCAGTGTATCTCATTCTTGCGGTCAAGACTGTCTTCCCAGATGAGCAGGTCGGGCAGCGAGACAGCGAAATAGTCCATCACCTGCTTTTCGAAGACATGCTGCTTGCCGTAATCCACAAGACGGTGGAAGCGTCCGTTGGCATCTCCTCTACGACCAAGTTTCAGCAGTGCCAGTCCCTGATAGAAAATCTTATCGGGTTTCGCATCGTTGTAATACATGGCAGCAGCTGGCTCCTGAGGACCATGGACGGCGTGCTCCCAACATTTGCGGGCTTCTTCCATCTGTCCGAGGGCCTCATGACAGCAACCAAGGAAATAATGGAAATCATTTTCCTGGGCACCCGCGAGCTTTCCCTCGCCAAGATGGTGCGGATAGTGAAGGCACTGCTCAAGCAGCGTAATGGCATCATGGAAGTGCTGCCCGGTCATCGCCCTCACGGCAAGCTCCACCCGTGAAATCTGGTACTGGGCGCTTACCTTGCCTTCGCCACCCTCCCAAGGATGAAACGTATGTGCATCCAACAGTCTTAGAGCCTCCTCATAGCGGCCTGTCTGGTTGAGCAGCGTTATCTCTTCGAGCACCAGGTCATCACGCCGGGCCACCAACTCAGGGTATTTTCTAAGGAAGGCAAGACGTGCCTCATGCGGCCTCTGCAGACGCTTATAGAGCTGGTCGAGCTCCATGAGTACACGGGCATCGCTCTCATCAAGATGGAAGGCACGTTCCATATACGTCAGTGCCTCCTGCTGACGGTCTTGCTTATTGAAACGTGCCAAGGAGAGGTTGCGCCATACCGTAGGAAACTGCGGGTCGAGTCTTGCCGACAGTTCCCAGTTTTCAACTGCAAGGTCATATTGACGTGCGGCATAGTAGAGACAGCCGAGATAATAAGGAGCCTTGGCACCCTGGGGACAAGCCTTCTTGGCGGCTTCCAGCACCGGTATATCCTCAAGACGGTTAGGAAAACAGTACCTGGAATCTGCCTGTTCCGCCTCCTCATAGCACTGCAAATAATAGTAGGTCATCGGACTGTCCGCCTTTTCGGCAATGGCTATATTCCAGACGGCACTTGCCTCGTTCCGCAATCCTGCCGCCAAATAGTCGAGCGCCAGTTCGTCATAGTTTTTTGCCAGCCCCTGCATCAGGGTTTTCAGTTCGTCCAACAGCGTATCGTCACCCGTCAGCAGATACTGTTCATACCGGCACCCATAGTTGAACAGGTCGGTGGCGAGTGCATCACGGCAAACCGCCAATGCCTGCTCTTTCCGTCCCATCAGTCTCAGCACTGATGCCTTGAGAGCCAATGCCTTCTGGTTGTGTGCACCATAAACAAGGCCACGCTCCAACTCGTCAAGAGCATCATCAAGCCGCTGCTGGGCCACAGAGATTTTGGCAGCCTCGAAATAGCCGGCATCTGCCAGGGCCTTGTTCCAAGTGGTTTTCCAGAAGAAGGCGTAGGCCTCATCCATCCTGCCCTGGTATTTCAGCGCAAGGGCAAGATGGTAGATAGGTTCGCTGTCATAGGGATTGGGGTTGCGCTTCTGCAAAAGCCTGACAGCCTTGCGCAGGCATGTCTCCGCCTTGGCGAAACGGCCCTTGCGGATGAACCATAGTCCCATGGCATTAAGGCAACGGATATCATTGGGATCCCGGCGCAGTGCCTCCTCGTAATAGTCCACAGGACTCCAGGTGGCATGGCGGTACTGTTCCAGATGCTGTCCGGTGAGGAAGAGTTGCTCGTTGGTCTTCACTTGTTCGGGCAGCAGAGCGGCCTCGGCACTATCGGGAATGGGACGAATCTCGTCTGATTCTGTATGCCACTGCATCACCTCGCGCTCCCTGCCATAAAGTTCCTTATATACTGTCAGTCGGAGTTCTGAGAAGACCGCACCCTGTGAAGCGATGCGTTCCACCATCACCTCCTCCGGACAGAGCACGCGTGTCTGGTCGAAGAGCACGCGCCCGTCATCGGCGGCGAGCACGATGTGCAACTGCTGGCGTGAGGTGGCAAAGAGTTTAAGTTCCACCTTCCCGTCCTCCGTCTCGCAGATGTTCATCAGCAAGTCCTTCGACGCCTCTTTCACGATGCCCAGTTCTCTATAGGGCATGAAATACTGCACAAACCGTTTCTCCTCATAGGGCATGAGCCAGGTGAAATCGGGCTGGTTTTCTGTATATACACCAGCCATCAGTTCGATATAAGGGCGAAAGCCTTTACGGTCGATATGCCAGCGCTCGCACTCCTCGGGTGTCGCCTCATCGGTGAGGTTACGGTCCCAGGCTCTTCCAAAGTCGCCATTGCCCCATGTCCATTGTTTCTTGCCAGGCGAGAAATGATGAGAAGCCACATGGAGCATACCCGCCCGGGTATCGTTTTCATAGCCCCCCTCGAAGTTGAAACGGCTGTTGACAGCCATATAACTCGTGGGGACAGGAATATTGCGGTAGTTGGATATATCGACACCTGCCGAATAGTCCACCTTATAATAAGTTCCCGTGGCAATGGGGAACGAAGAGACGGCACGCTTGCCATGGTCGAATACCGCATTGACATCGGGCGGGAACACACTCTGATAGGCATCATTCACCTCCACGGCAGGATTGGCCCACCACAGGAAGGTCTGGGGTACATCCGTACGGTTATAGAGCACTCCCTGAATTTCGAGACAGGCACAGCCAGGACGAAGGGTAAACCCAGCCATACCTTTTTGGTGAAACATCTTTTCCATCTCGCTCACCCATACCGTCACCGACCCGTCAGCACCATACTCAATGGTACTGTCGGCAGGCATAAAGGTGCTGGGGCGATGATGCTGGGGCCAGTTAAACTCAATGCCGCCTGAGATCCAAGGGCCTACGAGTCCCACAAGGGCAGGCTTCACCACATGATTGTAGTAAACGAAATGGCGCTCCCTGATTTTGTCATAGGCCATCTGCACCCGTCCACCCAGCTCAGGCAGAATCATCACCTTGATATAATCGTTTTCCAGCCATATAGCCTTATACTCCCTGTCCACCTTCTCGTCGCTGATGGTTTCTATGACAGGATAGGGATAAACCACACCGCTTGAGCCTTGATAGACTCTCTTTTCGAGAAACATCGGGTTCTTCTCCGGTGTTCCCACTTCATACGTTGGGATGGTTACCAACTCTCTCCAGGCTTTTACCATTATTCTCGCTTTATTTTTAGGGATAAATCACGTCAAAAAAATATCAGGAGTTGGTCAACTCCTTTTCCAACTGCTCCAACGATTTGCCCTTGGTTTCAGGACAACGGCGCCAAAGGAACACAAAGGCTGCCACGCAGATGGCAGAATAAGTCCAGAAAGTGCCGCTGCTTCCCAATGCGGCATTCATGGAGGGGAAGGAGAAGGTGAGGGTGCAACAGCCCACCCACAGGGCAAAGGTACAAGTGGCCATGGCAACACCACGGATGCGGTGAGGGAAGAGTTCTGCCAGAAGTGTCCAAGTGACAGGTCCCAGAGTCATGGCATAAACCGAGATGGCAGCCACCACAAGCACCACCATCATCAGTCCTGTGAGACCGGCAAAATAGCAGGCACCGAGGACAAGGTAAATCAGTCCCAAGCCTCCTGCCCCAATAAGTATCAGTGTCCTGCGTCCCCATTTCTCGATGGTATAGAGCGCCACAAAGGTGAACACCACATTGGCAATGCCGGTGATGACTATATTGATGAACATGCCATCCACATCGAAGCCTGCCCCGACGAAAATCTCCTGGGCGTAGTTGAAGATGACATTGGTGCCACACCATTGCTGGAACACTGCCACCACCAATCCAAGCAGCAGCACACGCCCATATCGGGGTTCCATCAGCAGCCTGAGTCCCGTATCTTTCTTTCGGTCTGCCGCCTGAGGCACCGCCTTAAGCTGCAAGAACACAGGACTCTCGGGGATAAAGCAACTCATCAGCAGGAAGAGGGCGGCTGGCAGGGTCTCTGCCCAGAACATCCACCGCCATCCCCACTCCACATTCCAAGTCTGGCTCTCCACTACCGAGGTATCACGGGCAAGGAGCAGGTTGACCACCTGTGCTGCAAGAATACCAAGCACAATGGTCATCTGATTGAGACTCACCATACGCCCACGTATCGGAGCGGGACTCACCTCGGCGATATACATCGGAGACAAGGCTGATGCCACACCAATGCCCACGCCTCCCACAAAGCGGGCTATATTGAATAGCGTGAAGTCATTGAAGAGTCCCGTGGCAATGGCAGACACCGTAAACAGCACTGCCGACACCATCAACAGCGGTTTGCGGCCATAACGGTCGGCGGCGGCACCTGCCACCATGGCACCTGCCAGACAGCCCACCAGCGCAGTGGTCATCGCCACCCCTTGCATCAAAGGGGAGTTGGAGATGCCGAAATAGAGTTCGTAGAATGGCTTGGCACCACCTATCACTACCCAGTCATATCCGAAAAGCAGTCCGCCCATGGCAGACACAGCACAAATGAAATAGAGAAATCCTTGGTTGCAGTTGTTCATCTCTTGAGGGTTTTCTGTCATTCTTGATGAAGTATATTCCAGTCGCAAAGTTACGATTAGCCTCCGACATAAAAGATAGACAAAGCAATTCTTTTGAATGGACAATCCTACGACAGAGAATACGAAACAGTTTTCTTGAATTTGTCTTTGTGGTTTCAGTGAATCTTTGTACGTTTGCAAGCATGAAAGGACTGAAAGACGGATTCCAGGGAGAACGACAGGTGGTGTTGCCGCCTATGGTGATTGAGACGGAACGCGCCGACAGACTGGCATCAAGTCTTTATGTGACAGACATCGGCTATTATCCAAGCGCATCCCGTCACTACCGTGAGCGGCTGACGCCCATCGGACAGTTTGTGCTCATCTATTGCGTGGACGGCAGCGGATGGTATGCCACCGAAGACAAGGAGTATAGAGTAAAGGCGGGTGAGTTCTTTATTCTTCCGCCGGATGTGCCACACTCTTATGGTGCCACGCCCAACGGTTGCTGGACCATCTATTGGATTCATTTCTCCGGCCAGCATGCCGCCATCTATGCAGAAGGGATGCAAACGCCCCGTAAAATCAACGTGGCGGTCAACTCGCGCATCATGGATCGCATCTGCATCTTCGAGGAGATACTCACCACCCTACAGTCGGGCACGAGCATCGAGCATCTGCGCTATGCTTCTTCCCTGCTCCACCACTTCCTCGCCTCGATGCGCTATTTGGTGCAGTTTCGCGAGGCATCGGGCAACAACCGGCTATCCCATGCTGATGCCCCCGTCAGCGAACAAGACCTCTGCCAATGTGCCATCCATTTCATGCAGGAGAATATTGAAAACCGCATGACCCTGCAACAGGCTGCCACCTACATAGGATACTCACAGAGTCATTTCTCTGCCCTTTTCAGAAAGCAGACGGGCATGAGCCCCCACGCCTACTACAACAGACTGAAGATGGAGCATGCCTGCCGCCTGCTGAAAGAAACCGGTTTGAAAGTGAATCAGATTTGTCACAAACTGGGCATCGACGACCAGTATTATTTCTCACGACTCTTCTCGAAAACCATCGGCATGTCGCCCACCCAGTACCGGCAATCCTTAACATCACCCGTATTGACGATGCGCAAACAAGAAGACAAATGAGTACACCGAGAGATTAACAACCATCGTCTGTGCCTGTGTGCCGATATCCGCTGACCCCTTGTCTTCTGCAACTTGATGTTCCACTAAGCAGGCACAACAAACCTTTGCGGAGAAACAGCTTGCTATCTTCAATGACAATGAGGTCAATAATCTTAACACCGTAAGGCGAACAGAGTCCGAGATAAGGAACGGTTCCGATGGACGGATTTTGCGGTTGTCAGGATTAGTTCGTTCCTTCTATATGAGTTCTAATTGCCTTCTAATTGAAGCACGTTACAAATGTATTGTTTTTTTTGCGGGAATCCTATAATTGCAACATTTGTAATCAATAGAATCCAGCTCGTACATCTTCCCAAATTCGGGAAAAATGGCCAATAGCTTATTCAAAGGAGCCGATGTTACCGAAACATCGACTCCCCTTCATGGGCTTACGTAGTTTGATTTTATAAATCATTGGCTTAAAGATGTGGCTTTATAGACTCCACCCCTCTGAGGACGCTTGGAGATGAAGCATCTTGCAGAAATAGCTGTCCCTGTATGCAAGCAATTCTTTGGGCGAACCATGTTCTGTAGCCTTGCCGTTTTTTATCACTACTATCTTGTCGGCACCGGCTACTGTGCGCATCCTGTGGGCAATGACGATTACCGTCTTGTCTTTTATCAACCTTGCCAACGCATCCTGAATCAGCGTCTCGTTATCAACGTCCAATGAGGCAGTAGCTTCGTCAAGCAGGATAATGGGTGCATTTTTGAGGAATGCCCTGGCAATACTGATGCGTTGCCGTTCTCCGCCCGACAGTTCCGAGCCGTTCTCTCCAATCAGAGTGTTCCACTGCTGTGGCAGGCGTTCGGCAAACTCGTCGCAATTGGCAAGGCATGCAGCGGCAATTACCTCTTCATCGGTTGCGTCTTTCCTACCTATGCGTATATTCTCCAATATGGTGTTGTTGAACAGCGTGACTTCCTGAAACACTATCGAGTACAAAGACAGCAGCGTTTCGGGTTCAATCTTTGATATGTCCGCTCCTCCCACCGTTATCTTGCCCTTATCCACGTCCCAAAAACGGGCAGCAAGGCGTGAAACGGTGGTTTTTCCCTCGCCTGACGGTCCGATAAGAGCAGTCACTTCCCCTTGGCGGGCTACAAACGAAACATCTGTCAGCACCGGTGTAGAACTGTTGTAAGAGAAACCCACGTGAGAGAATTCCACATCGTAGCCCGAATTATCCAGCTTTTTCGCACCTTCCTGTACAGAATGTTCAAGTATTTCGTTCATGCGCCCACAAGGCACACCTGTAGATATGACAGCAGCAAGATTCTGCAAGGCAGCCTGCATGGGGTCGTACAGTCGTGAAACGACAAGCAAGAACATAAAGAACACGCTGACCGACAGCTGGCCTGTAGAAAGCAGCATACCACCAACCAGAGCCGTCGAGGCAATGCCGACTTTCAGAATCATCGACGCTGAGACAACGAATACGGCACAAACTATCTCGCTCTTCTTTGCCGCATGTTCCACATCGTCAATCTTCGTGTCCAACCGTTCAAGATAAATGGCTTCGGCATTGTTGGCTTTCAGGTCGCGCACAGTCTCCAAACATTCCTGAATGCCGTCAGCACAAATCATCTTTGCCCGATTACTCTTTTTGGCAAATCTGCCCAGCACCCTCTTGCTCGAAAAGACTACCGCATAGGCAATGACCAACACCCACAAGGCGGCTGCCGCCATCTTCCAGTCGAAAGAAAGCAACGAAACGGCTATCAGGAAAGTAGAGATTATGGAACCATACAGCTCAGGAATCCAATGTGATTGTGCTGTCTCCAACGTACAGCAATCTGCCATAATCGTAGAGGTGAGGTCGCTCAGGTCTTTTCTGCCGAAATAGGAAAGAGGCAGTTTGCGAAGCTGTTCTGCCAATGACACTCGTCTGACCCCAGACTCCTTGTAGGTAGAGAAAAAACAAGTGTTGTATTCCATGTACTGAGTCAAGAAAATCAGTACTAAGCAGACAAGAATGCCTGTCACGTAAAACAAGGTGCGTCCCGTGAGTGTTCCGTTGAGCATATCATCAACAAAGAAGAAAAGCAGACCTGCCGGAAACATCAGGCAGATATTCTTCAACGCGCAAGCCAATGTGGCTGCTATCATATCTTTCGCTCCTTTTTCCGAAAGGGCGAAGCGATGTTGTAAATATTTTATAACTGTCATTATTTTATACCTCCTATGTGCCAGTTGGCGGATTTGGTGTATTCCGCCCACATTTTTGAATAAATACCATCTTTTTCAAGTAAACGGGCATGAGAACCCTCTTCTGCAATCCGCCCTTCTTTCAATACATATATCCTGTCGGCATTGACCACGGTCGAGAGCCTGTGTGCAATCATTATCACTGTCTTGCCTTGCGACAATGTGGCAAAGGCCTTCTGTACTTTCATCTCGTTGTCGGGGTCGGCAAAGGCAGTGGCTTCGTCCAGAATGATGACAGGTGTGTTTTTGAGCATCGCCCGTGCAATGGTAAGCCGTTGCTGTTCTCCGCCCGAGAGGAATACTCCATCGGTGGCAACGACCGTATCGACACCATCGGGCAGTTTGGCGATGATGTCACTGCATTGCGCTTTCTCCAAAGCTTCTGTTACCTCTTCACGAGTAGCAGAAGGTCGTGCCATGCGGATATTCTCCAAAAGGCTCATTTTCAGCAGTCTGCTATCTTGAAAGACAAAGGAAATGTTGTCCATAAGTGTTTCTTTGGAAATGTCGCGCACATCCACACCGCCAATTTTCACACTGCCTTGTGTCACATCCCAGAACCGGGCAATAATGCTTGCCAATGTGGTTTTGCCTCCACCAGAAGGACCCACCAACGCAATATGTTCTCCTGCCTTTATGTAAAGAGAAACGCCGTCGAGTGCATCCCGCGCGGTATCGGGATAACGGAACTTGACATTGGAAATATTGATGGAGTTGTCGATGGGTCGGCTCGACACCGAAGGTTCTGCTAATGGTTTTATGCTGAATACACGCTCTATCTTTTCCATTTCTTCTGACACCTTCATTCCCTCCTCACTTTTATACATTATCTTGGTGAGTTGTACGGTAATGGCGGGCGTGATGATGATATAGAACAGCAGGTTCAGCATGAAAGTGCTTGTCATCTCGTGCCGTGCGACATACAGTCCTACGGCTATCAGGATGGCAAAAACTGCATTGATGCAGACTGTATAAAGCAGCATCGGCAGACGGAGATGGCGGCAGTAGGTTGCTGTCCAAGTGCCGTATTGGTCAATGGCATCCTTGAAACGCCGGAACGAGAATATGGATTGCCCGAAGGTCTTCACCACCGGAATGCCCCTCACGTATTCCACTGCTTCGTTTGCCATATTGTCCAAATGACTCTGGTATTTCTGCATGGCTATACGCATGTTCTTTCCCGTCATCGCCAGCATGACCATAAATGCCAACATTACGGGCACAAGGCACAGCAAACCCAGTCGCCAGTCAAACCAGAGCAGGAGGCACAGCAGGCCTGCCGTAGTGCTGACGGCTCCGGCTGTGTCGGGCAGTTGGTGTGCCAAATATGTTTCTGTTGCCGCACTCGATTCGTTCACTATTTTGCGCAGTTTCCCACTGCCGAAGGCATCCATAAAGCCAAGCGGAAGCGTCACGATATGGTGCATGGCGGCAATGCGGATATTACGCGCTATTCTGAATGCCGCCCAATGCGAACAGAACAGGGCTGCCGTATAGACTGCCATTGAAACAACGGCAAACAATACCGCCATCCATCCGTAATGGCCCAGATGCTGCGCCTCCTTGAAGTTGGGTACCACACGTAACACCTCATCAAGGATTTTCCAAACGAACACAAAGGGCACAATGGCGAGCAGTGCGCTCAATGCCGACAGTACCCATGAAGCGTATGTCAGATATTTCTTCCATCCGGCATACGCGAGTAACCGTGATAAAACTGATTTCTTTTTCATATCATATGTTTTAAATTAATTGTCCAATTCACATGCCTCACGCTCACAGCTATATTGCTTGATTCATTTGAACTACCTCATCAAGGCGGTTTCAAAAATGAACGATGTTTTATTTTGTTCACAAAAAAAGAAGAGAGCCTCGTTTCCGAAGCCCTCTTCCGATTTCCTGCCATGACAGACATCCTGCCATGTCTTGCTATATACCTAATAATTGTTTCCATCCCTTTATTTCAAATGTTATGTATTCTTCTACAATTTTGGGTATCTCCTCCGCCGGAACCTTGTGCATCAGTATCTCCTCGAACATCGCGAACATCCACACGGTGTGCAGATGAATCATAAAATCACTCACCTTAATGTTCATCTGCGGATGAATTTCTTTGTTCTTGGCAAACCACGTCTTGACTTGCTCCGTAGCCTTGTCGGTAAATTCTGCCTTGAAATGTTCCAGCGAAGAACCTTGCGCACCGAAAAAGAGCATCTTCATCAGTGTGCGGTTTCCACGCAGCAGGTTCAGATATTCGGAAACGGTAGAAACAAGATATTCTTCCTGCATCATGTTCAGCACATCAGCGGTCTTTCCGTGGTGGTTTTCGAATGCAGCATATAAGGAAGAGGTGAGCGGAGCAAGAACTGCACAGAACAAACTGTCTTTGCTTGGAAAATAGTTGTACAGATTGCCGACACCCACTCCTACCTCAGATGCAATGGAGCGCATGGAAGCTTTGGCAAACCCTTTGCTGGAAAACTCCCTGCGGCCTGCGTCCAATATCCTTTGCCTTATGTCATCTTTTAGCGTCTGCATTACTGAACATTGTTTTGTTTTCGGCTGCAAAGTTGCTATATTTCAACGGAATATGCAATACCATAAAATAGTGATTCTGACAGATACAATGCTGTATCAATGACATATCCGCTAAAAAAAGTTCAACAATGAACAAGGCAGAACAATGTTCACTGTTGAAATATTCAGCTATTACTTATTTTGGGGGATATTATTAAGACAAATAATCCTGCTATAAAAATGTTCATTCAAAGTTGATTATAACCATTTGCATATAACCCTGCTTTCTGACAGGTTGCAATGAAAATCCAAACGCATACCAGACCAAGGAGCCGATGTTGCCAAAACACCGGTTCCTTTTACGCTTGCTTACATAAATTCGGATTACACAGTCCTTCATAAACGGCTCATAACGCCTTGATTATCCGCAAGGCTTCGTCCATCAGTTTGACTTGGAACGGAACTTTAGTCTTCTGCCGTTTCGACATGCCCCATAAGGAACCGTTCATTTCCACGATGTGGTCAGGTTTTAAACAAAAAAATGTACCGAACAACTTCGGTACATTCCTATGGTTGTGGGCGCTGACGGATTCGAACCGCCGACCCTCTGCTTGTAAGGCAGATGCTCTAAACCAGCTGAGCTAAGCGCCCTTACCTATTGTAAGCGGGTGCAAAGGTATAAGGTTTTTCTGAAACTGCCAAACAAAAAGCGAAGATTTTTCAGATTTTCTCAAAAAAATATGATTTCCCTCCTTATTCCGCCCTTTTAGCACGGTGTTTTTCCTCCAGCTGCTGGAAATCCTTCTGGCGCAACACAAAATCTGTACCCAAGTATTTTTCGCGCACTATTCTGTTGGCGGCAAGTTCTTCGGGATTGCCCTTGAACAATATCCTGCCTTCGAAAAGCAGGTAGGCACGGTCGGTGATAGACAGGGTTTCGTGTACGTTATGGTCGGTGATGAGAATACCGATGTTGCGGTCTTTCAGCTTCCACACCACATACTGGATATCCTCCACGGCAATGGGGTCAACACCGGCAAAGGGCTCGTCAAGCATGATGAACTTGGGGTCGATGGCAAGACAGCGTGCTATCTCCGTTCGGCGCCGCTCACCGCCCGACAGTTGGTCACCCATGTTCTTGCGCACCTTGCCCAGGTCGAACTCGTCTATCAGACTTTCCAGTTTCTCCTTCTGGTAGGCGCGGGGCTTGCCTGTCATCTCCAGCACGCTCATGATATTGTCTTCCACACTGAGTTTGCGGAACACCGACGCTTCCTGAGCCAGATAACCGATGCCGGCACGTGCCCTTTTATACACGGGATAGTCGGTAATGTCCAAATCATTCAGGAAGATATGCCCCGCATTGGGCACTATCAGTCCTGTGGTCATATAGAACGAGGTGGTTTTCCCGGCACCATTAGGTCCCAAAAGCCCCACTATCTCACCCTGTTTCACATGGATAGACACATCGTTCACCACCGTGCGCTTGCCGTATTTCTTCACCAAGCCCTGTGCACGGAGAACCATTCCATCGCCTGCTGTCTGTGGTTGTATCTGTTCTGTTTCTGCCATTTCTCTATGATTTGGATGCGGTGGAAGCGCAACGCCGGCATCGTCCTTTCCACCATTGTTTCAGTACCGGCTGCAGGGTTTGTCTCCTTTCACCGTAATACAAGTGCAAAATTAGCAAAAAAGCCGTATATAATCATTGACAAACACAAAAACTATATGGTTTATTGCAGTTTTTTGTGCATTTTGATTACTTTTGCAACTACAAAACTGAAAGGAATGTTACTGTTCAAATGGCTTGACACGCTGGGACGCTACCTCACGCTGATGGGGCGTACTTTTTCCCGTCCGGAACGTATGCGCATGTTTTTCAAGGAATATGTCAAGGAGATGGCACAACTGGGTGTCAACTCCATAGGCATCGTGTTGCTCATCTCCTTCTTTATCGGTGCGGTCATCTGCATACAGATGAAACTGAACATCCAGAGTCCGTGGATGCCCCGCTGGGTTACAGGCTATACTACACGTGAAATCATGCTGCTGGAATTCTCCTCATCCATCATGTGCCTGATACTGGCGGGAAAGGTGGGCTCCAACATCGCATCCGAGATAGGCACCATGCGGGTAACCCAACAGATTGACGCACTGGACATCATGGGTGTCAACTCTGCCTGCTACCTGATACTGCCCAAAATTCTGGGCATGATTACGATTATGCCATTTCTGGTGATTTTCTCTTCTGCCACAGGCTTTCTGGGCGCCTATGCCACGGCTTACATCGGTCAGGTGCTGGCACCCGAAGACCTCACTCTGGGATTGCAGCACGCCTTTAAGTCGTGGTTCGTATGGATGAGCATCATCAAGAGTACCTTCTTCGCATTTATCATATCCAGCGTGCCCTCCTATTTCGGCTACACCGTAGAGGGAGGCTCTGTCAACGTAGGCAAGGCATCTACGGATGCCGTAGTTTCATCAAGTGTGCTGATACTGTGCAGCGACGTGTTCTTAACCCAGTTATTATCATGATAGAAATAAAACATCTCTGCAAATCGTTTGAGAGCAGGAGCGTTCTGAAAGATATCTCAACGGTGTTCGAAAACGGCAAGACCAACCTTATCATCGGACAGAGCGGGAGCGGAAAGACGGTGCTGATGAAGAATCTGGTGGGACTGCTTACGCCTACCAGCGGTGATGTGCTGTATGACGGGCGCAACTTCGTACAGATGACCAAAAAGGAGAGAATCATGTTGCGACGCGAAATGGGTATGATTTTCCAAAGTGCCGCCCTGTTTGACTCGCAAACGGTACTGGAAAACGTGATGTTCCCTCTTGACATGTTCTCTAACATGAACTATTCCGACAGGGTGAAAAGGGCACGCACCTGTCTGGACAGGGTGGATTTGACCGATGCCGAAGCAAAATATCCAGGAGAAATTTCGGGAGGTATGCAGAAACGTGTGGCAATAGCACGCGCCATTGCCCTCAATCCCAAATACTTGTTTTGCGACGAACCCAACTCAGGATTGGACCCCAAGACATCACTGGTGATTGATGACTTGCTGCACAGCATCACCCAGGAGTATAACATGACAACCATCATCAACACGCACGACATGAATTCCGTGATGGGCATCGGCGAGAACATCATCTTCATTTACCAGGGTGAAAAGGAGTGGCAAGGGCAAAGCAAGGACATCATGGGGTCGGAAAACGAAAAACTGACCGACTTCATCTTTGCCAGCGACCTGCTGAAGAAACTGAAAAAATTTGAGGTGGAAAAGATACGCGCAGCCAAATGCCAGGACAACAGGTTGTAAGGGCTTAGCGCATCAGCCATTTTCCCTGCCTTTCCACCATAGGCACGACTACCTCTTCACGGGTGCTGTCACCAAAACAAATCAGCAGAAAGGCATTGGCATGAGTGGTTGCCGCGCTGTCTATCACCGCACGCAAACCCTCCACACGAATCATCCCCCCACGCTGTTTCTTCTGTACATCGACAAACTGGCAGGTGTTTGCCATGAGCTGCTCACGATAATCAGCCGGCAAACCGTCCGCACCGTCTATCCCCGACAGGAAGGCATCGTATTCACCTTTGATCAACAGCCGGTAATACTCCTGCGCCTGCTGTATCACGGCATCCTCGGCATGAGGTGCTTCCCGTTTGCATGAAAGCGCAATACCGAGGATGACGAGCAAGAAAAAGATGACCTTTTTCATTATTTCTGACGGATAAAGATGTTGACGGGAGACCCTGAAAGAGTCCAGTTTTCCCTTATCTTGTTCTCCAGAAAACGTTTATACGGTTCTCTGATATACTGAGGCAGATTGGCATAAAACACGAAAGAAGGTATCTGCGTGTTGGGCAACTGCGAGATATACTTGATTTTAATATACTTTCCTTTAATAGATGGCGGCGGATAGGCTTCAACCAAGGGGAGCAACACCTCATTGAGCTTGCTGGTTCCTATCTTTATCTTCCGGTTCAGATATACCTGCTTGGCAGTTTCCAGCACCTTGAAGATGCGCTGCTTGGTAAGTGCAGAAGCAAAAATGATGGGGAAATCCACAAAGGGAGCCATTCTGCTGCGGATAGCCTGTTCAAAGGTGTCTATCACCTTCTGCGTCTTATCTTCCACGAGGTCCCACTTGTTGACTACTACCACCAGGCTCTTGTTGTTCTTCTGTATCAGCTGGAAGATATTCATGTCCTGCGCCTCAATGCCACGGGTAGCATCTATCATCAGGATGCACACATCACTGTTTTCTATGGCGCGGATAGAGCGCATCACACTATAGAATTCCAAATCCTCTGTCACCTTGTTCTTTCTGCGGATACCGGCGGTATCGACGAGGTAGAAATCGAAACCGAACTTGTCGTAACGTGTATAGATGCTGTCGCGCGTGGTGCCTGCAATCTCCGTCACGATATTCCGCTCTTCGCCGATGAAGGCATTGATGATGCTGCTCTTGCCGGCATTGGGACGACCCACCACGGCAAAACGGGGAATGCCTTCTTCAAGCAGTTCTCCCTTGTCTTCTTTCAACCTCGACAGCACTATATCCAGCAAATCCCCTGTGCCGCTGCCTGTAGCTGCGCTGACACATATAGGATCGCCTATTGCCAGACGGTAGAAATCAGCTGCATAATACTGCATATCGTTGGAATCGGCCTTGTTTGCCACCAGGATGACAGGCAACTTGGTTCTGCGCAATATCTGTGCTACATCCACATCCCAGTCGGTTACGCCATTGCTCACATCTACCAGAAAGAGAATCAGGTCGGCTTCTTCGGTGGCAATAAGTACCTGCTTTCGTATTTCTTCCTCGAATATGTCATCTGAATTGACGACCCATCCGCCGGTATCTACCACAGAAAACTCTCTGCCATTCCATTCACATTTGCCATACTGACGGTCGCGGGTTGTACCGGCTTCGTCGCTTACGATGGCGCTGCGTGTCTTGGTGAGACGGTTGAAAAGGGTTGACTTGCCCACATTGGGGCGCCCCACTATCGCTACTAAATTTGCCATATCACTCTGTCTTTTCTCTGTTTCTTACTGATAAATAAATATTTTGCACGAATCACTTCAGGCGTTCAGACACGTGTTCCCAGCCCTTTCCCTTGCCTATTCCGGATTATATCCGAAAGAATTAAGTTCCCGCTGAGAACTGCGCCAATCCTTATCTACCTTGACAAAGACTTCAAGGAACACATGTTTTCCGAAGAAGCGTTCCAGCGCCTTTCTGCTCTCCGTACTCGTTTTCTTTAACGCCACTCCCTGATGCCCGATAATGATGCCTTTTTGCGATTCTCGCTCCACATATATTACGGCAGAGATACTGATTTTCTTTTCCTGCTCCTTGAACTGTTCCACCCTTACCTCCACAGAGTAGGGAATCTCCTTGTCATAATACAGCAGTATCTTCTCCCTGATAATCTCGCTCACAAAGAAGCGTGCGGGCTTGTCGGTAAGCTGGTCCTTGTCAAAGTAGGGCGGACTATCGGGCAATAGCTCGCCGATTCTTTTCAACAGCATGTCTGTACCAAACTTGTTTTTGGCAGATATAGGCAATATCTCGGCATTGGGCAGCAACCCATGCCAGCGTTCCACAATATTGCCCAAGTCGGCTTGGTTGCTTTGGTCTATCTTGTTGATGAGCAACAGCACGGGCACATCCATCTTTGCCACTTTGCCCAGGAAGTCCATATTCTTCTCCGGATTCTCCACCACATCGGTCACATAGAGCAGCACATCCGCATCTGTCAGTGCCGATTCCGAGAAAGCCAGCATCGATTCCTGCAACTTGTAGTTGGGCTTCAGCACACCCGGAGTGTCTGAAAAAACTATCTGCATCTCAGGGGTATTTACTATACCCATGATTCTATGCCTCGTGGTCTGTGCCTTAAAGGTGGCAATGCTGATACGCTCGCCCACCAATTGGTTCATCAACGTTGACTTTCCTACGTTAGGATTGCCTACGATATTTACAAATCCTGCCTTGTGCATATACTCTTTAGGGGTTCTTTCTTATTGCAAAATTAAGCAAAATAATTGAATTGCACACACTTATAGGAACTTTTCTGTCAATGCACGCCATAACATCCCAAACAGGGCACTGCCGTGAACAGTCAAAAAAAGCGTTCTCTACACACGGATAGGGAACGCTTTTTCTGCAATTAGATATCTTTTTATTTCGCCGATTCCACATCAGCGCCATCATACGCCCATTTGTAGTAGGATGCACCGTGAACGAATCCGGCTCCAAAAGCAGTGAAAATAAGGTTATCTCCTTTTTTCAACTTTCTTTCATTCTCCCACAATGCCAAGGGTATGGTGGCTGCACTGGTGTTTCCGAAGTGCTCAATGTTTACCATCACATGGTCCATTGGCAAGTCCAAACGCTTGGCAACAGCTTCGATGATGCGCATATTTGCCTGATGAGGTACCACAAATGCGATATTATCCTTGTTCAGATGATTGCGCTCCGCTATCAACGCACAATCGTCACTCATATTGGTCACTGCATAGCGGAACACAGTCTTACCTTCCTGATAAAGATAGTGCAGGCGATGATCTACAGTGAAATGTGAGGGAGGACAAACTGAGCCGCCAGCCTTCAAGTGCAAGAAAGGCAACCCCTTTCCATCTGCACGGAAGTAAGAATCCATCACACCGATATTCTGCTCGGTCGTTGCCTCTACCAATACGGCAGCGGCACCATCACCGAAAAGCGGACAAGTGCTGCGATCCTTGTAATCCACCACAGATGACATCTTGTCGGCACCAATCACGATAATCTTCTTGTAACGTCCACACTGTATCATTGAAGCAGCAGTATCCAGGGAATACAAGAAACCGCAACATGCAGCCCAATAGTCAAAGGCAAAAGCGTTTTTCAGCCCCAGTTTGCCAATAACAATAGAAGCTGTTGACGGGAACTTATAATCCGCAGTACTCGTTGACACGATAACTGCATCAATGGAATCCGGATCAACACCCGTTTTCCTGACCAGTTGCTTGGCGGCTTTGCGGGCCATGTAAGAAGTGCCCAGACCCTCCTCAGAGAGAATACGCCTTTCTTTGATGCCCACACGCGTCATAATCCACTCGTCATTGGTTTCGACCATCCTCGACAGTTCTTCGTTATCAAGAACATAATCGGGAACATACCCACCTATTCCTGTGATTATCGCGTTTATTTTCTCCATTTTTATTCTGCTACCTCGTCCTTAACAATAGCAACCTTACCTCTGTAGTATCCGCAAGTGGGGCATACGGTGTGGTAAACATAATATGCACCGCAGTTGGGGCAAACAGCCAATGCAGGAGCTACTGCCTTGTCATGAGTTCTTCTTTTGAGAGTACGAGTCTTCGATTGTCTTCTTTTAGGATGTGCCATAATTCTTAAATAATTAGTCTTTTGATTCCTTTAATTTCAATAATTCTATCCATCTCGGATCTATAGATTCCCGTGCATCCCCATCACTACTTCGGGTAGTTGAGTGCTCATTGAGCATGTCTATCATCGCACGATTGCATTTACCAGGTGCATGAACGTGCTTGATGGGAAGAGCCAAGGCTATAAACTCGTAAATGTACCACGCGACATCCACGGTGCCTTCGCTTTCGGGAATGGTCACATAGTCATCTTCTTCTGAATATTCATCGCCATATTTCACCACAAGAGAAGTTTCCGTATCAACGGGCTGGAGCATCTCGTCCAAACAGCGGTCGCAAAGCACCGTCACCTCTCCGTGCACATGAAAGCGTAAATCAAAGCATCCTTCTGCCACTCGTCGGATTTGCAATTCCGCTGTAGCAACGCCTTTCTTGATATCTTCTGCACCCACAGCACCAAAAAAGGAGTCGTCCAGTTCAAATGTACGACAGACATCATCTGATGTCAATCCTTTGAGGTCTATGATGAACTTATCAAGATTACACATTTCGGGGTGCAAAGTTACAAAATTATTTCCTATCAGCGCAATAGCACGCTGTTTTTTTTGCGCAAAGGGACGGTTTTCTATTTTTTAAGTTCTATTCTGAACACCGTTCCTTTGCCTACCTCAGAACTTTTTACATAGATTCTACCATGATGGTATTCCTCTATGATACGCTTTGCCAACGAAAGTCCCAGTCCCCACCCTCTCTTTTTGGTGGTGAAACCAGGTGCGAATACATTCTGTAAATCCCGTTTCTTTATTCCTTTTCCGCTGTCAGCCACATCAAGCACCACCTTCCATGCAGTTTCCTCTGCCACACTTATCAGAATACTACCTTTACCCTCCATAGCATCCACGGCATTCTTGCACAGGTTTTCAATCACCCACTCAAAGAGCGAGGCATTCACCCTTACCATCACCTCGTGGGGAGGCAACTGCGTGGTGATGCTTACCTGCGATGACGTGCGCCTGTCCATATACTCCACAACACTTTGCAATATGGTATTAAGACTACACTCCGTTGGCTCAGGCAAAGACCCTATTTTTGAAAATCTGTCGGCAATCAACTCCAAGCGCTTCACATCCTTGCTCATCTCTGGAATCAAGTCATCATCCGGGTAAGTCTCTCTGAGTATCTCCACCCAAGCCATCAGACTGGAGATAGGGGTTCCCAATTGGTGTGCCGTTTCCTTTGAAAGTCCCACCCACACTTTGTTCTGTTCTGCCTTTTTGGAAGAGAGCAAGGCAAAAATAGCCACTACGACAAATATGAGTACTATACCCAACTGCACATAGGGATAAGACGCCAAACGCTTAAGCATCAGCGACTCATCATAGCACACCAACTGATAATCAGTAATGGAGTTTCCTGAATCATCCAAATCAAGACGGATATAACGCCCGCTGCGCAACATTCTCATTCCTTCACTCTTAACAAATGCGGTGGAATCCTTGCCATCAGCAGCCTTAATCTCCACATTGCGGTAATCAAGGACTTCGTCATTAGCATCCATCACTATCACAGGAATGGTATTGTTGCCCTGTATCACCCTAAGCGCAAGTGACAAATCAGTATTTTCATCAGCAGTGTTAAGGGTATGCAGAGCCTCTACCCACACCTCCATTTTATTCTTCTCCTCTTCAGAGAGGTCAGAAACCAGGATATGGCTCACCCACAAAGATGCTACAGCGATGACAACGGCCATCAGCACCAATGTAATTTTCACCTGACGTATTTTATCTGTCCACTGCACGATATCAAATTTCACTCAAAAGATTCTTCACTCTTCATTCTTCATTCGTAACTCAAAATTCGTAATTCAAAATTCGTAATTCAAAATTCGTAATTCGTAATTTCCCATCCGTATGGAACCAAAAAAGACCCGGAG
>JBJEKQ010000005.1:0-21014 GCA_051878715.1 Prevotella sp.
TGCAAAAATATAAATATTTATCAAATAACGATAAACTATCAACTTTTTTTGTTATATTTGCACCCAAAAATCAATAGATATGGCAGGACATTCTATAAATAGGATAAGAGTTGCTTTGGCTGAACAGAATAAAACCAATCGTTGGTTAGCTGAACATGTTGGCAAATCAGAGATAACGGTTAGTCGATGGGTGCAAAATAAGGCACAACCGTCTTTAGAACAATTACTTCAAGTTGCAAAAGTTCTCTCTGTTAGCCCTAAGGATTTAATTAATGACATAAATGAATAATTAAAATATGACAATAAAAGAACAGAATAATTTCAATAACATAAGAACAATATCTTTGTTCTCTGGGGCAGGCGGCTTAGACATCGGAGCCATCAAGGCTGGAGCTCATGTCGTTTTTGCTAATGACATGATGAAGGAGGCTTGTCTTACATACAAAGAGAATATCGGAGACCATATTATTCAAGGAGACATAAACACGCTGTTTGATGAGATTGGCAAGGTTGACAATCCTGATTTGGTTATTGGTGGTCCTCCTTGTCAAGGTTTTTCAGTTGCAGGAAAAATGGATGTCGATGACAAGAGAAGTCAGTTGATATGGTCATATGCAAAGGTCATTGAATTTACAAGACCTCGTGCTTTCATAATGGAAAATGTTAAGGCGTTAGGAACTCTAAAGAAATGGGAAAAAATAAGAGAAACATTATTGGAAAAATTGCGTTCCTTGGGTTATTCTGTCAATTTTATGGTTCTTAATGCTACAGATTATAACGTTCCACAAACAAGGGAAAGAATATTTGTAGTTGGTATAAGAGGCGACGAACACAAAAAGCCCAATTGGGAAAAAATGATATTGCAGTATCGTCACAAAGCCCCTACGGTTAGGGAAACTTTGTCTGTATTGGATAAAGCGGGAACAGGGAATAACAAAGGAGTATGCAAGGCAAAGATTACATTGTGCCTTAATCCTGTTTTGCGTAAATCTCCATATGCAGGTATGCTATTTAACGGTTTAGGTCGCCCAACGCGTATAGATGGATATAGTGCAACACTCCCAGCATCGATGGGTGGAAACAAAACACCTGTCATTGACGAAAAGGAACTTTATGAAAATTGTGAGGCTTGGATAAAAGGCTATCATAAGAAAGTTATGTCTGATCCATCCTCTGCAGAATATAAAGAAGCTCCATCCTTCTTGCGTAGAATGACTGTTGAGGAAGCAGCACTATTACAAACATTTCCTATTGACTATAACTTCTGCGGTCCACAGTCATCTAAATACACTCAAATTGGTAATGCCGTGCCTTGCAACCTTGCCCAGGCAGTAGTGAGCATGGTGATTAACGTGTTGAATGGAAACGAGGAAGTTGATTATTTACCCAAAACAAGCTTATTTGATTAGAATATGAGAAAAATAGAAGCAATAGCAGCACAAAAAGTTTTATTCAGAGCCAAGAAACGCTGTAAGAAAGTAAATGACACGACAGGAGAGCTGATAGAAAAGGTTCTTCGTGGCTCTCATAAGACATACAGATACGTTCTTGTGACTGCATTATTGGCAAAAAGTACTAATGAAGAAATTGACGCGCTCAGCCTTCAAGCCGGTGATGATTCAGAAGGAGCTTACGATGCCCGAAGTCTATGTCACAAAGTAATCGTCCCATTTGAACGAGAGTACTATCCAAATGGTATTGGAGGTTCAAACGAGCCTTTCCTAAATAAGCCAGCAAGATTTACAAGGCTCTCAGAAGACAATGCTGTAAGAAGAGGTAATGATATGGAAATTTTGAAAATAGTAATAACCATACTCTCTTCTATAAAATCCTCAAAGTCTGCTTTCTTGTATCTTTCTTCTGCCATTTATGATATTGCACAAATATCTAAAGATGAAGCAGATAAGTACACACTTCCTGATTTGGATATTTCACAGGCAGAACTGCCACAAACCACATTAGATTATATCATCGCCCTTACAAGACAATCATTCGAGGGAGAAATATGCCCATTGGTAGTTTCTGCTTTGGAGCATCTTTATTACGAAGGAACAAACAAAGTAGTTCCTCATAAAGTAAATGAAAGCGATTCGTCTTCAATGGAAGTTGGTGATATTGACATATTCACATCTTGTGATAAATTGCTATCATCTATAGAAGTGAAGGATAAGGATTTCACTAAAAAAGATGTCGAACATGCAATACATAAATTCGCATTGAGTAAAGTAGAGAAAAGTCTTTTCATTTTTGGTCGTAAAGTCAATTTTGATAAAGATAATGTTTTTGAAACGGCAGCGGAACTTGGTAAGCAGGGGTTTTACTGTACTGTGATTTCCATAGAGGATTATGCCAAAATGCGGATATATTCCATTAAACGCAACTTCTCTATTAACGAGTTTGTAAATATAATGCTTCATTTTGCACGAGAAATTAATGCCAAAGATGAGACTATTCAATGGATAAAAGATTGTGCTATTGAATTTGCTTTGTAAGAGGATGTGACGAAGAATTTATCTTAGACAAATTGTTAAGAGAGAACGTTGATTCTTATTTGAATGTGGCATAATAGTGACTTTAATTTGCAGTTTATTAAAATAATGCAACAATAAGAGTAACATGGATTTTTTTGACACTGAAGATTATTCCATTGCAGATATACAAAGACTTATTGAACAGGAAGTTGAGGAAAATATCCATCTCGACTATAAAGCATCTGGTTCATTGAGTCAAGAAGATAGAAAAAAAATTGAATTAACGAAGGATATTTCGGCTTTCGCAAATTCGGATGGAGGCATAATTGTTTATGGTGTTTCTGAAAAAGAAAACAAGCCTTTCGATTTCTCCTTTATTGATGGCAACCTATTCACAAAAGAGTGGTTAGAGAATATTATAACATCAATAAGACCAAGAATAAATGGTATCAAAATTTTCCCATTGCGTAAAGATGGAGAAACAACCAAGTCTATTTATGTTGTAAAAATTCCACGTAGCGACAATGCTCCTCATATGGCACGTGATTCAAGGTATTATAAGAGATATAATTTTAAATCTGTACCAATGGAGGAATACGAGGTAAAAGATTTGTACTCCAGAAAAGCAATTCCAGATCTTCAAATTGATGGTTGCAGTTTCTATAAAACAAAGGAAGAAACTGATGATTTTTTTGAATATAAGCTAATGGCATCTATTACAAATACTGGTCATACAATGTGTGATACATATAAATTGAATTTTTATATCAACAACCCTTTTTTCTGTAATTTTTCATATAAACCAATGGAAAACAAACATTCATTTACTCTTTTGGATGATAATAGAATCAAAATAAGCAGTCCCTCTAAAGAGCCAATATATAGTGGCGAAACTCTCGATATGGGAGGAATTACTATTCATGTTAGCAAAGAACACGAACAACTGTTTTTAGACAACTTGATTGTTGACATGATTTTATTTTACCAAGGCGGTAATGAGAGATTGGCTTATATTCCTTCTGAACGACGTTTCGTTGAAAATCAACATGAAATAGAGGACCTGCATAAATCTTGTACAAAGAACCGATGCGATTATTTTAATGAGAGCGAAAAATAGACAAGGGTAACTATTCAATGATAGTCCATTATATTCTCATCCCACCCCCTTGCCTCGGCACATCTCCAACAATCTCAGTCAACTCCCTGTCTACCTTGGATAGTTCCTCCTTGGACAAAGCATATATGCAGTCAATCGCCAGTTGGTTGGCTGCTATTTTTCTGTGTGCGAGGATGGTCACTTCACCACCGATGGAGGGGCGGTTTGCACCGCTTGCCTCCAGATAGTCGTTTACCACGTCACGCATGGTGAACTGTCTCATATCTGTCTTTGCCCAGTAGATAAGGGCATCGGCAGCTGCTTTTCTTGTTGCATTCGTTGTCTGTCATAATTCTGATATTTTGAGTTTGCTAAAACAGTTTGATACATATCCAAAGGGTTATTTCAACCCAAATCGGTCATTAGGCTGTTATGCGCAAACATACTTTCTTTTTGTCATCTGTCTTTCCGTTTATCGGTTACAATGGAACCCCATTGCGCCCTCAAAACGAAAAAAACATCTGTTCAAAAATACAAGCAGTTATCATCATAACGCTAATGACTGATTTGGGTTCAACCAAGATGATTGCCCAACTTACAAAAGCCAGGCCGAACATCCAGGCATAAGTGCGACCGTTGAAGTATGCACCTTCCTCGAAATTGCGGATTCGTTTGAGTTCCTTCTGCTGGTGAGCGAACAGTTCCTTTATCCGCTTCTCATGCTCGTCAAGCGCTTGCTTGAAGGCAGAAATGGCGGTGTTGTTCCGCTCGTCCAACTGGGCAAGTCCTTCATCGTTGATGCCAACTTTGAGGTTGCTTTGCTCAGCCTTGACTATGGCATGGCAGATTCCATCAACGATGGTGTCCGTGCTTCTTTGGGAAGCTACAAGTGCCATTCTTGCGAATTCAATCTCATCAAGGGTCATTTTGATTTCTTCCTTGCCATTCTCAATGTTCTCGTCCTCCTGCATCTGATTGTACAGATTGAGCGCATCCTGTGTGGCATCTTTCCTGTTTCTTCCCATATCGCTTTTACTTGAAAATTATCGTTTCATGCCTCTCTTTATCGGCTTGCAGAAGCTGCTTGTTTGCCTTGCGCAGCGTCTCACCCTGTCACGGTCGTCATCGTCCTGTCACGTCCCCACCACTACCAGGACTTGCCACCGCCACCACAAGGCTCCAACATGGATGTGGCAGCATCGAGATAGTTCATATGAAACGATTTGGGATTCATGTAATCCTCACGGACAAGTCCGACATTTCACGGTTCAAAAAAAGTTCACTCACATGACAACTTATCGTATTTTTTTCTAAATTTGCAAACAGCTACAATCAATTCATACAACAATGATAATAATATGGGCAATATGTTTTTGGATAGCAATCACAAGATTCATCCTGAAAAGACTATGATTCAGACAAAACACACATGACCAAAACTCACATGACACTGGGAGGAAGGCAACAGGAGCGGCGGAAAAGACATCCCCCTGCCTCCGATAGTGGGGAAGACAGGGGGATGGTCAGGATGGAACGCTCATGTCAGACGTAGTTCTTGAATATCTGGTGCAGTTTGGCTACCGTTTTCGAGTGTTTTATCGCCCACATCGACTGCAGTTGACTGATGTTGCACGGCAGTTGATTGGAATCCCGCAGTTTGCGCAGAAACACGCGCAGGGGTTCACCCGGATACACCACGTCGTCGTTCATGACACCTGCTCTTTCGAGCTCTCTGTTAGCCTCAATCTCATTTATTTCCACCTTCCCTTGGCGAATCATGTAATCATCGAGGCAGTTTTGAATTGTTTGTACATTAAGATAGTTGATCATAAGCCGTATGTTATTAGTTGAATAGTTGAATCCCGAATAATACCTCTGTATTTCTAACACAAATATAACGTTTTTCCATATCAGTTGTTCTCGCAGGATGGCATTATTGGAAATTATTAACAGAGATAAGGAAAATCCGAACAAAATATTTGTTTCAATAACAGTGGGGACTGCCACGGTGATGTCCGTTTGCAGCCCCCACACGGTTTCTGTATAATCATGCCCGATGCAATCGGGACTTCATCATTTCACCACTGTGATGTTCACATTGTTGCGAGTGATGTTACGGGAATTGTTGAACTCTGCACCCTGTTTTGCCTGGATGGTGATATCCTGCAGATGGATGCCGTCGATAGGCATCTCGGGAAGACCATTGAAAGACATGGCACGACCGGCGCCGTTGCACACCACATTCTTGATGTTGATGTTGCGGAAGATAGGAGTGGTTTCGTCCACAGGCTTCACGTCAGTGTTATTGGGATTGTCGCCATCAGCAAGAGCCTCAGCCACCGACTTGCCGCCATAATACATATTAAATATAAGGGCATCATTCTTGATTTCGCTCATGGACACACCGTCGATGAAGATGTTCTCCACGATTCCGCCACGACCGCGGGTACTCTTGAAGCGCAAACCCACGTCGGTACCCACAAACTGACAGTTCTCCACGAGGATGTTCTTCACTCCACCGCTCATCTCGGAGCCGACCACAAATCCGCCATGACCGGCAAACACGGTACAGCCGTCCACCACCACGTTTTCGCAGGGAATGCCGCGGCGGCGACCGTCGGCATCCTTACCGCTCTTGATACATATGCCGTCATCACCGGCATCGAAGCGCGAGTTGATAATCAGCACATTCTTGCACGACTCCAAATCAAGCGCATCGCCGTTCTGCGCATAGGCAGGGTTGCGCACCAGCAAGTCTTCGATAATCACGTTCTCGCACATCAGCGGATGAAGGTTCCAAGCAGGAGAGTTCTGGAAAATCACGCCACTGAGTTGCACGTTCTTGCACTTCACAAGACTCACCATCACAGGGCGCAGAAAACGCTTGATACTGTTCCAGTCTTCCTCGGTCTTCATGTTGCTGGGCACATTCATATCCGCTCCGGCATCACCCTTGGCGTAGCCCTCGGAGGGGAACCAGAGTTTGGGAGTTTTCAGCACACCGCCAGCAGAGGTCATTTCCTTCCATTTGGCATCGGTCACCTTCTCCTTTTTCAACGGGCGCCAGTACTGTCCGTTGCCGTCAATCACGCCATAGCCCGTGACAGCCACATTGGTGGCACCATAAGCACTGAGAGGCGACTGGCAGCGACGGGTGTCAAGTCCCTCGAAAGAGGTATCAATCAGCGGATAGAGCGTTTCGTCGGCAGCAAAGAGGATGATGGCACCCTTGTCGAGATGCAGGTTGATATTGCTCTTGAGCACAATGGGTCCGGTGTGCCACACGCCACGGGGCACCACCAACTTACCGCCTCCCTTTACCGAGAGGTGTTCTACTGCCTTGGCAAAGGCATCTGTGCACAGATCGATTCCGTTGCCCACTGCACCGAAGTCGGTCACCTTGACCACTCTGTCGGGGAATACAGGAGCCTGTACCTCTGCCATCTGGAAGGGCAGTTTCTCTGTGTATTGTCTGTAAGGGTTGTCAGCATGTACGGCAGTGAACATCAACAGTGCCGATACGATTGTCAAAAAAGTTTTTTTCATATTGTTTTAGATTAGTGATTACTGTATCATAACTTCCCTAAGAGGAGCCATCACGAACTCGCGCTGATACATGCGAGGGTGTGGCAAGGTGAGCTGCGGGGTGCTCAGTTGCAGGTCATCATAGAGCAGAATATCTATGTCGATAATTCTGTCGTGATACCCTCCGTTCACACTTTTCCGGGTGCGCCCCATGCGCCTCTCTATAGCTTCGGTCCGCTCCAGCACCTGCTGAGGGGTGAGCAGGGTGGTACAGCAGACAACTGCATTGACGAAGGTGTTTTCAGAGCTGAATCCCCACGGTTCGGTGACGTGGAGTGACGAAGAGCGTAGCACCTGGCCCACCTCTGTCCCTATCAGTCTGACAGCCTCGCGGATATTCCGTTCCTTCTCCCCCAGGTTGGAGCCCAAGGCAAGATACACTATATGCTTAGTCATTGAGGATGAGCAGCGCATCGCCGAAGCAACCGAACATGTAGCCGTTGTCCACCGCCAGATTGTATGCCTCCATCACCTTCTCGTAACCTCCGAAAGCAGCGGTGGCCATCAGCATCGTTGACTCGGGATGATAGAAGTTGGCTACCATGCAGTTCACCATGCCATATTCATAGGGTGGAAAGATAAACTTATTGGTCCATCCGTCGTATTCCTTCAGCAAACCGTCTGTGCCCACAGCCGTTTCCGTGGCACGCGCGGTGCTCACTCCGATGGCACACACCTTATGTCCGGCAGACTTGGCACCATTCACCTGCCGGCATGCCTCTGCGGTGATGACCATCTGCTCGGAGTTCATCTTGTGCTTGGTAAGATCTTCCACCTCAATGGCATCAAAGCAACTCAGTCCCAAGTGTACAGTGATATAGGAGAATTCTATGCCCCGTATCTCCAGCATCTTCATCAGCTCCCGACTGAAATGCAATCCGGTAGAGGGAGCTGTCACAGCACCCTCGTTGCGGGCATAGATGGTCTGGAAGTTTTCCAAGTCATCGGGAGATGCCTTGCGCTTGTTCACCACATAGCGCGGCAGCGGTGCCTCTCCCAGCGCAAACAGTTCCTGCTTGAACTCGTTGTGAGGACAGTCGTAAAGGAAGCGCAAGGTGCGTCCGCGACTGGTGGTATTGTCGATGACCTCAGCTACCATAGGACCGTCCTGGTCGAAGAACAGTTTGTTGCCGATACGTATTTTGCGGGCAGGCTCCACCAGCACATCCCACAGGCGCAGTTCCTCGTTGAGTTCCCTCAGCAGGAACACCTCAATCTTGGCATCCGTCTTCTCCTTAGTGCCATAAAGGCGCGCGGGAAACACTTTGGTATCGTTGAAGAGGAACACATCACCCTCATCAAAATAGTTCACAATGTCACGGAAAGTCATATAGTCGGGCGTTCCGTCTGGCTTTTTCAGATCATTGCCGTCTGAATCCTTCCTGCACATTTCAATCACGCCACTCTTGCGGTGCAGCACCATCAGTCTGCATTCATCACGGCGGTAAATCTTATCCACCGTACCATCTTCGTTCTCAAAAGCACGATGAGGAGGTTCCAGAGCCACCTGCGATTCAGGCAATTTAAACTTGAACTGTGATAATTTCATATTTCTGTTTGAATTGATTTTCTTTTTCAGTGTCGTTTTTCTGTCGTTTCCTACCGCCGGAATTGCGAACTATACGACCTTTACATGCTCATCCACCCACTGCTCAAAGCTGTCCAGTGCGATGCAGTCTTCCACCCTCACCTCTCCCAAGCGGGTACGACATAGTTCGGTAAGAAAAGCACCACTACCCAAGGCCTGTCCGATGTCGCGTGCCAGCGCACGTATATAGGTACCCTTGCCACACACCACCCGAATGCCCATCTGCATGGTTCGGGGGTCGAAACGGGTGAGTTCTATTTCGTCTATCTGCAGTATTTTGGGTTTCAGTTCCACGTTCTGCCCCTTCCTCATCAGTTTGTAGGCACGCTGTCCGTCAATCTTGCAGGCGGAATACTCTGGCGGTATCTGCTTGATTTCCCCGAGAAACATGGGCAGGGTGCGCAGGATGAGCTCGCGAGTGATATGAGCTGTGGGAAAAGTGTGGTCCACAGTATGTTCCCGGTCGAAACTCGGTGTGGTGGCACCCAACTGCAGGGTGGCGGTATATTCCTTGGAGTGGTATTGCAGGGTCTCTATCTGCTTGGTCTTTCTGCCCGTACATAGTATCAGCACTCCAGTGGCAAGGGGGTCGAGTGTGCCCGCATGACCCGTCTTGAGGCGTTTCACGCCCAACTTCCTCGACAGGATGGTGCGTGCCCTTGCCAATGCGCCGAAACTCGACATGCCATAAGGCTTGTTCAGACAGATGATTTCTCCTTCGATAAAGTCCATGCTTACATCATTTCAAGCGAGTGCCCCATGCAAAGCCATACCAGAATGAGTCCACCCACGATGATACGGTACCAGCCGAAAGCCTTGAAGCCATATTTTGTAACATAGGCGATGAAGAACTTGATGGCAAGCATAGCCACCACGAAAGCCACCGCATTGCCTACCACAAGAGTGGTCATGTTGTCGGCTATCATCTGCATACCACCTTCCTTAAACAGCTTATACATCTTATATACAGTGGCTGCAAACATGGTGGGAACTGCGAGAAAGAACGAGAACTCCGCTGCTGCCTTACGCGTGAGTCGCTGCTGCATACCGCCCACAATGGTTGCCATTGAGCGCGACACTCCCGGAATCATGGAAATGCACTGGAACAAACCCACCATAAAGGCGCGTCGCTCGGTAAGACGGGTATCTTCGCTTCCCTTGTCGAATATTCTGTCGCAAAACAGCATGAAAATGCCGCCAAGAACAAGCATCACAGCCACCACCTCTGCCCTTTCAAGCATTTCGTCGATAAGGTCATTGAAAAGCAAGCCCAGCACAGCGGCAGGGATAAACGCCACCAGCAATTTCCAATAGAAGTCGTACACATGCAGCCACCTTTTCAATGCCGGTGTACCCTCCGGAACGGGCTCCCGGTTCAACCGGAAAAAACGTTTCCAATAAAGCACTACCACCGAGAGGATGGCACCAAACTGGATGATGAATGTGAACGACTTGACAAAAGTGGTTGATTCCACATTCAGCACTTTTTGGGCTATAATCATGTGCCCTGTCGATGAAACGGGCAGAAACTCTGTCAGTCCCTCGACAACAGCTATCACAATAGTCTGTAACAAATCCATACTTTCTTATTTCTTGTCTTTCGGCCTACGCACTACGGCATAAATCATAGATACAAATCCCAGAAGGCACACCACAGGAGCCACCTTGATACGGCGCACGCTGAAGATATCAGGGTTATAGGCTGTATCGGTAGAACCGGGACCGCTCATCAGGATGAAACCCACCACTACCACTGCCATGCTGATGGCAAGGAGGATAAAATTCACTTTGTCGAATGCGAAATCTCTTTTTTCCATATTGTGTTGTTATGTATATTCTAAATTTTGTACAGTTGTCCTGCCGACATCCGGAGAAATTTATTGACCGAAAAGAAGGTGCACAGCAGGGTGATAAGGATGCCGAAAAGGAACACCGCACCACCTGTGACGGCAAGTTCCTGCCAGGTGATGACCAACAGCACGCCAGGCTCATAATCATACAGGGCATAGACCCCGCCTGCCAGCAGGGCACACGCCAACAAGGCAGCCAGTACCCCCACCCAGAACGCACTGCTGAGGAAGGGGCGGCGGATGAATCCCCATGAAGCTCCCACCAGTTTCATGGTATGGATGGAAAAACGGCGCGAATACACATTGAGGCGCACCGTATTGTTGATAAGCGAGAAAGAGACACAGGTGAGCAGCACCGCCAGCACAAGCAGCACCATGTTCACCTTCTGCAGATTGGCATTCACCTTGTCCATCAGGTCCTCCTGATATGCCACATCGGTGACGTAGGGATGTTTTTTCATCTCGCGCGAGATAGCCTTGAGCCAGTCACTGTTCACGTAGTCGGCTTTCAGCTTCAGTTCCACAGTGGCAACAAAAGGGTTGAATCCCAAGAACTCCGACGGGTCGGCACCCATCGCCTTGGTCTGCTCTTTCTTTGCCTGTTCCTTGCTGATGTAATCTACATGCAGCGTATATGGCTTGCTATAGAGGGAGCGGCAGAAGCCGTGTGTCTGTGCGGGAGTGAGTTCATCACTGAGCATCACGGTCACTGTAAGGTTCTCCTTGACATAGGCAGAGAGATTGCGTGCCGTTTGCACGGAGAGCACCACCATGCCCAACAGCACCAATACAAGGGTGGTACTGATGCACAAAGTGACAACTTGCAGACCGTATCGGTTGCGGGTCTTTTTATGACGTCTTGCCATTTTTTCCGTTCAAAAAAATTAACTGCTTTGCACCACTTTCATAATGCAAACGACCACAAAGGTAGCCAAAAAATGGTATATTAAAGAGGTGTGATGCACAAAGGATTATTCATTTAACATGTATTAACCGCATTTGTGCCATATTTTTCATACCTTTGGGCATTGAAAACTGATTTAAGTGCATGAGTACCGTCATTTATCCATCACCGGTCTTCGGTCCGGTACACAGCAGACGACTGGGAATTTCGCTGGGCATCAACCTGCAGCCTGCCGACGGGAAGGTATGCTCGTTTGACTGCATCTACTGCGAATGCGGCTTCAATGCCGACCGCCGTCCGCATGCTCCACGACCTCAGAGAGAGGAGGTAGCGGCAGTATTGGAGCGCAAGTTGCAGGAGATGGCAGCAGAGAATGTCCTGCCCGACGTACTCACCTTTGCAGGCAATGGCGAGCCCACCTCGCATCCGCAGTTCAAGGACATCATCGGAGACACCATCAACCTGCGCAACAGGTATTGTCCGCAAGCCAAAGTGAGCGTGCTGAGCAATGCCACCTGCATCCACCGTCCCGAGGTAAGGGAGGCACTGATGAAAGTGGACAACAACATACTGAAACTGGATACGGTGGATGCCAGCTACATCCGGCGGGTGGACAGACCCACAGGGCACTATAATGTGGAGGAGACGATAGAACAGCTCCAAGCGTTCAATGGGAATGTTATCATCCAGACCCTGTTTATGAGAGGCGAGTACCAGGGGGAAAGCACCGACAATACCGGTGAGGAATACGTTGGTCCATGGCTAAGGACATTGCAAAGGATTGCACCACGCGAGGTGATGGTCTATACCATCGACCGTGAGACACCGGCACAAGGACTGCTGAAAGCTACCCGCGAACAACTGGACGGCATCAAGCAGCGGGTGACGGCACTGGGTATTCCCTGCACGGCTTCGTACTGATTATGAACGTTACGTTTTACTATTTTATAAAATTGATTTATTATGAGCAAACTTGTCATCAACAATTATGAAGATTTTGCCGCCATGCTGGGCAAGAATCTGGGAGTTTCCGAGTATCTCGAACTGACACAAGAGCGCATCAACATGTTTGCCGATGCTACCTTGGACCACCAATGGATACATGTGGACACCGAGCGCGCCAAGGTAGAAAGCCCTTTCAAGAGCACCATCGCACACGGCTATCTCACCCTGTCTATGCTGCCCCACTTGTGGAATGAGATTATCGAGGTGAACAACCTGAAACTGATGGTGAACTATGGCATGGACAAGATGAAGTTCGGCCAGGCCGTCAAGTCGGGTGAGTCCATCAGATTAGTGGCAGATCTGCACGCCATCACCAATCTGAGGGGCACCGTCAAAGCGGAAATAAAATTCAAGATAGAGATCAAGGACCAGAAGAAATGCGCTCTGGAGGGTATCGCCACCTTCCTGTACTATTTCAACTGAAAGTCACATTCCGACCAATAGTATCTCGCGACAAGCAAACTAAAGGAATAAGGTGGGAACAGTCACATCCCACCTTTATATTATAAATGGGGCGGAAACAAACAGAACCGCCCAAAGAGACACCGACAGATGAAAAAACTACTCTCCCTCCCACCCAATCTGGTAAACAGTTTTCACGAAATTACAGGACTGGACAAACAACAATACTACTGCACCAGTGACCCTGTGGGTCACCGGCTGGGCAGTGGCGGCGGCACCACTTGGTTGCTGGAACAATGCCGACAAGCGGAAGAACCGCAAAAAAGTTTTGAAGAATGGCTGGCACAAGAACCGAGAATACTGTTGCATGCCGGCGGACAGAGCAGGCGTTTGCCTGCCTATGCACCATCGGGCAAAGTGCTCACACCGGTGCCTGTATTCAGATGGGAGCGCGGACAACGCCTGTCACAGACCTTACTTGACCTGCAACTGCCACTATATGAACAACTGATGGCTTCCGCCCCCACCAACATACACACGATGGTGGTAAGCGGCGATGTATTCATCCGTGCCAAGGGAACACTGCCTGCCATCCCCCAAGTCGATGTGGTGTGCTACGGACTGTGGCTCAATGCTTCGGTGGCGAGTCATCACGGCGTATTCGTGAGCGACAGGAAAACGCCCTCGGTACTGAAGAAGATGCTGCAAAAACCCTCGGTACAGACACTCAACCAACTGTTGCAGACCGACTTCTACCTCACTGACATAGGTATCTGGCTATTGAGCGACAAGGCGGTATCGCTACTCAGAAAACATTCCAAAAAACAAGGAGAATGGTGCGAGTACGACCTCTACAGCGAATTCGGCTGTGCCTTAGGCACCCATCCCGACATCCCCGATGAAGAACTGCAGTCGCTGTCGGTGGCAGTGCTGCCTCTGCCCGGAGGCGAGTTCTATCACTTCGGCACCAGCAGGGAGATGATATCCTCTACTCTGGCTGTACAGAACCTGGTGAATGACCAGCGTAAAATCATGCACCACGACACCAAACCGCATCCGTCTATCTTTGTACAGAACGCGCACACCGCCATTAAGATCACCGAACAGAACACCAACCTGTGGATAGAGAACAGCGAGGTGGCAGCAGGATGGACACTCACCCACGATCATATCATCACCGGCGTGCCACAAAACGACTGGCACCTGTCGCTGGCTCCGGGACAGTGTATCGACATCGTGCCCGTGGGCGAGAAGGATTATGCCGTGCGCCCATACATGATGGACGACAGTTTTGCAGGAGCTATGCAGCAGACACCTCTGTTCCCCGTAGTGGACAACATGGATGAGATGGGGAACATTCTCACCAAGATGCTGGAAAACGGCAACCGGGTACCTGCCTCTGACACCCATAGACTGATGAGCGCAGAGGACCTTTCCGCACACGCCAACCTAAAACGCCTGGTGGCGCAGCGCAATGCCTACGCCAAAGGGGCATGGGGTGCCGTTGCTGCCAACCACAAGAAGAGCGTATTCTATCAGTTGGATCTTCAGCATGCGGCACAGTGCTTTGCAGAGGAAAACATTCCTCTGCCGCAGCCCGTGGCAGACGACACCTCACTGCTCAACAAGATACACGATGCCATGTTCCGCTCCGAAGTGCTGCGCCTGCAAGGGAAAGACGGGCACAGGGAGGAAGAGCAGCGTGCCTTCAGCCTGCTGAGGGAGGCGCTTACCGCCACCGCCTACGAGAAGCAGCATCCCGTGCTGGCGGTATATGCCGACCAGATTGTCTGGGGGCGTAGTCCCGTGCGCATCGACCTGGCTGGCGGATGGACCGATACCCCACCCTATTGCATGATGGAGGGGGGCAACGTCATCAACATCGCCATCGAACTGAACGGACAACCGCCCCTGCAGACCTACATCAAACCCTGCAAGGAGCACCATATCATCTGCCGTAGCATTGACCTCGGAGCCTCGGAGGTAATAGAGACCTACGAGCAACTGGCAGATTTCATGCATGTGGGCAGCCCATTCTCCATCCCCAAGGCGGCACTGGCCTTAGCTGGTTTCCTGCCGTCATTCTGCGATGAGCCTTACGACTCATTGCAGCAGCAACTGGAGGCATTCGGCTGCGGCATAGAAATCACCCTGCTTTCTGCCATCCCCGCAGGCAGCGGATTGGGCACAAGCAGCATCCTTGCCGCTACAGTATTGGGAGCCGTGAGCGATTTCTGCTCGCTGGCATGGGACAAGAACGAGATAGGCAAGCGCACGCTGATACTGGAACAACTGCTCACTACAGGCGGAGGATGGCAAGACCAGTTCGGCGGAGTGCTGGGAGGCGTGAAACTGTTGCAGACGGAGCGTGGATTCCAACAGGCACCCTTGGTAAGATGGCTCCCCGACGACGTGTTTACCTCACCCGAATATGCGCAGTGCCACCTGCTCTATTACACGGGCATTACCCGCACAGCCAAGACTATTCTGGCGGAAATAGTGCGACGGATGTTCCTCAACCAGCATGAACAGCTGCACCAGTTGCGACAGATGAAAGCACATGCGCTGGAGATGTACGAGGCCATTCAGCGTCACGACTTCAGACATACAGGCGAACTGATACGCAAGACATGGCTGCAGAACCAAGCCATCGACAGCGGCACCAATCCCGAGGCCGTCAGATTGCTCACCGACAAGGTGGATGACCTGTGTCTGGGCTACAAATTGCCCGGTGCAGGAGGCGGAGGTTACCTGTACATGGTGGCAAAGGATGCGCAGGCGGCAGCCCGCATCGTGCATATCCTCAACGAGAACAGGCCCAACGACAAAGCGCGTTTCGTGGATATGTCGCTGAGCAGAAAGGGGTTGCAGGTGAGCAGGAGTTGAAGCGACTAACAGAGATATACCGGTTATGGAATGGACCACCAGGGTGGAAATACCACCCTTTCCCTTTTGCATAGAACCCCACAGCCGACTGCTGTGCGTGGGTTCCTGCTTTGCCGATGCCATAGGCAGGCATCTGCGCGACAACATGTTCGCCACCGTCATCAATCCTTATGGGGTGATGTACAACCCGGCGAGCATCACGCACACCGTCAGCCGCTGCAAGGAGGCACCCGACGTGTGCATCATCACCCTGGGTACTAACCATATCTACCGGCTGAAAGAGACGGGCGAGATAGTGGATAACTGCCAAAAACGCCCGCAGACACTGTTCCAGGAAGAGGAGATGGATGTAGAAACCTGCTACCAATGGCTGAGAAAGGCAATGCTGCTGCTCTGCCAGCGCAACCCGCAGGTGAACATCATCCTCACGGTAAGTCCTATCAGATACAGGAAATACGGCTACCACGGCAGCAGGTTGTCGAAAGCCACCCTGCTGCTTGCCGCCGACCGGCTGGTACGAGAGGAAGACTGTTGCCACTATTTTCCGGCATACGAGATAATGAACGATGAACTGCGCGACTACCGCTTCTATGCCGAAGACATGCTACACCCCTCGGCACAGGCAGTGGATTATATATGGAAAGCACTGACAGACAGCTGTTTCAGCAAGGAGTCAATACAATACATGCAGGACTGGAGTCCTGTCAGGGAGGCACTGTCGCACAGACCTTTTCATCCCGAGTCGGCAGAGTACAGGGATTTCTTGGATAAAACATTGTTAAAATTAGATGCTTTATCAAAAAAATATCCGACCTTTGCAGCAGTATATGCCGCCCAAAAAGAGGCTGTCTTCCAACGATAAGACCCGCTGACGGGGCGACAGGGAAAGGTACAAGGACAGACACACAATGAGATACACCATTGAGAAAATAGCCACGCTCATCGGAGCAAGACGCGTGGGAGAGACCGATGCCAACATCGGACAGATACTTACCGACAGCCGTTCGCTCTGCTTTGCAGAAGAGACCCTCTTTTTTGCCCTTACATCCGAGCGCAACGACGGGCACCGCTACATTACCGACCTCTACCGCCGTGGCGTGCGCAACTTTGTGGTAAACACACTGCCACACAACATCGAGGCTTTTCAGCATGCTAACTTCCTGAAAGTGCCCAACACCCTGGAAGCCCTGCAGCGACTGGCTGAAAGGCATCGTGACGAGTTTGACATCCCAGTTATAGGCATTACGGGAAGTAACGGCAAGACGATGGTCAAGGAATGGCTCTACCAGATACTTTCACCCACCATGATAGTGACACGCTCACCCCGCAGTTACAACTCGCAGATAGGCGTGCCGCTTTCGGTGTGGCTACTCAATGAACAAAGCCAGATAGCCCTGTTCGAGGCAGGCATCAGCCAGCCCGGCGAGATGGCGGCACTGAGCGACATCATACAGCCCTCCATCTGCATTCTCACCTCACTGGGAGATGCCCATCAAGAGAACTTCCGTTCGATAGAGGAAAAGTGCATGGAGAAAATAGAACTCGCCCACAGCGCCAAGGTGACAGTATATGATTCAGACGATCGCACCATAGGGCGTTGCCTGCGCAAGACCGGCTATCAGGGCACCAAGCTGGGATGGAGCATGTGCGACAGCCGTGCACCCATGTACATCAGACAGATAGGCAACGACAACGACCATACCACCGTACACTATGTTTTCCAAGGCACCGAAGGGTGCTACACGCTGCCTTTCATCGACGAGGCTTCGGTGAAATGCTCGCTGGCATGCGCCACCACTGCCCTGCATCTTGGCTTGGACAGTGATACTCTGGCACAACGCATGGCGATGCTGGAACCCGTGGCAATGAGATTGGAGGTGAAGGAGGGGCGGCACGGCTGCACACTTATCAACGACTCCTACAACTCCGATGTGAACTCGCTGGATATAGCACTCGACTTCATGAACCGCCGACCCGACCACAAAGGGCGCAAGCGCACACTGATTCTCAGCGATATATACCAGAGCGGCGACAGGTCTGAAGTGCTGTACAGCAAGGTATCAGAACTCGCCAACAAGCGTGGCGTGGAAAAATTCATCGGCATCGGTCCCGGCATCAAGCAGCAGGCTGACCATATATCCATCACCGAGAAATTCTTTTTCACCAATGTAGAGCAGTTCGTCAGAAGCGAGGTGTTCCAATCCCTTCACGATGAAGTGATACTGCTCAAGGGTGCCCGCTCCTTCGGCTTCGACCATATCACGGAACTGCTGGAGCAGAAAGTACACGAAACCATTCTGGAAGTCAACCTGAGCAGTGTGGTGAATAACCTGAATTTCTACCGTTCCTTCTTGAAGCCGGAGACAAAACTGGTGTGTATGATCAAGGCTGACGCCTACGGAGCGGGAGCCGTGGAGGTGGCAAAGACACTGCAAGACCACCGCGTGGATTATCTGGCTGTGGCTGTGGCAGACGAGGGTGTGACACTGAGGAAGAACGGCATCACACAGAATATCATCATCATGAACCCCGAGATGACGGCTTTCAAGACGATGTTCGACTATGATCTGGAGCCAGAAGTATATAGCTTCCGCCTGATGGACGCCCTGATCAAGGCCGCAGAGAAAGAGGGAATCACCGACTGGCCCGTACACATCAAGTTAGACACCGGCATGCACCGGCTGGGATTCTCGCCCGAAGAGGACATGGACGAGCTTATCACCCGACTGAAGAGACAGAACGCCATCATACCCCGTTCGGTATTCACCCATTTCGTGGGAGCCGACAACGATGCTTTTGACACTTTCTCGACAGAACAGTTCGAACGCTTTGACAAGGCATCGAAGAAACTTCAAGGTGCTTTCAGTCACAAGATACTGCGCCACATTGACAACAGCGCAGGCATAGAACATTTCCCTGAGCGGCAACTGGACGGGTGCCGGCTGGGATTGGGGCTATATGGCATAGACCCTCGCGACAACCGCATCCTCAGCACCGTGAGCACACTGAAGACCACCATACTGCAACTGCGCCATGTAAGAAAGGACGACACGGTGGGCTACAGCCGCAAAGGCACACTGGAGCGCGACAGCATCATCGCAGCCATCCCCATCGGATATGCAGACGGACTGAACCGCCACCTGGGCAACCGCCACGGCTACTGTCTGGTGAACGGACAGAAAGCGCCCTACGTGGGCAACATCTGCATGGATATGGCACTGATTGACGTGACCGATATTCCCTGCGAAGAGGGAGACAGCGTAGAAATCTTCGGCAACAACCTGCCCGTGACAGTGCTCTCAGATATCCTCGACACCATCCCCTACGAAGTGCTTACAGGCATCTCAGGCAGGGTGAAAAGGGTGTATTACCAGGACTAAGGAGTCTGACCGACCGGACAAAGGAGTGCGGCAATACCGCCAAGGAACACACCTGCCAGACACAGATGAGGAAAGATGTTTCTCCTTTTTTTGCAGAAAAGGCAGGAGAAACAAAAAAAATATGTATATTTGCAATCGGCTAACCTAATACAGCATTGTCTGTAGTGCTACTGCTAAAGAAAAACTAATTCAATAACAAATATTTACTAACAACAAATGAGTTCCATTAAAACGACAAAAATGACCAACTACCGTTGGATTATTTGCGCTATGTTGTTCCTTGCGACAACAGTGAATTACATGGATCGCCAGGTTCTTTCCCTCACTTTCCCGGGAGAAGGCGGCATCCAACAAGAATTTGGCTGGAGTGATGAAGACTACGGTACCATCACCGCTTACTTCTCCATCATCTATGCCGTGTGTATGCTTTTTGCCGGAAAGTTTGTGGACTGGATGGGCACCAGCAAGGGTTATCTCTGGGCTATCTTTGTATGGTCAACAGGTGCTGTGCTCCATGCATTCTGCGGTATTGCCACCTGCGGCCTTGTGGCAGGCGAGTGGGCTGTGGGCTTTGAGGGAGCCAAAGAGGTGCTTCGTTCGTTCAGCGAGTCGGGAGCAGCCGATGCAGCCCTTGCCATCTCCGCCACCAGTGTGTGGCTGTTCCTCGGTGCCCGCTGCATTCTGGCACTCGGTGAGGCAGGCAACTTCCCCGCAGCCATCAAGGTGACTGCAGAGTACTTCCCCAAGAAAGACCGTGCCTTTGCCACCGCCATCTTCAACAGCGGTGCTTCTGTAGGTGCGCTCATCGCTCCTTTCACCATTCCGGTGCTTGCCAAGTTCTTCGGTTGGGAGATGGCGTTCATCGTTATCGGTGCGCTGGGCTATGTTTGGATGGGTTTCTGGATTTTCCTCTACAAGAAACCTAACCAGAACCCGAAGGTGAATGCGGCAGAGCTTACCTACATCAATCAGGATGTAGAGACCGATGCTGACCCGAAAGACGCTACCGACGACGGTCCTTCTATCGGCTTCCTGAAGTGCTTCACCTACCGTCAGACCTGGTCGTTCATCGTAGGTAAGTTTATGACCGACGGTGTGTGGTGGTTCTTCCTGTTCTGGACTCCTGCCTACCTGAAAGCTCAGTTTGAAATCAACCCCACCGACGTAGAGGGTATGGTGCTCATCTTTGTGCTCTATCTCATTACCATGCTGAGCATCTTGGGAGGCAAGCTGCCCACCTTCTTCATCAACCGCGGCATGAACGCCTATGCCGGCCGTATGCGTGCCATGCTTATCTTTGCCTTCTTCCCCTTGTTAGGTCTGTTTGCACAGCCTTTGGGCGGTGTGTTCAACACACCCTGGTTCCCCATCATCCTCATCGGAATCTTGGGTGCTGCCCATCAGTCATGGAGTGCCAACATATTCTCTACTGTGGGTGACATGTTCCCCAAGTCAACCATTGCCACCATCACCGGTATCGGCGGTATGGCTGGTGGTGTGGGCTCATTCCTCATCAACAAGGGTGCCGGTGCGCTGTTCACCTATGCCGAGAATCAGGGAGAGGCATTCAGTTTCGTAGGCTTCGAAGGCAAGCCTGCAGGCTACATGATTATCTTCTGTATCTGTGCAGTGGCTTATCTCGTGGGCTGGGTTATCATGAAGATGCTTGTTCCCAAGTACAAGCCCGTGATTGCCGAGTAATCCCCCGAAAGGATTTGACCATAAATAACAATAAGGAGCATCTCCGCAGTAGAGATGCTCCTTATTGTATTATCCCAAATCGGTCATTAGGCTGTTATGCGCAAACATACTTCCTTTTTGTCATCTGTCTTTCCGTTTATCGGTTA
>JBJEKQ010000006.1:0-4588 GCA_051878715.1 Prevotella sp.
TGGGGCTCTCGGGCATGGCTGCCTTCACCTGGGTCATCACATATTCCTCCGCCACGCACACGATGGCCTTCACGTCAGCACGGGTGTTACGGTAAACGATATCGTGCTTGGTAAGCATGTGGGTGGCAGGTATTGCCACTGCGCCCAACTTATGCAGGGCGAGCATGGCAAGCCAGAACTCATAACGGCGCTTCAGTATCAGCATCACTTTGTCGTCCTTGCCTATGCCCAGTTGGGCGAAGTAGGCTGCCGTCTTGTCGCTCAGGTCTTTGAGTTGGGCAAACGAGAACCGCTCGCAGGCTCCCTCATCATTGGTCCACAGCAGTCCCGTCTTCTCAGGTTTCTCCTGTGCCCACACGTCCATCACATCGTAGGCGAAATTGAAATGGTCGGGTATGATGAACTGCAGGTTCCTGGCATAGTCTTCCTGCGATGTAAACTTGGTTTGTTTCAGAAATCTCTCTATCATCTTGGAGTCTTTATTTATGGCGGACAGCGTATGTTCCGCCGGAAAGGTTAATATGGGGGATTGTTTTCTTCAGTGCCGCAGCAATATTGTCATTGCCGTCGTCTCAGAAGATGATGGCAAGGAACTTCACCGCCCTATTATTGAGGGCACGCATGGCATGGGGCTGTGTAGCGTCGAAATAGATGCTGTCTCCTGCCTCGAGCACCAGCACTTTCTTGCCGATAGTCAGTTCCAGTGTGCCCTCCGTCACCATGTCAAACTCCTGTCCCTGGTGCGAGTTCTTCTCCAGTGGTGCATCGGCAGGCTTGGGCTCCACCTCCACCATGAAGGGGTCTGCCTGCCGTCCTCTGAAACCGCTGGCAAGACTCTGGTATTTGTATGCGCTGCGACGCTCCACACTCATACCCTGTCCCTTGCGTGTAAGGAAGTAGGTGCTCATGTGCGGCTCTTCGCCAAACAGCAGCACATCGAGCGCTATGCCGTAACGTTTCGATATTTTCTGCAAACTGCTCACCGAGAGTTCTCCCTCTCCGCTTTCCATCTTCAGATAGTTGTCAACTGTGAAGCCGCAGAGTTCTGCCACTTCTTCTGCCGGTATTTCCAGCACATCTCTCAATCCTTTGAGTCTTTCTCCTATTTGCTTGATTGCTTCTTCCATGAAAGATAATTACGATTTACGAATTTTGAGTTACGAATTTCGAGTTACGAATTTCGAGTTTTGAAATGCTTACGAATTGAATCCAATAATTTGTAACTCGTCATTCAAAACTCGTCATTCAAATTTCACACCATTCCTTTCTTCACTCCCCTTATCACTGCACTTGTAAATCCGGCGTGTTCCATTTCGTTGAGTCCGCGGATGGTGAGACCACCGGGAGTAGTCACCTTGTCGATGACAGCCTCAGGATGCTCGCCCGTGGCTTGCAGCAGCGAGATAGCACCCTGCATGGTCTGTAGCACGATGTCTTTGGCTTGCGGTGCCTTGAAGCCCAGTTCCACGGCAGCCTCCATACTGGCACGTGCATAGCGCATGGCGTAGGCGATGGAGCACGAGAGGGCGGTGGCTGCGGGATAATGGTCTTCTTCAAGCAGGAAGGTACGCCCCATCCTGTCGAACAAGGCGGTGATGGTTTCTACCATCTCGGGCGAGGCACCTACAGGTGTGATATAGGTGGCAGATGCCATATAGGCGATGGCAATATTGGGCATCACAAGGAAGAGGGGAGGCACACAGCCCTCCTTATCCATCCACTGCAGGATGCTTGCCGACGGCACGCCGGCAGCCACCACCAACAGGGTTTGGCGACTGTAATCCATCACGTCCTTGATACCCAGCAGTGTTTTCTCCACATGCCAGGGTTTCACCACCACGCACACCACATCAGTTCCTTGTGCCGCCTCCCGGTTGCATGGGGTAGTGGTGGCACCCTTTTGGGCGAAGTGCTGCAACACCTGTTCGTGGTGGTCGCTCACCACAAGGTCAGAGGCGCAGAAGTTGTCTGTCTTAAGTATTCCCTCGGCAATGGCGCCTCCCATTGCTCCGGCTCCTATGATTGCTATTTTCATGGTATTGAAGGTATTATATGTTGTGTTGTGCTATTCTATTTCTGCCAGCACCTTCTCCAGTTTGGCAATGAACAGGTCTGCCATCTCCTTGCTGAAGCAGAGGGGCGGCAGCAGGCGCAGGGTGTTGGTACCCGAACAACCTGTAAACACCTTTTCCCCAAAGAGCAGGGCATGGCGCACCTCCTTGTGGGGCACGTCAAGCTCGATGCCTATCATCATTCCTCTGCCCCTCACCTCGGTGATATGCTTCTGCCGCCTCATCAGTTGCAGCAGCTGCTCCATCAGGTAGTCGCCCACGGTGCAGGCATTCTCCACCAGATGCTCGCTCTCCATCACATCAAGTACGGCAAGGGCGGCGGCACATGCCAGGTGGTTGCCTCCGAAGGTGGTGCCCAACTGTCCATACACGGGGGTGAAACGGGGAGCGATGAGCAGGGCACCCATGGGGAATCCGTTGGCGATGCCCTTTGCCACGGTAATCAGGTCAGGACGGATACCCAGCCACTGGTGGGCGAAGAACCTGCCACTGCGCCCGTAACCGCACTGTATCTCATCGCAGATGAGCATGGCTCCATGACGCTGACATGCCTGCTGCAATGCCTGGGCAAACTCTGGGGTGAGCAGACGGATGCCTCCCACTCCCTGGATGCACTCCACGATGCAGGCACACACATCGCCCTTTGCCAGTTCGGCTTCCCATGCACTGATATCGTTAAGGGGCAGATAGGTCACATGACCGTTGGCATTGATGGGGGCTATAATCTTGGGGTTGTCGGTGGCTTCCACTGCCAATGAGGTCCTGCCGTGGAAGGCTTTCTGCGCAGAGAGGACACGCTTCCTGCCGGTGGCGAACGAGGCGAGTTTCAGAGCGTTCTCATTGGCTTCGGCTCCGCTGTTGATGAGAAACAGGCTGTAGTCCTCATAGCCCGACGCCTTGCCCAACCGCTCCGCCAACTGCCGCTGCAACTTGTTCACTACAGAGTTGGAATAGAAACCCAACTGTGCCACCTGACTGCTCACTGCCTCCACATAGTGGGGATGGCAGTGCCCTATACTGATAACGGCATGACCGCCATACAGGTCAAGATACTCCGTGCCCTGTTCGTCCCATACCTTACATCCTTTTCCCTTCACGATGTTCACATCAAAGAGGGGAAATACATCAAATAACTGCATCTTCTTGACTCTTGTTTTTTTTATTCTTGCCTCCCACTCCCTCTTGGGGGCAGGAGGTTTTACACTTGTTTCTTGATTATTCAGAACCCGCTTGCCTTCAATCTCAGTCCTTCCCTTTCGTCAAATCCGAACATCAGGTTCATATTCTGCACCGCCTGTCCCACAGCACCCTTGAGCAGGTTGTCGATACACGAGGTGACAAGCAGTTTGTTGCCATATTTCTCACAGTGCACCACGCACTTGTTGGTGTTCACCACCTGTTTCAGGTCGATGGCACTGTCACTGTAGTGGGTGAAGGCGGCATCGGCATAAAAGTCCTTATAGACCTGTACGATGGTATTGAGGTCCATATCCGTCTTCACCACCTGTGTGGCATAGATGCCACGGGCAAAGTCACCGCGGTAGGGGATGAAGTCGATGGAGGGCCCTGTGCCTGCTCCTCCCACCCGGGGTGCCTGTTGTAAGGTGTTGATCGACTGGCATATCTCTGCCAGGTGCTGGTGTGTAAAGGGTTTATAGATGCTCATGTTTCCGTTGCGCCACGAGAAATGGGTGGTGGCAGAAGGTTTCTGTCCCGCCCCCGTGCTACCGGTGATGGCATTCACCGCCACATCGTGCTGCAACAGCTGCATCTTGGCGGCAGGCAGCAGAGCCAGTTGTATGCAGGTGGCAAAGCATCCGGGGTTGGCGATATGCCGTGCCTCCTGTATCTTCTCCCGGTTCAGCTCGGGCAATCCATATACAAAATCATGGTTGCCGGGTGTCATGGGCTTCGCCGCGTCGTATGCTCCCGGTGCCGCGATGCGGTAGTCTTGTGCCAAGTCTATGATGCGCACGTGCTCCGGTATGACATGACTGCGCAGAAACTCCTCGCTCTTGCCGTGCCCAAAGCAGAAGAACACCACATCCACCTCATCGAAGGGCATCTCTGAGGTGAAGCAAAGCGAGGTATCTCCCAGGAGTCCCTCATGCACGTCGCTCACCTTGTTACCCGCATTACTCTCACTATTGGCAAAGACTATTTCCACCTCGGGGTGGTTTACCAGCAACCTTATCAGTTCACCGCCTGTATATCCAGCCGCACCCAATATACCGATTCTTTTCATAAGCTCTTTTTTTTCTAAATGAAGGGGGGGCTAAATGAAGAGTGAAGAATGAAGAATAGGGCTACGCCATTCTTCTTGTCTTCTTTGAATTATCATAGAATAGACTATGCTGTGTTTATCTTATTCTTCACTCTTCATTCTTCATTTAAGAATCACTCCCTTTCTCCCTCGTGCAATCCGTAATACACTCTCAGCGGTGTGCTCGACACCTTGATGAAGCCCTTTGCCTCATCGGCAGTCCAACCAGTCTGTGTCTCGCCGTATTCGCCGA
>JBJEKQ010000007.1:0-20343 GCA_051878715.1 Prevotella sp.
AACTTCAAGAAGTTCCAGGACAAAGGTTGGCTGGTGCAGGACGAAAAAGAGATGTACTATATCTACGCGCAGACCATGAACGGAAAGACGCAGTATGGTCTGGTGGTCGGGGCGTATGTGGATGACTACATGAATGGTGTCATCAAGAAGCACGAACTGACACGCAGGGATAAGGAAGAAGACAGAATGAAGCATGTGAGGGTGAATAACGCCAATATAGAACCGGTGTTCTTTGCCTATCCTGATAATGAGGTGCTGGATGAGTTGATCAGGAGATACGCGGTACAACAGCCGGAGTATGACTTCGTGGCCCCTATCGACGGATTCCGTCACCAGTTCTGGATTATCTCGGACGACAAGGATATAGCCACCATCACGGATGCCTTCAAGAAGATGCCTACCCTGTATATCGCTGACGGGCATCACCGCTCTGCCGCCGCCGCGTTGGTGGGAGCGGAAAAGGCAAAACAGAATCCGAATCATACCGGCACGGAAGAGTACAACTACTTCATGGCTGTATGCTTCCAGGCTTCGCAACTCACCATACTTGACTACAACAGAGTAATCAAGGATTTGAACGGATTGGGTTCGGAGGAGTTCCTGGGAGCGTTGGCAAAGAATTTTGAGGTGTGCTGTAAGGGGGCGGATGAGTATAAGCCGCAGCACTTACATGAATTTTCCCTGTATCTCGATGGCGAGTGGTACAGTCTGGTAGCGAAAGAGCATACTTATGCCAACGCCGACTCTATCGGAGTGCTCGACGTGGACATATCGAGCCGTTTGATACTGGATGAAATACTGGACATCAAGGACCTCAGAAGCAGCAAGCGGATTGACTTCGTGGGCGGTTTAAGAGGACTGAACGAGTTGAAGCAGAGAGTAGATAGCGGAGAAATGCGCTGCGCGCTGGCGCTCTACCCTGTGTCGATGCAGCAGATTATGGATATTGCCGACAGTGGAAATATAATGCCGCCAAAGGCAACATGGTTTGAACCGAAATTGAGAAGCGGTCTGATTATACATAAACTTGACTGAATGGAACTGTCATATTGGTGATGATTGATGTATATAAGACCATAACGGACGAGATAGGCGAGGGATTTTACAGCGAGAAGCGCAGCAGGTTCCTCGCCTTTTCTCATCATGTCACGACAAAAGAGGAGGTCAAGGAAATTACTGACCAATACAGGAAAAAATACTACGATGCGCGCCATGTGTGCTGGGCATACGTGTTGGGTGCCGAGCGGACGGACTACAGATGCAACGACGACGGGGAACCCAGCAGCACGGCAGGGAAACCTATCTTAGGACAGATAAACAGCAACGAACTGACGGATATCCTCGTGGTGGTGGTAAGGTACTACGGGGGTATCAATCTTGGTACAAGCGGCTTGATTGTTGCCTACAAGACTGCCGCGATGGATGCTATCAACCATGCTACGATAGAGGAAAGGATTGTGGAAGAGTTGGTGACTTTTGAGTTCCCCTACGTGATGATGAACAGCGTGATGAGAATCATAAAGGAGATGCAGCCAAGGATTGTGAACCAAACCTTTGACAACACCTGCAATATCACGCTGGCTATCAAAAAGACAGAGGCAGAACTGCTGAAGAAAAGACTGGACCATCTCGCTTTTGAATGATGGACAGGAAATGGAGGTAGGAGTATGGCAGCACACAACGAACTGGGTAAATGGGGAGAGCAGGTCGCGGCAGAGTTCTTGATGAAGAAAGGCTATCAGATAATGTTTCGTGACTGGAAGATAGGACGCCGTGACCTGGATATTATAGCCAGGAAAGACGATGTGGTGGTGATTGTGGAGGTGAGGACACGCCGCAACAACCATTTCGGAGATACCGAAATGACCATCAACAGACAGAAAGTAAGAAACTTATGTATAGCCTCAAATGCTTTTGTCAAGCAGTTGAGGATAGACAACGAGGTGCGTTTTGATATTGTTGCGATTACGGGCACGCCCGACACTGGTTATACCATCAACCACATGGAGGATGCCTTGCGACCTCATCTGTCATGGTAGTGAGAAGGAGTACTACTTTTCTTTGATGATGCCATGACGATAGGCGTAGAGCAACTCCTTCAAATCCACGATTTGCGCACGCAGTTCTTCACCCATGTCGGTATCGGCTACCAGCATCCTGTGTGCCGACATCTCCACAATCTGTGTAGTGCTCTTGATATCCGTGCATTTTTCGATAGCATCCCGTGCACTGGTGAACGGCTCATGTTGAACCAGTTGAAAGCCTCGGCTGTGATAGACCAACGTGTAGCCGGCGATTCCTGTTTCCTTGTGGTACGCTTCGCTGAAACCGCCGTCAATCACCATCAGTTTGCCGTTGGCTTTGATGGGATTCTCTCCGCTGGAAGCATGTACAGGAACATGCCCGTTGATGATATGCCTGTTCTCGCCCTTCACTCCAAAAGCATCCAGAATGCGGTCGCAGACGGTCTCGTCGTCCCTCAGTTTGTAATAATTGCCTTTCTCTTCCTTGAATGTTTCCTTATCGCTAAGAAAATATCTCTCAAAAGTGGCCATTTTTGATTTGTCGAACAGGGGACTGTCTTTTCCGCACCATAGGTACAGGAAGTAGTCGATGGCGAATTTCCTTTCTTCTCTTTCCGTATCGTTCTCAAATGCAGCCCGGATGGTTTGTCCGATTTGCTGCATGAGCGCCCTGCCGCTGTAACGCTCACCCTTGTAAAGTTCCACCTCTTTTAGTGAACCGTCGTCATTCAGCGGAATGGAGGCATGGTAGAGTAGGTTGCTGTTGTATATCGCATACATGCAGCCGTGGCTCAACAGGGCTCTGATGTGCTTGTGCAGTTTTTCGCTTACAGCAAAAGAGTGGTGCAGCTTGTGCATCAGCACCTTTTCTTCTTCGGTGAGCCTGTTGGGGTTGGCAGGGTCAATCGTCGGGAAGTGACACGACCGCATGTCGTATTCCTTTCCCCCTATCCTGCAAATGCCCTTTTGATAGTCTATACATTCCAAAAGGCATCTGTCGGTCATCTGCCATTCTTTTCTCCTTTTGAAAATCTCAGCCTCTTTCTTGAACTGTATCACGCTGATGGCTTTATGCATCTGGGCTATCAGGTATTTGTTCTTTTGGTCCATGTCCGTGCCTTTCAGCAACTTAGGCATAAACTCCACACATTCGTCGTTCTTGTAGGTCTCCATGGCAAAGGTGGCCAACGGAACAAGGTTTATGCCGTAGCCATCTTCCAGAGTGGCAAGATTGGCATACCGTAAGGACAGGCGCAGCACGTTGCAGATGCAGGCATCGTTTCCCGCGCAGGCTCCCATCCACAGGATGTCGTGATTGCCCCACTGGATATCCCAACTGTGGTACTTCATCATTTCGTCCATGATGATGTGGGCACCGGGACCGCGGTCGTATATGTCTCCTAAAATGTGGAGCTGGTCAATCGCCAGCCGCTGAATGACTCTCGCCAGCGCAACGATGAAATCATCTGCCCTGCCCGTTGAGATAATGGTGTCCACAATCACATTCACGTAAGCCGTCTTGTTGGTGTCGTCAATGCGCTCGTGCAACAGCTCCTCGATGATATAGGCGAAGTCGGCAGGAAGTGACTTCCTGACTTTAGAGCGCGTGTATTTGCTGCTCACATCCCTGCACACCTTTACCAGTTGGTGGATGGTGATGTGATACCAGTCCACAATATCTTTTTCTGATGCCTTGATAAGTTCCAGCTTCTGTTCGGGATAGTATATAAGACTGCACATCTCCTTTATCTCCGTTTCCCGGATGGAGTTGCCGAACAAATCGTTCACCTTGCGTTTGATGTTTCCCGAGGCATTCTTCAGTATATGCTGGAATGCCTCGCTCTCGCCATGAATGTCTGCCAGGAAATGCTCGGTACCTTTCGGCAGATTGAGGATTGCCTCCAGGTTGATGATTTCCGTACTCGCTGCTGCTATGGTAGGAAAGGATTGGGACAACAGATTAAGATAGTGCATCGATATGTCTTGCTGTGTGGAGTGTGCCTTTTTCATGTTGTTTGAAGCTAATTGATTAGAAACTGAATCTTTTTTGTGAATCCGTTATATTTGCCGGGAATGGGCATAAAGCCTGTTTCCAGTGAGGTGTATTCTGCGAGTGCGGACATGAGTCCTTGGAATCTTTTTGTCTCTTTTTGTTCTTGTAACTCTTGCAGGAACTTATCTTCTTCCATGGCAGAGTACCTGAGCAAATAGGAAAAATGGATGAGATGCCTGAGGGTGAGTTGCCTGTCTTTAACCAATACGAGAACCGCCTTGAAACATGCTGACACTGTTTGGTTGTCTGCATCTTTCTTAAAGGGTATGGGGGGATGTTTCACCTTTTCAGACTTCTTGGATGCAACTTCGACTGGGTAGCAAAGCAAATCGTTGGTGTCTATTTCAGGAGGGGTGACGCGGAGCATACCGCACCCCGCCTCGATAAGGTCTGTAATCTTTTCCTGAATGGCATAGACGGCTATTTTTTTCCACTCGTTGTCGCTTGTCTCTTGAACAACGCTTCTTTCTTGCTCACTTATCCAGTGGATGTCATCTATCTGTGAAGCCTTGATAAGAATGCTTAATGCCTGCTTCGTATTCTCCTTCATGATTTGGCGAACATGGCTGTTCAGCACCTTTTGATAAACCTTCTCCAGCTTTTCACATACCTCTTCGTGGGTAATGGATGAGGTGACATACGGATTGTAAATCACTTCTATACGGGCATTCCAGCCCAATTCCTGCAATTTCTCTTTCTCGATGTTTCCCAGCGCTATCACCACGTATGCTTGTCGCATCATCCTTTTCTGGTATAAGATGATTCTCGGCAGTTTGTGCTTGATATAATGCTGGTTCAGGATCCATGGGTCTAATTGCCCATACGGGGTATAAACATACCGTATGTTCCCTTTGGCGGCGAAAAATGTGGCAAGTCCGTTTTTCCAGTTCCAGGCTCCATACAGATGTATCAGTTCTGGTGGCTGGTTGTGAATACTCCTTTTCAACTCCTTTAGCGACGTTACTATCTCCATATCCACTTCCTTTCCCATGTTGTCGTGCAACATGGAAATGTAGGTGGATATGGATTGACCTATATGGGTCTTGCTGTCAAAAGGATTGAAATGAAGTATCTTCATGATTTCATTACCTTTTTATGGTTTCCACAGAGTGGTGTGAGTGCCTGCTACAGTCTGTTGCTGCAATATCCCTGTGGCAGTTTCCGGCAGTTGTACATGGAGGCCATGATTTCTCCGTATGCTCCGGCTGACCTGATTGCGATGAGATTGCCTCTCTGGGTTTCGTTCAGTTCTATGTGTTTGGCAAATACATCGCTGGATTCGCAGATGGGACCCACTACGTCGTATGTCTGTACGGGAGCGTCGCTTGAGATGTTTTCTATCTTATGGTATGCCTGATAGAGGGCAGGGCGTATCAAATCCGTCATTCCTGCATCTACGATGGCAAACTGCTTGGCAACCCCGTCCTTGACATATAGAGTGCGTGTGATAAGCGACCCGCATTGTGCCACCACAGACCGTCCCAATTCAAAATGCAGCTCTTGTCCATCCCGTAATTGGAGATATTTTGCATAAGTCCTGAAATAAGAAGCGAAATCAGGTATGGGCACCCTGTTGGGGTGTGTGTAGTCAATACCCAGACCTCCACCCACGTTGATGGTCTTCACCGTAATCTTGTTTTTCTCCAGAGTGTTCTGCAGGTCGTTTATCCTGTTGCACAGGCTTTCAAAGTCGCCCATGTCCAGGATTTGGGAGCCGATGTGAAAATGCAAGCCGATGACTTGGATATGGGCGCATTCTTTCGCTTTTTCAAATACATCAAGCATCTGCTCCATGGAAATGCCGAACTTGTTTTCCGCCAAACCGGTAGTGATGTTGGCATGCGTGTGGGCTCCGACGTTGGGGTTTATTCTGAATGCAATCTTGGCTGTCTTTCCCATTTTGCCTGCAATCTCGTTGATGACCCACATTTCGGCTTCGCTCTCCACGTTAAAGCATGCGATGTCGTTTTTCAGTCCAAGCTCAATCTCCCAATCACTTTTGCCTACACCGGCATATACAATCTTGGAATGGGGGAACCCGGCGTTCAGAGCAGCCTCAATTTCTCCGCCACTCACGCAGTCGGCTCCCAAGGAGTTGTTGCTGATGATTCTCAGCAACTCAGGATTGGCGTTTGCCTTGATGGCATAGTGCACATGGAAGTTGTCGTATTTTGCAGTCTCTTCCTGGATGGCTTCTAACGTCTTTTTCAGCAAATCTACGTCGTAGTAGTAGAACGGCGTATGGATGCTTTTGAATTTTTCGACTGGAAATAATCCTTTCATGTCTGTAGTTTTTTTGAATACTTTGGTTTGTGTTGCGTATGTTTATTCTTGGTTGAATAGGGTCTTGCTCAGGCTTTGGAGCGCCTTTTTCTTGTCGCTCTCTTTGATGAGGAAAGAGATGTTGTAGTTAGAGCCTCCATAGGAAATCATGCGGACGGGAATGTTCTTCATGGCTTCTGTGGCCAGTGTCTCAAAGCCGATATTACTCCAATCCAAATCACCCACTACACAGATAATGCACATGTCTTCATCTACAGTTACCGTGCCGTATTTCTTGAGCTCATCCACAATTTCATGCAGGTGGGTTTTGTTGTCGATACTCATGGAAACACCCACTTCTGAGGTGCACACCATATCTATAGCTGTCTGGTTGCTTTCGAAAATCTCAAACACTTTTCTCAGGAATCCTGTGGCCAAAAGCATTCTGCTGCTCTTTATCTTGATGGCGGTGATATTGTCTTTTGCTGCTACAGCCTTGATTTTTCCCTTCTCGGTGGTATTGCTGATGGTGGTTCCCTCGGCCTGCGGATCCATCGTGTTGAGCAGTTTTACAGGAATACCAGCATATTTGGCTGGTTGTACGCAGGTGGGGTGCAATATCTTGGCTCCGAAATAGGCCAGTTCTGCGGCTTCCTCGAAATGCAGTTGGTGCACAGGCGATGTGTTGTCAACCACTCGTGGGTCGTTGTTGTGCATACCGTCAATATCTGTCCAAATCTGTATTTCGCTTGCGTTGACAGCTGCGCCGATGAGCGAAGCGGTATAGTCGCTGCCGCCGCGTTGTAGATTGTCAATCTCTCCGTATGCGTTTCGGCAGATAAACCCTTGGGTTACCAGCACCTGAACATCCTTGTGCTCCTCCAGAACGGTGTTCAGTTTGTTCTTGATGTATATGGGGTCGGGGTCTGAGTTCTTATCCGTTCTCATGAAGTCGAGCGCAGAAACAAGGGCTACGTTATAGCCTTGTTCCTTCATGTAGTTCGTCATCATGTTGGTGCTCAATATCTCGCCCTGTGCCACGATGTTCTTCTCTTCAAAACTTGTGAACAGTTCCTTGGTAAATGAGCGAAGGTAGGTGAAAATCTCACGGATGAAATTCCTGGTCTCGTTTTTCCATTGGTCGGTGGAGTACAACTCTTCCACATGCTGGAGATATTTCTCTTCCAGCCTGTTGATGATTTCGTTGGCTCCGTCTGTATTCTTCTTGTACAGGTAATTGGATATTTCAAGCAGGGAATTTGTGGTACCTGACATGGCAGATAATACCAAGAACACTTTTTCTTCTGATGCGGTGACCAGTTTTGCTACATTTTGCATTCTGACGGGTGAACCTACGGAAGTTCCGCCAAATTTCATTACTTTCATATTGGTATGTTTTTTTATTGTTTATTTCTCGGTTATGTTTGCTTCTTCTGTCTGTTGGATGTCTTGCTCGCTGATTTCCTCCAGATGTCCGTCTTCACAACGGTAGATAATGCCTTGGTACTTTTTGATGATGCCAAGATTGTGGGTTGACATGATGACCGCGGTGCCTGTTTGGGAAATCTCCCGCAGTAATGCAACAATACCGTTGGCTGTTTCTGCATCCAGGTTGCCGGTGGGCTCGTCTGCTATGATTAGCTGGGGATTGTTGAGTAAGGCACGTGCGATGGCGATACGTTGCTGTTCGCCGCCGGATAGCTCGTGGGGCATGGAGTTCTTCTTGTCCGTCATCCCTACATCCGACAGCACTTCATCTATTCGTTTCTCTATCGAATCTTTTGTTTTCCATCCTGTTGCCTTAAGTACAAACTTCAGGTTCTGATAAACGGTCTTCTCATTCAGCAATTTGAAATCCTGGAATATGATACCCATCTTTCTGCGCAAGAGCGGCACATGCTTCCTGCGTAGTTTAACGACGTTCTGACCAAAGATGACCGCTTCGTCCGCCTCATCTATATCCAGTTCCAGATAAAGGGTTTTCAAAAGCGACGACTTGCCAGATCCGACACGTCCTATCAGATAGATAAATTCGCCCTCATCTACATGGAAATGGACGTTCTTGAGAGTCAGCTCTCCTGTCTCTTGATAGATATGGACGTTTTTGTAACTAATGAGTGACATCTGTGAAGACAATAGTTATATGTGTTGTTCGGTTGTCAATATGAGATGTGGTGACACCTCCGCTCAGTGCTTGTGCCAGTGCGGGTCGTGTCTCACTTGCAGCTCTTTTGCCAGATCTTCTATCCTCAACCCCTTTTCTGTCAGCAGTACGATGAGATGATACAGCATGTCTGAACCCTCATATACCAGTCGCTCGTTGGTTCCGTTACATGCTTCGATGACAGCTTCAAGCGCTTCTTCTCCTACTTTTTGTGCCATTCTGTTCAGACCATCCTTAAACAGTGATGTGGTATAACTCCCTTCAGGCATCTCTTTTTTTCTCTTGTATATGAAATCCTGTAGCGTGCTGAGGAAGAGTAGGGGATTGGGCTGGTTGGATTCTCCCCAACAGGTGTCTGTCCCCGTATGGCAGGTAGGACCGGTGGGATGTACAAGTACAAGCAGGGTGTCGTTGTCGCAATCTACCTTCATGTCCACCAGATTCAGAAAATTTCCGGATGTTTCTCCCTTAGTCCATATACACTGACGGGTACGGCTGTAGAAAGTCACCTTTTTTGTCTTTAATGTAAGGTCCAGTGCCTCTTGGTTCATGTATCCCAGCATGAGCACCTTGTTTGTCTTGGCATCTTGTATTATAGCAGGTACAAGTCCGTTGCCTTTTTCAAAATCTATATTCATAATGGTATGTTTGTCAAATATGTCCATAATTCAACATCTTACTGTGATGTTTTCTGCTTTCAGATATTGTTTCAGTTCGCGGATGTCTATTTCTCCAAAGTGGAATACGCTGGCTGCCAGTGCTGCATCGGCGTGCCCTAAAGTGAAGGCATCCCTGAAATGCTCCTTGGTGCCTGCGCCTCCGCTGGCGATAACAGGAATGGAAAGGCTCTCTGCCAATTGCGCCAATATGTCACAGGCGTATCCTTCCTTCACTCCGTCGTGGTCCATACTGGTGAACAGTATCTCCCCCGCACCACGTTGTGCAGCTTCCTTTGCCCATGCCAGCAGTTTCTTGTCTGTACGTATTCTTCCGCCGTTCAGATAGCAGTACCATTCTCCGTCATCATAGCGCGCGTCGATAGCACATACACATACCTGACTGCCAAACCGTGAACTTATCTGGTCGATGAGCTCCGGATGCTTGATGGCGGCACTGTTCACACTCACCTTGTCTGCTCCCGCATACAGCAGTCGTTCCACATCCTCGATTTCATGTATTCCGCCACCTACGGTAAAGGGAATGTTAATCTCTTTCGCCACTCTTTCCACCATATTGGTGAAGGTCTTTCTTCCCTCGTGGCTTGCCGTTATATCCAGGAACACAAGTTCGTCGGCACCGGAGGCACTGTATATCTTGCCCAGTTCCACGGGGTCGCCAGCTTTACGCAACTGTACAAAGTTGATACCTTTGACCGTCTCGCCGTCCTTGACATCCAAACATGGTATTATTCTCTTTGCCAATCCCATAATTCTGATACGTTTATTTTGCCTTCATAATATGCCTTGCCAAACACCACAGCGGGGATGCCGAGCGTATTCAGTCGGATGAGGTCTTGGTTGCATGATATGCCGCCGCTTGCGATGAGATGGATACACGGGAATCTTTTCATGATTTCTTCATACAAGTCAAATGCCGGACCGCTCATCATGCCGTCTTTCGATATGTCTGTGCATAGTACGTTCCTGATACCCAGGTCGATATAGTATTGCAAAAACGCAAATAAATCCTCGGTAGAGTCTTCCTTCCATCCGTTGACGGATATTTTTCCGTTGCGAACATCTGCTCCCAGGATAATCCTGTCAGCTCCGTATCGGTCAATCCATTTTTGGAATAGAGGTTTGTCGGTCACGGCTATGGAGCCTACAGTTACCATGGCAGCTCCGCTTGCGAAAGCCGTCTCTATATCTTCTTCGGTTTTTATCCCACCTCCGAAATCTACCTTCAGGTCTGTTTTTGAAGTGATTTCCTTGAGTATGTGCTGGTTGACGATGTGCTTGGATTTCGCCCCGTCCAGATCTACAACGTGGAGGCGTTTGAAACCGGCTGCCTGAAGCTCTACGGCAATATCTACAGGATTGTTGCCATATACCACCTTGCTTGCGTAGTCTCCGTTGGACAATCTTACGCATTTCCCCTCGATAATATCTATGGCAGGAATGAGTTCAATCATAAGTCAAGGAAGTTTTTAAGAATGATTTCGCCTATTTCTCCACTCTTTTCCGGGTGAAACTGTGTGGCATAGAAGTTGTCTTTCTGTATGGCGGCGCTGTATGGAAGAATGTAGGATGTAGTTGCTATGGTATGCTGGTTAACAGGCACATAGTAACTGTGTACAAAATATACAAACGGTTCAGACTTGCCATCATCCAGACTCTTGAAAAGGTCTGTCTTCAAATCATGGATGCTGTTCCATCCCATGGCAGGCACTTTTTCTTCGTGAGTGGTAGGCATAAAGCGCTTTACTTCTGTATCAAAAATACCCAGGCATTCAGTGTCACCCTCTTCCGAGTGCCGGCACAATAGCTGCTGGCCGATACATATTCCCAAAACGGGCTGTGAGAGCCCCTTGATTACCTCGTCGAGCCGGTGCTCCTGGAGGTATCTCATAACGTTCTTAGCCTCTCCTTGTCCGGGAAACAGAACTTTATCTGCCTTGCACAGCATTTCCGCATCGTCGGTAAGAACGGGCTCTATACCCAGACGGTTTAATGCGTTGATGACAGAGCGGATGTTGCCCGCGTTGTATTTTACAATAGCTACATTCATCAGTTGAAGATGATTGTTTTATTGTGGTATGTTAATATCTTTCGCTCTATATGTTTTCTGACTGCCCTTGACAATACAATCTTTTCCAGGTCTTTTCCTTTCAGAACAAGACTCTCGGGAGTGTCCTTATGGGTGATGCGCGTCACGTCCTGCTCGATGATAGGACCTGCATCCAGCTCTGCCGTCACGTAGTGGCTGGTTGCCCCGATAATCTTCACTCCGCGTTCCCATGCCTGGTGATACGGCTTTGCTCCGACGAAGGCAGGCAGGAACGAGTGGTGGATGTTGATGATATGGTTGGGATACGACTGTATCATTTCGTCGCTGATAATCTGCATGTAGCGTGCCAGTACGATAAACGTCACTCCCTTTTCTCTGAGCAGTTCCAGTTCTGCCTGTTCCACTTCCGCCTTGTTGCTGTGGTCTTTTTTGATTGACCAGACGTAATAGGGAATGCCGAATTGCTCCGCAACATATCTCAAATCCTCGTGGTTGCTCACGATACACGGAATCTCCACATCATATTCACCAGCCTTCCATCTTGCCAGCAGGTCATACAGGCAGTGGCTCATCTTGCTCACAAAAATGGCCATCTTGGGCTTCTGGTCGCTGAAATAGAGGTTGCATACCATGTTGTAGCGTTGTGCATACAGCGTATTGATGTATTCAAGAATCTTGTCCTTTGGAATCGTAAAATCGTTCAAGTCCCATTCTATTCGCATGAAGAACATGCCATCTTGTCTATCCACATATTGGTCAAGATAGACGATGTTTCCCTGATTGTCGGTGATGAACTTTGTCACTTCAGTGATGATGCCAGGTTGATCTGGACAGTGCAACAGCAATATTGCGGTAGATTTCTCCATCTTTATTCTTCCTTTTTTCTTCTTTGTTTTCTCATGTGTTGATATCAAGGCACAAAGGTACAAAAAAATAACTGATTAACAGGAAATGTAGTCAGATTATTTCATTTATTACAGATTGTTGAAGAAAAGATGTCATTCTGTATTCTATAATACTTCATTTGTTGTGAATATGTGCCTGTGCGTGAGCCGTGGGAGGAATGATAGTACTTCACGGCACAGCGCCATGGCTTATTTCAGATACAGTTGGTCGCCCACTTGTATCTGGTGGTCGGGTTGGAACTTGTTCATCTTATAAAGGAATTTCATCCTTATTCCATATAGTTGCGATATCGAATACATGGATTCGCCAGCCTTCACCGTATGGAACGTTTTCCGGTATTCCTTTGCCACTCTGCTCCTTTTTTTCTTCAGATAGACGATGTCTCCCGCTTGCAGTATGTCTCTTTTGTCCCGCTCGTTGTATTTTGCAAGCGAGCTTTTGGATATGCCTGTTTTTTTTGCAAGCGATTCAAAGGTGTCTCCTGCCTTTGCGAAAATGTAATAGTTCTTGTTGTAGGCATAAATGGTGTAGTCAAATTCGACTGCGTATCTGGAATGGTTGCGGATGAATTTGTCTGTATGTTTTCCGCTGTCATATCGGTAGAGGCCGTAGGTCTCGATGATATCGATGAGCTTGTACGCGTATTTCGGGTTTGTGGCATATCCGGCTTTTTTAAGCCCATGTGCCCACCCCTTATAGTCGGTGGTCTTCAACCTGAAGAGACTTTGGTACCTGCTGCCTGTTGACAGGAATACCGAATGGTCTTCGTAACTCTCCCGGGCATTTTTATATACCCTGAAACAATCATTGGGGTTGTCATCAGAGTAGTACATGGTCTTCCCTCTCCAGTTATGGCACTTGATGCCGAAATGGTTGTTGCCTTTCCGTGCCAGGATGCTGTTGCCCGCACCGGATTCGAAGACTCCTTGTGCCAATGTGATACTCGCAGGTATTCTGTATTTCCTCATCTGATCGATGGCGATGTCCTTGTATTGTGCGAAATACTGCTCATATTGGCGGTTTTTTGCAAGTTGGGCAAATGAGACTGTATAGAGAAAAACAAACAAAAAGAGGACAAATAGTCGTTTGTTTGTTTCCATTTTCATATATTTGTGGTCAATCATTGTTGATATGTTGAATGTAGGTCAAAAATCTTTCTTATATGAGGAGTCTTCAATTTGCCGTATGCTATAATGAGTGCGTTTTAGACGAACTCTGTTCCGCAGAGCGTCAGTTGGTTTTGGCTGCCATGGAAGCCACAAAACATTCCTATTCTCCGTATTCCAGATTCAGGGTGGGGGCGGCGGTACTCATGGATGGAGGACAGACGATTACTGGAAGCAATCAGGAGAATAGTGCTTACCCCGTCACCCTGTGCGCTGAGCGTGTGGCTTTGTTCTGTGCGGTTCATCAGCATCCCGATGTGCCGGTCACTGCCATAGCCCTTGCCGCACAGGACGCTGGTGGGTTCACTGCCCGTCCCGTCACCCCATGCGGCAGTTGTCGCCAGGTCCTTGCTGAAATGGAGTTACGCTCCCATCGTCCGATAACGATTCTAATGTATGGCGTTTCGGGAATATGGAGAACTGTTGGAGTCGTCAATTTGCTGCCTCTGGCGTTTGATAGCATCCCAAGTCAGGACTCTCAGGTCTGAGCACGCCTTCCCTGTCAGAGAGAAAGCCCGAGAGTAACACTCCTTTGCCGATGGCTGTGGATTGTTCTGACAGCCTGAAGTCGAAGAGCATGTTCTGCATGTCTGTCGTGCGGAAGTGCTTTGCCCCTTGAATTTCGTCATCAGGCTTTTCCCATATCACGTTTTTCAGAATCTCTGACTGACTCTCATCCGTAATCTGCGGAGTGCGCAACAGGCAGTTTTCAAAGTAATACACGTATGCATTATCCTCCTGATCTTCCTTGCGGCTACCCATAATCTCGTCCTCGCCCAGCCCTGTCACGATGGTGTTGTAGCACTGCAACCCGTGGAGCGGATAGTCGTATTCCTTATCAAAGTTCTGGAACCTCAGTGCCACTCCTCGCTCGGCTGTGAACGGATAGAATTGTGCTATCGTGCAGTGTACTATGGTTGCCAACCCGCCGTAGATGGCCACGCAGTCGTTTTGGGCGTTGCTTATTTCCGTATCTGCAATCAGTATGTTGTTCATGTGGCTTTTCAAACCATAGCCCTTGCAGTTGTGTATTTTTGAATATCTGACAGTCAGGTTCTCGGTGTCCATGCTGAACGACGATGCCGAGTCACAGATGATGGCATCCTCTGTGGCGTGGATATCGGCGTGGGTTATTTCGTTGTGGTTGGATGAAGAGTAGAACCGGATGCCTTTCCATTGCCCGCTTATCCTGTCGTAGGGCAGATAGGGAAACATCTTGTCGGTGCGGTCTCCGCGCAACACCACCTCATCGTTCTGGTTTCCGGCTATTACCAGCGTGCCATACACATCCAGTCCTGTGTTGCTGTGGAAGAATAACTGCGAAGGTGCTTCTATCCTCAGCGTGACGTTGCTATCTACTCTCAGTCCCTTTTGCAGCAGTATGGGTACGCTGTTGCGTATCACGGTGTCCTGACTGATTACCAGTTGGCTTTCGTGAATCTCTGCATCCCATACCTGTGCCCTGAGTGCCAGATTCTGCTGTATCCCGCTTTCCAGGGTAAAGATGACGTTGTCTTCAACCTTCACCGGTTCCAAGGCACCGTTATGTTTTGGGGTCATTTCCATGAACACGCGGATGCTGTCTCCATTTCTTATCTCCAGGTCCTTGATGATGCTTCCTGTGTTGTTGTCCAGGTACGAGCCGCTCACGTTCACTCTGTAACCCGTTTGGTTGCCCTTTTGCAGTCTTACGGTAGAAATCCGGAGGTTCTCTCCGGAGTAGTTGTAAATCATGGTCTGCTTGGTACTTGAGGCTATCGTGCTGAACAGCGTGTCGAAGCTGATGGTATCGCTTGTGAAGGTGAGACGCTTGGAGCTGTCGGTGCTGAATGTCTCGTCGCTGATGCAGCCGGTGATAGTGAAAAGCAGTAGTGAAAGGAAGCAGAGTTTCCCTATGTTTCTTATGTTCAGCATTCGTCTGGATTTAATTGATTCACTTCGATAATTCCCAGTTCTATCGCCTTGACTACCAGTCGTGTGGCGTTGACACCCGTTTCCCTGTCGCCTTGGGGAAACAGTTTCTGGATGAGTTCGTTCTGTCGTTTCTCTAAGCTTTTGATGCCAAATGGCATGCCTCTCAGGTTGGCTATCTGTTCCTTGGTGTAGCCCAGTGCGAGATGTCTTAGGAAACGCTCGTCATATTCATCGATTTCGTAGCGTATCATGGCATCGAAATGCTTTTGTGATTTGCTGACCACTGTCTTAAACACGTCAATAATACGCTCCAGAATGGGTTGGTTGAATACATTCTTCTTGCCTTGCATCACGTTCAGTATATCCTGTCGGGTCAGCATTTCACCGCATTTTAGGGCGATGCCATCGGCTCCGGCATTCATGATGTCCACCCACAATCCTTCGTTGAGGATTTCTCCGGTGAACACCATCACCTTTGTCTGGGGATATTTCTGTTTCAGCGTGTGGCATATCTCCACTCCAATGGTGGTGGAGCCGCCCAATCCCAAATCGAGCAGCACCAGATGTACTGGCTTCTTATTGATTAGTTCCCAGAAGTCTTCTTCGTTGGATGCCGTGCCGATGATTCTTGCCTCGGGCACTTCATGGTGCACGATGCCTTCCGTTCCCTTGAGTTCCAGGGGCACATCCTCTACGATGATGATGTCAAAACCTGATGATGTCATTTCTGTCATGCCTGCAAAAATACAACAACTTGGTGACACTGCAAAATATCTCTCCGTTTTTTGTCTTTCTAAAAAAAATGTATAATTTTGCAAACCGTAAACAGATTATCTTATGGGCGGTTTTTTCGGAACAATTTCCAAGAAAGAGTGTGTTGAGGACCTCTTTTATGGAACAGATTATAATTCTCATTTGGGCACGAAGCGTGCCGGATTGGTAACTTTTGACAAGGAATTGGGTTTCAGCAGGTCAATTCACAGTTTGGAACGGGATTATTTTCGCTCCAAGTTTGAAGAGGAACTGCACACTTTCCACGGTAGCCAAGGCTTGGGTGTAATCAGCGACACTGATCCCCAGCCGATTATCGTCAATTCTCATTTGGGAAGATACGCGGTGGTCACGGTTGCCAAGATTAACAATCAGCAGGAAATCGCAGAGGAACTGCTGTCAAGGAAGATGCACCTCAGCGAGATGTCTGCCAATAAGTTGAATCAGACGGAATTGGTGGCTTTGCTCATCAATATGGGCAAGACTTTCGTAGAAGGCATCAACATGGTTTACGAAAAGGTCAAGGGCTCCTGTTCCATGCTTGTCCTTACTGAGGATGGAATCATAGCCGCACGCGATAAGTTCGGCCGCACCCCTATCGTCTTGGGCAAAAAAGAAGGAGCCTATGCTGCTACAAGCGAGACTTCTGCTTTTCCCAATCTGGATTTCCAGACGGTCAGAGACTTGGGACCGGGAGAGATTGTCCGCTTTTGGTCAGATAGGGAAGAAGTGTTGCAAAAGCCATTCAGCAAGTGCCAGATATGCTCTTTCCTATGGGTATATTACGGATTTCCGGCAAGCGACTATGAGGGTGTCAATGTGGAAGCTATGCGCGAATACAACGGCAAACTGATGGGAGAGTCGGATGATATAGAGGCTGACTGCGTATGCGGAATACCCGATTCTGGCGTAGGATTTGCCTTAGGCTATTCTGAGGGTCACAAGATTCCCTACAAGAGGGCGGTGCTGAAATACACACCCACCTGGCCGAGAAGTTTTACACCCAGCAACCAGACAAGACGCAACCTCGTGGCAAGGATGAAATTGATACCCAACCGCGCCATTCTCAATAACAAAAAGGTAGTGTTCTGTGATGATTCCATTGTCAGGGGAACGCAGTTGCGCGACAATGTACGCATGTTTTTCGACTATGGGGCCAAGGAGGTGCACGCCAGAATCTCGTGCCCGCCTTTGGTGTATGGCTGCCCGTTCATCGGCTTTACTTCCTCGAAAGACGATTTGGAACTAATCACTCGTTGCATCATTCGTGACTTCGAGGGCGACCATCGCAAGAATCTGGAGGCATACGCAACGACAGATTCGCCGGAATACAAGAGAATGGTCAACGAGATTGCCAAACGCCTGGGCCTGACAACCCTGAAGTTCAACACCATCGAGTCGTTGATAAAGTCCATTGGCTTGCCCAAGGAGCGTGTGTGCACCCACTGCTTTGACGGAAGCAGCACCATGTAGAGAGTAGCTGACAGGAATTCATGTTATTATGGGTCAGTCCGAAAAGACGGTTGCGTATCTTTTCGGACTGCCTGTGTTTTTAAACGCAGGTATCTGCGACGGGCAGTGCAGGTATCTGCGATGAGGGTTGAAGGCGGGAGGAGCCTCGGAAATGAATATGTGGGTTCAGGCTTACTGAACTGTGACCTGAATGGAGTCTTGCAACCGGCTTTTCGGACAGACCCGGAATATGCACGAAATCCGACTAAAACTCACTTTTTTTATGAGTTTTAGTCGGATTTCGTGCATATTTCAGCTTTTTAGCTTGATTCTTTAGTCTCCGCTATCTCGTCACATTGGCGGTGTAGAATGAAAGAGACTAATCTCCTTCTGTATATTCATCATCAGGGTCAATAAAAACATTTGACGTACAAATCAACTTGGTCGGTATGTATTCATATGACACGATTTCGGGTTTTATATATTTCTTCTTATCCATAACTATTTTACTACTTTCTTGTTATTCATGATGTAGATACCCTTTTGCGGAGCGGTTGAAAGGCGGCGGCCTTGCAGGTCATATAGGTGGTCGGTGGACGTTGGGGCTGTAACGACCTGAATGTCTTCTATCTTCGTTGCACCACCTTCGCCACCTATGCTTAGCAGGATTGAATTTGCCGCATTTGCATTGTTCTTGCTGCTCAGGGTGACATACCAGCGTTGGGGCTTCAACACGGCATTCGTTGCAGCTCTGCCGAACTTGCCGTCTTTCATGATGTAGTCGGTGGCTGACTTGGAATCATTGAAGGCATTGAGACCTGCATAGGTCGGAGTGATGGTACAGGTGACATCATCATTTCCGAAGGAGCATCCCTTTTGTTCCGTGGCAGCCATGGTCACATTATTCAACACCGCGGTCTTCTCGCCAATGGCATTTGCCTTGACGAAATAAGGAGTGTTGGGTTCTATCGTGCCTGTGGTCACCTTATTTATTACCAATACCATAACAGAGTTGCCGCTTTCGTCCTGAGTCTCACTCAGTGCCTTGATGGATGCCACCTCAAGTCCTGCCGCCGTCCAGTCGCTGTAGTTCATGGAGAACGGTACATACAGCGGCTGCCATGATGTGTTGGTGAAGTTGCGGCTGTAGCTCAATCTTTCCGTTGTGATTTCCGAAGGATAGGTTACGGGCTTGCCGTCGTAGAGATAAATTTTCGATGCCTGTCCGTCACTGCCCACCACATTGCTTTTGCGCTCCACTATCAGCGGGTCGATGTCGCTGACGGCAGTCAGTACGTTGTTGTCCAATGATACTTCCGGATAGGAAAGGTCGATGTAAAGATTGTCAGGGCGAGTCCATGAGCCATCCTTGTAGTCGGTCATGTCGGTATATGCACTGCATTCGCCGTTGGCGGAGGTCACCGCATAGCTGCCTATGCCCTGCTGTGGAAGGGCGTTGTAATAGCTGAAATGCATGTTGCCGAGGTTGCTTGCGCCGCCGTTCAAGTAGATGGGACTCCATCCGTGAAGGTCGTTTACAAAGTCCTTGATGCCATCGGTATTGCTGAGTTCCTCGCCATAACTATTCTTGTACTTGGTCTTGTCGTAAATCTGCACGTTGGTGGCATTGAGCGAGGTGACACCACCGTTGTTGATACCCATCAGATGTCCCCATCTGCTGGCACTATTTTCCGGCTCATTCATGTTGCACATCGTATATGCCGCAGCGTTGCCGCTATTTGAAACGCCGAACAATCCTCCGATACAGCCCCAAGTGTCGTATGTGGCATAATCCACTGTCGGCAACACAATACACCTCTCGACTTTCACGTTAAATGCGTGCGACGTGATTCCGCCGGCACATTGCGGGTAATTGGAACTTTCTCCCACGTTGTATTGCGAGGCGTACAGCGAAGCCTGCACCATGGCATCCTCCACCGTTGTCTGCTCCTGCATAAGTCCTGCCAGGCCGCCAATCTGGTTGCCCGTGATGTCGGTGTAATAGACACTGCAACGGCTGATGTCGCCTGTGAAAGTACCTGCAAGTGCACCTGCACCGTAGTCATACCCTATCTGAGGACCTATTATTTCTGTCACCACAGGTCCTATCGTCTGGTTAATTTGGCAGTCGCGCACATAGATGCCGCTCAGTGAGGCATTGGTAGCCTTGCCCGCCACCATACCCACCTTGCCAGCTGCCGACACGGTAAGCGAGTTGTCGGTGAACTTCAGGTTCTTCACCTCAGCACCCTCGCCCAGTTCGGCAAAGAAGCCGGTGGGGAACCAAGTATTTAACGTATAGCTAATGTTCTTCACGGTGTGGTTGTCACCATCGTAATGTCCAAGGAATGCCTTCCAGTTGCCATCGCTGTCAGTGCCGATTGGTGTGAATGCTTCTTCGGCAAAGTCGAGGTCGCAGGTCTGTTGGAAATACACGTCCTTGTAGTTAACGCCTTTCGCCAAACGATTGTTGAGCATCTTAAGAGCATTATAGTCGCTGATAAGGTAAGGGTCTGCTGCCGTTCCTGCCCCTTGCCCGTTCATCACGAAGAAAGCATCCACGCCGCCACATTCTATAGGGATAGGGAGTTTTTTCACTGGGTCAAGTCCCCATGTTCCGCTTCCCCAAATAGCCTCCATGTAGGCGATAATCCCATCATTGGTATAGCTTTGGAAGAAAGCCTTGCTAAAAATACCCTGCGTATTGGTTTCCGGAGAGGAATATTTTGCCGAACCCTCCAAACAATAGTTGCTGTAGGCAAACAAATCATAATAGGAATACTGTGCCAAACCATAGTTGTAATCGGTTGGGCTCACACCGCAAGTAGTGTAAATATTTCCTGTATTGACGCAGTTCTTCATATAACCTTCGGTATAGGCGCATACTCCGGCAAGATAGACATT
>JBJEKQ010000008.1:0-20194 GCA_051878715.1 Prevotella sp.
CATGAAGAGCGGCATGAACATCATCCGCATGAGCGACGGCACGACAAGGAAAATAGTGAAATAAAAAGACAGGAAACAGATTCTCATTTTCTGTAATCCCAAGACATGAGTTCCAGATACCAGACTATTTCTCGGTATCTGGACTTTTTTCATGTATGCCCGGCATGAGATTGTCTGACAGGTGCAAGTCCTGAAGCCACCCTAATAGCGATGTGAGTTCGATATAGGAAAGTTGTGATTTGTATTCAGTGTGTTGTAGAAGGTGTGGTGGTAGAAGATATAATTCGTATGAGAAAAAATGGAGTGCTGATGACTTACAGAAAAGGAGTCATATAAACGGGCAGAAGTAGGGTCTCTGCGTCTTTCTTCAGGTCTTTGTATATATCAAATTTACGTTTAGGAATAGAGATTATGAAATTTGAAGTAATTGAGAACGAAGGCCTTGAACTGATAGGCTCCGTGAAGCGGTTGCCATCACGGTCATAGTTAAAGCTTACCTCGTTCCATCGGCCTCCTTATTCAGATGATTTTGATTCGGCCTTGTGGCTGGGCATATTGTGGGGGCATTTCGCCTCCGAGGTAGTCGATGATATATTCTATGAGGGCGTCGCTGTATCGGCAGATATTGCTCTTGAGCTTGGGGCATTGCTTGAACTTGCCGTATAAGCCGCCGCCTGTGATGCAGTAGTCGCTGGTGCAGAGGGTGTAGGTCTGTTTGGGGTCTATGGGAGTGTAGGTGCTGTCGGGATTGAGGAGTTCTATGGAGGTGATGCGCTTGGCTGAGCGTGTGTCGATGGTGTAGTGTATGCCGCTGGCTTGGGCGAACTGTCCGTCGCTTTCGGGGTATGATTGGCTGCAAGCTTCGAGGGCATCGTAGAGCTCCTGGCCGGTGACTTGGATGACTTCGAGGTTGTTATCGAAGGGTAGGAGGGAGATGATGTCTCCGTAGGTGAGGTCACCGCTGGGGAGGTCAGTTCGTATGCCGCCTCCGTTGCAGAGGGCTATCTGGGTGTTGCCGATGGCGCGGAAGGCGTCGCAGACGAGGTCGCCTGCGTTGGTCTCGCTGAAGCGTACGGCTTGGCGGCCTGCATCATCGAGTATGCGTATGGGAAAGTCGCTGTGGCAGACTACTTTCGAGATCTCGTGTGCAACGAGGGCCTTGATGCTATCTACAGCAGTGGCGGTCTGTGTGTGTCGTGAATTGACGGTCTCGGGGAGGCTGGCGGTGGGGAGCAGTTCGGTGGTGATGCGTCCCTGGGTGTCGATGGTGAGTTTGCCGATGTTCTTGAATCCTGTGCCTGTCTGGGCGATGATGACGGGCTGCCCGTGGAGGTTGGTGTGCTGGTAGCAGGGGATTACGCTGTGGGTGTGCCCGTCGAGGATGGCGTCAATGCCATATGTGGCTGCTGCAAGGGTGTGGCTGGTGATGTGCATGTTATTGTCTTCTTCTCCGAGGTGGCTCAGCACGATGCAATATTGGGCTCCCTGGCTTCGTGCCTGGTCGGCTGCTGCTTGTACAAGCTGATAATCGGAAAGAAGGTCGTGGGTCTGGCGTCCTTGATTGTCCCAGAATGCGTATTCTTCGCTTTGGAGAGTGGTGGGGGTTGTGATACCGATGAATGCTATCTTGTGTTTGCCGACGGTGCGTATGATGTAGGAGGGGTATGGCTGGCGTGAGGTGGGGTGGATGCTGTCGGGGAGAGCGATGAAGTTGCAGCTGGTGATTGGGAGGGCGGCTTGGTCTAAGAGTTGGGTCATGCGGTCTATCTTATAGTCGAACTCGTGGTTGCCGAGGGTGATGGCGTCGTAGCCTATGGTCTGCATGATGGCGGTTATGTGTGCTCCGTGCGAGATGGAACCAATGGTGCCGCCTTGGAGGAAGTCGCCTGAGCTGACTACGGCTACGTGGGCTGTGTCGCTGATGGCATCGCGTAGCTGGGAGAGACTGGTGTAGCCGTCAACCTGGCAGTGTACGTCATTTTCGAAGAGTACGACTGTGCTGGTTTCGGGGGTGATGTTAGGTGCTTCGTCGGTAGTGCAGGCGGTGAGGGTGGGGACTGCGAAGAGGATGGCGACGAGGTGTTTCATTGTAAGTCTGTGTATCATATCTGCAGGTGTTTATTTTAACGTGAGTTCGATGAAATATAAATCGTTGAAAATTTAGTATTAGCGATTTTTAGTGACTTTGTAGTGAAGAAATAACAATGAAACAAAAGGATTTCGCTATGATTACCGAAGACAAAATTACTGAAATTTTCTGTATTGCAAGATGATTTCTGCAAAGTTTTTGATGCACAGACGGCAAAATACAGTTGCAAGGATAGATTGTAGCCTTCTCACTATCTGAAGATACAAATTGCCTGCTGAACAACAAAGGGTTATTTGAAAATTCCGCAAGGTGTGGAATGTAATTCCGTGATTTGTGGATTCTGTTCTCGGAGTCACATGGACAGGTTACTGCTCCTATGTGCCATTCGTCACATTTCCAGCCTTTCTGTCCCATATTCTTGTCAGTTCGCCTTGAAACTGTAACTTTGCAGCCGGAATCGTGAGCAATAAAAAAGAAGATGAAAAAAGTATTATATGTACTGCTTCCGCAGTTTGCGGAACATGAGTTGCCGTATCTTACGCAGCCGTTGCGTTCGGATACCATGGCAATGAAGGATAACCCCAAGTATGAGAACAGGATTGTGGCAGAGTCGATGGAACCGGTTGAGGCAGTCAGCGGTTTCAGACTTCTGCCCGACTATACTTTCGATACCGTTCCCGATGACTATGCCGCCTTGGTGCTTATCGGCGGCTATGGCTGGCGGAGTGGGGCGGCTGAGCGTGTGGAGCCTCTCGTTGCCGACGCTGTCGGCAAGGGGCGAATAGTCGGTGCCATCTGCAATGCCGCTTCGTGGATGGCAAGCAAGGGCTTTCTCAATAATGTCCGTCATACAGGCAACGGCGTGGAGCAACTGCAGCTTTGGGGCGGCGAACACTATACCAATGCTGCCGGCTATGTCAATGCCCAGGCAGTGAGCGACAAGAATATCGTGACTGCCAATGGCAGCGGACACTTGGAGTTTGCCTGCGAGATTCTTGCGCTTTTGAAAAACGATGAGCTAAAGGAGATAGAGATGTACAAGACCTTCTACAAGACGGGACTTGTGGAACTGACAAAGATGATGACGGAGTCGAAACCTCGTTTCTCGTTCAACACCGTAGGTCTCTTTACCACCGACAATGCCAGGATGGTGACATTCTATCGCGATATTTTCGGCTTCCAGACGGAATGGGACGGCAGCGAACCGAACGTGGAGATGACACTTGGCGGCTCCCGCATCATCATGTTCCCCCGCAACGCTTTCGAGCAAATGACATCACAGCAGTATGCCTATCCCAAAGGCACAAACGGCACGATGGAACTCTCTTTCGACGTTCCTTACTTTGCCGATGTTGACAAGGAGTATGAGCGTGCCGTAAGCATGGGTGCAAAGCCCGTTTTTGCCCCAATCACAGAGCCATGGGGACAGCGCACCTGTTATATTGCCGACCCCGAAGGCAACTTGATAGAAATATCTTCGTTTGTTGAAGTATAGGGTGCATTGTATGATGCAGCTATTCATCGGGAAAAAACAACCGGAAAAAACGCAGGTACCTTCGTTGGCTCATGAAGGTATCTTCGTTGGCTCATGAAGGTACCTTCGTTGGCCCATGAAGGTACCTTCGTTTTTTGACGATGTTTTGTGTGGTAAATTATTGGGAAGAAAAGTGGGGCTTATGGGGCAAATTTGTTAATTTTGCAGGTTGCAAGGGTGAGGACAATAGGGATTTACACCCTTAAGGTTTCCTTAAATCCTTACCCGGCAAGCAACCTTTGATATACCGAAATACTTACAATACCTGGAATATGGCAAGCAACGACAAGGCACTGACCCCGATGATGAAACAGTTTTTTGACTTGAAGGCCAAACATCCTGATGCAATACTGCTGTTCAGATGTGGCGACTTCTACGAAACCTACTGCAATGATGCAGTGGTGGCATCGGGCATTCTGGGTATCACCCTGACGCGACGAAACAACGGTGGCTCTGCTGTTGCTACTGAGATGGCAGGATTTCCGTATCACGCCCTTGACACCTATCTGCCCAAACTGATAAGGGCAGGGAAGAGGGTGGCTATCTGCGACCAACTGGAAGACCCGAAACTGACCAAGAAACTGGTGAAAAGAGGCATTACCGAGCTGGTGACTCCGGGTGTGGCGATGAACGACAACGTGCTGAACTATAAGGAAAACAACTTCCTGGCAGCCATACAGTTCGGTACCATATCGGGCAAACTGCAGAAGAGTTCGCTCTGTGGAGTGGCTTTTCTTGATATCTCTACGGGAGAGTTTATGGTGGGAGAGGGCACTATCGACTACGTGGAGAAACTGCTCATCAATTTCCAACCCAAGGAGGTGCTGGTGGAAAGGGTGCGAAAGAGTGATTTTGAGGAGTTTTTTGGCAGCAGATTCTTTACTTTCGAACTCGATGACTGGGTGTTTACCGACTACAGTGCCCGGCAGAAACTGCTGAGACACTTCGGTGTGCAGTCGCTCAAAGGTTTCGGCATAGAGCATCTGGCATGCGGCGTGATAGCTGCGGGAGCCATACTCCAGTATCTTGACATCACCCAGCACCACCGCATAGGTCATATCACCGGCATCTCGCGCATAGAGGCAGAGCGCTACGTGAGGCTCGACCGCTTTACCATACGCAGCCTGGAACTGGTGCAGCCCATGCAGGAAGACGGTGCATCGCTATTGCAGGTGCTCGACAAGACGGTGACTCCCATGGGCGGGCGACTGCTGAGAAGATGGGTGGTGTTTCCGCTGAAGGAACTGAACCGCATCAACGACAGGCTCAATGTGGTGGAACATCTGTCCATGCAGCCCCAACTGTGTGAGGTGATGGACGAGCAGATGCACCGCATAGGCGACCTGGAGCGCATTATCAGCAAGGTGGCAACAGGCAGGGTGTCGCCACGTGAGGTGGTGCAGCTGAAGGTGGCACTGCAAGCCATCGGGCCTGTCAAGAAGGCATGTATGCACACCGACAACGGGGTGCTCAAGAGGATAGGGGAGCAGCTGAACCTGTGCGAGACACTGCGCGACAGGATAGACAAAGAGATAAAGGCTGACCCGCCACAACTGGTGAACAAGGGTGGGGTGATAAACAGCGGCGTGAGTGCCGAACTGGACGAACTGCGCCAGCTGGCATACAGCGGAAAGGACTATCTGATGAAGATACAGGAACGGGAAACCGAACTCACCGGCATCACAAGTCTGAAGATAGGCTATAACAACGTGTTCGGCTATTATCTGGAAGTGCGAAACACCTTCAAGGACAAGGTGCCCGAAACATGGATACGCAAGCAGACGCTGGCACAGGCGGAGCGTTACATCACCGAGGAACTCAAGGAATATGAAGAGAAGATACTGGGGGCTGAAGACAAGATACTGTCGCTGGAAACAACCCTGTTCAACAACCTCGTGACGGCCATGCAGGAGTATATCCCCCAGATAAAGACTGACGCCAACCTGGTGGCACAGATGGATTGTCTCATCTCTTTTGCCAAGACGGCTGAACAGCACCACTATGTGAGACCACAGATAGATGAGTCGTGCGTGACAGACATCAGGCAGGGCAGGCATCCCGTGATAGAGACACAACTGCCTCCGGGAGAGGCCTATGTGCCCAATGACATACTGATAGATGCCGAGAAGCAGCAGATAATGATTATCACCGGACCCAATATGGCGGGAAAATCGGCACTGCTCAGACAAACGGCGCTCATCACCCTGATGGCGCAACTGGGTTGCTTTGTGCCTGCACAGAGTGCCCGCATAGGCATCGTGGACAAGATATTCACCAGGGTAGGGGCAAGCGACAATATCGCACAGGGTGAATCTACCTTCATGGTGGAGATGACCGAGGCGGCAAACATACTGAACAACGTGACACCGCACTCGCTGGTGCTCTTTGACGAACTGGGGCGTGGCACAAGTACCTACGACGGTATCTCCATAGCATGGGCCATCGTGGAGTATCTGCACGAACAGCCAAAGGCACAGGCACGTACCCTCTTTGCCACACACTACCACGAACTGAACGAGATGGCAAGGAACTTCAAGCGCATCAGAAACTTCAATGTGAGCGTGAAGGAGGTGGACAATAAGGTGATATTCCTCAGAAAACTGATGCCGGGAGGTTCAGAGCACTCCTTCGGTATCCATGTGGCAGAGATTGCCGGTATGCCTAAAAGCATCGTGAAACGTGCCAATATCATACTGAAACAGCTGGAGAACGAGAACGCACAGGTGGGCAAGACAGCCGCTACCAAGAGCATCGCCGAGCAGCGTAATGCCATGCAACTGTCGTTCTTCCAACTCGATGACCCTGTACTTTGCCAGATACGCGACGAAATACTGGGACTCGACATCAACAACCTCACCCCCGTGGAGGCTCTCAACAAACTCAATGACATCAAAAAAATAGTGAGCGGAAAGTAACTCCTTGCCGCTCACTATTCCGGTTTTCTGCCTGCTCGTTTCCAAGAGCAAGCCCCTTATGTATGCCTTTTCCTAAGCATGCACCATGCTCCGATGAGGATAAACGGGATGCTGAGCAACTGTCCCATATCCAGAGGCATGGATGCCTCGAACGACTCCTGTATCTCCTTGGTGAACTCTATGAAGAAGCGGGCGGTGAAGATATAGGTGAGACAGAGACCGAAAAAGAAGCCGGTGCCCACCTTCTGCGGATGCTTGCGGTACAGATGCCACCCGATGAAAAAGAGGATGAAATAGGCAATGGCTTCGTACAACTGACCGGGATGGCGGGGCAGGGCATCTACCCTGTGGAATATAAATGCCCAAGGCACGTCAGTGACACGACCGATAATCTCAGAGTTCATCAGATTGCCCAGACGGATGCAGCAGGCGGTGAGGGGAGTGGCAATCGCCACATTGTCAAGTACCTGCCAGATGCTGACATGGGTACGGCGCACGTAGAGCCATAGGGCAAACATCAATCCCAAGGTGCCTCCGTGGCTTGCCAGACCTTCATAACCGGTGAATTTCCAGTCACCGTCGGGCAGGATGCGGATGGGCAGCATCATCTCTACCACTCCCTGGAAGGATGACAGGAAATAATCTGGCTGATAGAAGATACAATGCCCCAAACGGGCTCCCAGCAGAATACCTGCAAAGCAATAGAAAAACAGAGGTTCGAAGAGTTCTGCCTTCAAGCCCTGCTCTTTATACAGTTTCTTGACCAGCAGATAGGCAATAAGCAGGCCGATGAGCCACAGCAGGCTATACCAGCGCAACACGCCGAAAAGGGTGAGTTGCGGATTCCAATCAATATACAACAGATTGTGCATGATGCTATACATTAAATCTGAAGTGCATGATGTCGCCGTCCTGCACCACGTAGTCCTTTCCTTCTACGCCCAGTTTGCCTGCCTCGCGCACGGCTGCCTCTGAGCCATACTGCAGGTAGTCTTCGTATTTGATGACCTCAGCGCGGATAAAGCCTTTCTCAAAGTCGGTATGTATCACACCGGCACATTGCGGGGCTTTCCAGCCCTTGTGGTAGGTCCATGCCTTCACTTCCATCTCGCCGGCAGTGATGAAGGTCTGCAGGTTGAGCAGTGAATATGCCTTCTTTATCAGGCGATTTACGCCGCTCTCTTCCAAGCCAAGTTCTTCCAGAAACAGCTGTTTGTCTTCGTATGACTCCAGTTCTGCGATGTCTTCCTCTGTCTTGGCGGCTATCACCATGGCTTCGGCACCCTCTTGTGTGGCCAGTGCCTCGATGCTACGGGTATAGTCGTTGCCGCTCTTGGCAGAGGCTTCATCCACGTTGCACACATAGAGTACGGGTTTGGAGGTAAGCAGGAACAGGTTGCGTGCGGCATCCTGCTCGTCCTTGCTCTCAAAGGTCACGGTGCGTGCGTTTTTGCCCTGTACCAGGGCGGCTTTGTAGGCCTCCATCACACTCACCTCTGTCTTTGCCTCCTTGTTGCCGGCGGCTGCCGCTTTCTGCTGCTTGGCAAGTTTGGCTTCTATGGTCTCCAAGTCCTTGATTTGCAGTTCGGTATCTATTATCTCCTTGTCTCTGATGGGGTTAATGCTGCCATCCACATGGGTGATGTTGTCGTCCTCGAAGCAGCGCAACACATGGATGATGGCATCTGTCTCACGTATGTTTCCCAGAAACTTGTTGCCCAGGCCTTCGCCCTTGCTTGCCCCTTTCACCAATCCGGCTATGTCCACTATCTCGCAGGTGGCGGGCACAATGCGTCCCGGATGCACTATCTCTGCCAGTCGGGTGAGTCGCTCGTCGGGCACGGTAATCACCCCCACATTGGGTTCTATTGTACAGAAAGGGAAGTTGGCTGCCTGTGCCTTGGCGCTCGACAGGCAGTTGAACAGCGTGGATTTGCCCACATTGGGCAATCCTACAATACCACATTTTAATGCCATGTATCTTTATCGGTTTGTTATTATTGTGTGCAAAGTTACATGTTTTTGGCCGATTGTGGAAGTAAAAGGCAGGGGAAATACATTTTAGGTGAATTTATGGAAGAACCTGTCCTCAGGCGGGGTTACAGCAAACCTGTCTTTTTCCTATTTCCTCAACTTCTTTGTCAGTGCCAGCCTTACCAGAAGGAAGCTGATGGGCACCGCAACGGCATAGACGGGTAGGGGAGCCCATTTTACGGGAACACCTATCCAGCAGAAGAGGTTGAAAAGACCGATGTACATGAAGTAGTTGATGCCGTGGCTGGTACCGAACTTCAGGAAACGTGTCCAGGTGGGCTTGACCCGGAAGGTGAAGAAGGACGACAGGAAGAAGTTGCCCAGAAAACTTAGGAAATAGCCGATGGTATAGGCGATGTTCTTGTCCATCCAGGGCAAAAGCAGATAAAAAATGCCGTAATGCACTATCATGGCGGTGGTGCCTACTACACCGAAACGTATAAATTCCAGTGCCTTTGTCCGGTTGTCATTCCACAGTTGTATCATCTTCTTCATGCCGATTCTCACCTTTTTTATCTGTGTTTCAGAAAGTTGCCTATGTGTTTGTCAGTGTGCTTCCAGCCAGTTGTCACCCCATCCGCTGTCTGCCACCAAGGGCACTTTCAGGCTGTATGCCTTTTCCATCTCCTCCAGCACGATGCGCTGCACCTGCTCTTTCTCTTCGGGTATCACGGAGAAGTTGAGTTCGTCGTGTACCTGCAGTATCATCTTGGAGCGGATATGCTCTTCCTTGAAACGCCGGTGAATGCGTATCATCGCCACCTTGATGATGTCTGCTGCCGTGCCTTGGATGGGGGCGTTGATGGCGTTGCGTTCGGCAAATCCGCGCACCGTAGCATTGCCCGAACGGATGTCTGGCAGATAGCGGCGGCGACCGAAGAGGGTGGTGACATATCCCTTGCTGCGTGCCTCTTCCTTGGCGTGCTCCATGTATGCCTTGACGCCCGGGAAAGTGGAGAAATAGTCTTCTATCAGTTTTTTTGCTTCCTCACGACTGATGTTCAGACGGTCGGCAAGTCCGAAAATGGTGATGCCGTAGATGATGCCGAAGTTGGCGCGTTTTGCCATAGTGCGCTCGTTGCGCCCCACCTCGTCGATGTCTTTTTTGAATATCTTGGCAGCCGTGGCTGCATGGATGTCGTATTGCTTGCAGAAGGCTTCAATCATGTGTTCGTCTTCGCTCAGATGTGCCATTACACGCAGTTCAATCTGACTATAATCAGCGCTGAAGAACAGGCATCCTTCTTCCGGGATGAATGCCTTGCGTATCTCCTTGCCGTTCTCGTCGCGGATGGGTATGTTCTGCAGGTTAGGGTCGCTGCTCGACAGGCGTCCTGTGGCTGTCACCGTTTGGTTGAATGAGGTGTGGATGTGCCCTGTCCGTGGATTGATGAGTTTGGGAAGTGCATCAACGTAGGTGTTCAGCAATTTTCTCAATCCTCTGTATTCCAGTATCTTGCTTACTATCTCATGTTTGTTTGCCAGGGTTTGCAGCACCTCTTCGTTGGTCACGTATTGTCCTGATTTTGTCTTCTTGGGTTTCTCTACCAGTTGCAGTTTGCCGAACAGAATGTCGCCCACCTGTTTGGGTGATGCGATGTTGAACGGAGTACCTGCCATTTGGTAGATGAGTTCTTCTGTCTCGCGTAGTCGGGAGGTGAGCAGTTGTGAACTCTCCTGCAATGCTTGCGTGTTGATACGTACTCCGTTTATCTCCATCTCTGCCAGCACAGGCATCAGGGGCATCTCGATGTCATAGAACAGCTGTTCTGCTCCGATGCGTTTCAGTTCGGGTTCCAACTTGTTTTTAAGTTGCAGGGTAATGTCTGCATCTTCGGCAGCATACTCGCATACTATGTTCTTGTCCACATCTCTCATCGACTTCTGGTTCTTCCCTTTGGGACCTATCAATTCCTCGATGTGGATGGTCTGATAGTTCAGGTAGATTTCTGCCATGTAATCCATATTGTGATGCAGTTCGGGCTGTATCAGGTAATGGGCTATCATGGTGTCGAACATTTTTCCTTTCACCTCGATGCCATAGTTGGCGAGCACCTCCATGTCGTACTTCATGTTCTGTCCCACTTTGAGCAGGTGCTCGCTCTCGTAAGCAGGTCTCAGCAGTTCGAGGGTTTGGAGTGCCTCGTCTCTGTTTTTGCTGATGGGTATGTAAAATGCCTCTCCTTCGACTACCGAAAAGCTCAATCCAACCAGTTCGGCACTGAAAGCATCTGTAGAAGTGGTCTCTGTGTCAAAACTCAGGATTTCATTTGTCAAGAAATATCTGCATAATTTCTTTATATCCTCCTTTTCTTCAATGAGTTGATAATTATGAGGCTTCGTTTTAACGCTCTGAAAATTCAAAATTTGCTCGTTTCCTTGCCCTTCGTCTGAAATTTCTGAAAATAGGTCGAGTTGTTGATTGATGGTTTTTGTTTTAATTTCACGTTTTTTAAGTATTCGCTGTGCAAATGTTTTAAACTCCAGATCGCTGAATATTTTCTGCAGTTCTTCCTCGTCGGGTTCCTTTACCCTCAGTGCCTCTACATCCAGAGAGACAGGTACGTCGGTTTTGATGGTGGCAAGGAATTTGGAGAAGCGTATCTTTTCTATGTTGTCTTCCACCTTCTTCTTCAGTGCTCCGGTGAGTTGGTGGGTGTTTTGCAGCAGGTTCTCGATGGAACCGAATTGTTTAATCAGTTTGACGGCTGTTTTTTCTCCCACTCCCGGGCATCCTGGTATGTTGTCGGAGGTGTCGCCCATCAGTCCCAGAAGGTCTATCACTTGCGAGGTGTTGTCAATCTCGTACTTCTGCTTCACCTCTTCCACGCCCATCTCCTCATAGCCGTTGTTGCCGAAACGGGGCCGGAACATCTTTACACAGGGTGCCACCAGTTGGGCGTAATCCTTGTCGGGGGTTACCATCAGCGTGTCAATGCCCTGTGCGCCTGCCTGTGTGGCGAGTGTGCCTATCACGTCATCAGCCTCATATCCTGCACATTCAAGGATGGGAATGTGGTAGGCAGTGAGAATTTTCTTGATGATGGGAACCGATGCCTTGATATCTTCCGGACAACTTTCGCGCTGCGCCTTGTACTCGGGGTAAGCCTCGTGCCTGAAGGTAGGACCGGCTGGGTCGAAAGCCACGCCCAGTAGGGTGGGTTGCTCCTTGGTGAGTATCTCGTGCAGCGAATTCAAAAAGCCCATGATGGCGGATGTGTTCTGTCCTTTTGAGTTGATTCTCGGGTTCTTGATCATGGCGTAATAAGCCCTGTAAATCATTGCGTAGGCGTCAATCAGAAATAGTTTCTCCATGTTTCTGTGCTTTAATCCTGTAAAATTACTAAATTTTTTCTGTTTACTCCGATAATTTCCGTAATTTTGCCACGATTTATGACCCTATATGAGCAATATCCTGTCCATAACACAACCCATTGCCAAGGAGATGCAGCAGTTTGACGCTCTCTTTGCTGAGTCGTTGACCTATTCTGACGGTCTGCTTGCCAGTGCCCTTGAGCATATACGCAAGCGTCAGGGCAAACGGATGCGCCCCATGCTCATTCTGTTGATGGCAAAGAGCCATGGTGGGGTGAATAGCGAGACTATCCACGCCGCAGTAGGATTGGAACTGCTGCATACTGCCAGTTTGGTGCATGATGATGTGGTGGATGAGAGCACCGAGCGTCGCGGACAAGCCTCGGTGAATGCTACTTACAACAACCAGGTGGCTGTACTGGTGGGCGACTATCTGCTGTCATCGGCGTTGCTCAGTGTGGCACGTACCAGGAACAACGTTATTGTGGAGGAGCTTTCTGAGCTGGGCAGAACGCTTGCCGGAGGAGAGATACTGCAACTCAGCAACATCTCCCGACAAGACATTTCAGAGGAGATATATTACGAGGTAATCAAGCAGAAAACGGCGGCGCTCTTTGCTGCCTGCTGCACCATCGGAGCCCTTTCAGCAGGAGCCACTGTCGAAGAGATGGAGGCTGCCAGGCAGTTTGGTGTCCATCTGGGTATTATCTTCCAGATAAAGGATGATATTTTCGACTATTTCCCCTCGTCAGACATAGGCAAACCCACTGGAAACGACATGGCTGAAGGCAAACTGACGCTGCCTGTGATACATGCGGTAAACAGCAGTAATGATGCGGATATCAGAGCTCTTGCCATGAAGGTGAAGAACCACCAGGTGAGCAGTGATGAAATAGCCCGATTGGTGGATTATACCATCAGTCATGGAGGTATAGAGTATGCCCGCCAGCGCATGATGGAATTCAGAAGCATGGCTCTGCAGTATATTGATGAGAGGGTGGGAAGAGAAGACATCAGGCAGGCGCTCACTGCTTATCTCGACTATGTGATAGACAGAAAAAAATAGCAGGCTCACCATTGTGAAGGTCTGCTATTTTTGTAGGTTTCCCCTTTTTTTCATTCACTTGACAACAGAGTCGGGCATTCGGTTGACAAGTAAACATGATGGTCTGTTGACCGGTGAATGGGTTCTTAGAAAAATGTAACCTCCTCGCCGGTGATTTCGCTGATCAACAGGTTAGTCAGTCGACTGGTGCCCAGACGGAAGTAATCATGGGTGAGCCATTTTTCGCCCAGAACCTCTTTAACGATGCTGTAGTATATCAACGCATCAGTCACCGAGTTAAGGCCTCCAGCGGGCTTAAAACCCACCTGTATGCCTGTCTTTTCGTGATATTCCTTGATGGCATTGCACATTACGTAAGCTGCTTCGGGGGTGGCAGCGGGCTGTTCCTTGCCAGTGCTTGTCTTGATGAAGTCGGCACCGGCATACATGGCGAGCAGTGAGGCACGCTTGATATGTGCCGCCGTTTTCAGGCATCCTGTCTCCAGAATCACCTTCAGTTTGTGTTCTCCGCACAGCTGTTTCATCTCATCAATCTCGTCGCACATACCTTCATAGTCGCCGCTCAAATATTTGCCCACGGGCATTACCATGTCAATCTCGGTGGCACCGTCCTGGAGAGCCAGGGCTGTCTCGGCAATCTTTACCTCCATCAGTGCCTGTCCTGAGGGAAAAGCCCCCGACACGCAGGTCACTTGTACGCCATCCACCTCCAGTGATTCGCTCACGGTACGGGCGTAATTGGCATACACGCAGACGGCTGCCACATGGGGCAGGTCGGCAAATTCCTCGTCGAAACGGTTCACACGTTCAGTCAGTGCCAGTATGCTTTCGTCAGAATCGGTGGTTTTCAGAGAAGTGAGTTCCACGCTACCTAAAAGGAATTTCTTCACTTCCGGTGTATCGTTGGTGTGAACCTTCTCTGTGATAATGGTCTTGACAGCCTTTTTTACCTCCTCGTCGCTGATGTTCAATGGGTATTGTTCCAACGCTTGGTTATACTTGTTCAGATGCAATTCTTCATCGTGCTCGTGATGATGTCCGCAGTTGCAATGTTCATGTTGTGTCATATCCATAATACTTAATTCACAATTCGTAACTCAAAATTCGTAATTCATAATTCCCCATTCAGCTTCTCATTGTTCTTGTGTCTGTCCTTGTCTCTTGATGTCTTCTTTGCGATGTTTTTCTTCAGTTCTTCGGTCAGGTTCACACCCGTTTGGTTTGCCAGACAGAGGAGTACCCACAGCACATCCGCCATTTCATCGCCCATATTGGCGTTCTCTCCTTTTTTGAAACTCTGGTCGCCGTAGGTGCGTGCCATTACTCGTGCCAGTTCACCCACTTCTTCGGTAAGTACTGCCATATTGGTGAGTTCGGAGAAATACCTTACTCCGTATTCCTTGATCCAGTTATCTACAAGCTGCTGCGCCTCGTTGAGGGTGATTTCTTTCTTTGCTGATAGTTCTTCCATGGCATTTCCTTTATTCTCTGTTTTTTGAATCCATGCAGATGGTTACAGGACCGTCGTTGAGCAGTGCCACTTTCATGTCGGCACCAAACTCTCCTGTGCCTATCTGCTTGCCTGTTTCTTCTTGCATCTGACGGCAGAAGAATTCATAGAGAGGGATGGAGATGTCGTGTGTGGCGGCGTGCAGCCATGAGGGGCGGTTGCCCTTTTTATAACTGGCAAACAGGGTGAACTGGCTTACCACAAGTACCTCTCCGTCGATATCTTTCACTGAGCGGTTCATTACCCCGTTTTCGTCGTCAAAGATGCGTAGTGATGCCGTTTTCTTTGCCAGCCAAACGGCATCCTCTTCGGTATCTTCAGAGCATATACCTACCAGTATAAGCAGTCCCTCGCCAATCTGGGATTTCACGGTTCCATTGATGGTTACGCTTGCCTGTTTTACTCTCTGGATTACTAATCTCATGTGTGTAGTCTTTTCTTATATCTTATGTGTATGTGGGTTTACTGTCTTTTATGTGGCAAATCAGCTGTTCTGCCATAGTCTGTCGGATGCAAACGCACTGCAAAGATAATCATTTCCTTTTTCTTTCCCTGCAGTTTTCCTGCTTTTATGCGTGTGTTTGATTCTCTTCCTGGACTCTTTTTTCAGGGTGGAAGTGTTGGAATATGATGCTGCCTTTTGTTTTGCCTGCTATTGATGTCAGCGTGTCAATGTCGGCATCTTCAATGCGTTTCACGCTCTTTAACTGATTGAGTAGCAGCTGTTTAGTCTTTGGACCAATGCCTTTTATCTCATCTAAGGCACTGTGTAGCTGATGTTTAGAACGTTTCTCGCGATGGAATGTGATGGCAAAGCGGTGTACTTCATCCTGAATCAGGGTCAGTATGCGGAACAGTTCGCTGTCGGTCTTCACTGCCACGGTAACGGGAGGGTTGCCGTACAGCAGTTCATTGGTGCGGTGACGGTTGTCTTTGGCGAGTCCTGCAATGGGAATCTGCAGGTGCAACTCATCTTCTACCACGCCTCGCACGACGCTCATCTGACCTTGTCCGCCGTCGGTGATGATGAGGTCGGGCAGAGGTTCGTTTTCTTCTGTCATCCTTGTGTAACGTCGCCTTACCACTTCCTGCATGGAAGCATAGTCGTCAGGCCCCTCTACGGTCTTGATAATGTATTTCCGGTAAAGTTTCTTGACTGGTTTCAATGCCTTGAACACCACGCAGCCAGCTACGGCGTCGCTGCCCGAGATGTTGGAATTGTCGAAACACTCTATGTGGTAGGGCATCTTGGGCAGTTGTAGCTTCTCTTGCAGCTCCTTCATCAGGCGTGTCTGTTTCTGCTCTGGATTCAGTTTTTCTGCCTGTTTCAGCCGGTCAAAACGGTATTGCTTGCAGTTCATCAGCGACAGTTCAAGCAGTGTTTTCTTGTCACCCCTTTGCGGCACGGTCAGTGTGATGTTTTCCCATGTGGAATCGGGCATGAAGGGCACTACAATCTCTTTGGATGTACTGCTGAACCGCTGTCTCATCTCTGTGATGCCCAGTGCCAGCAGCTCTTCTTTGGTCTCGTTCAGCCTTTTGCGGTATTCAAAGGTGAATGACTGGTTGATGCTTCCTGCGGTGACATGGATATAGTTGATAAAAGCCACGTTTTCGTCGTCTGTAATGCCCACTACATCCACATTGTCGATGGTATGACTTACTACTTCGCTCTTGGCACAGAACTGGTTGATGAGCAGGTATTGCTGTTTCACTTTTTCAGCTTCTTCAAACTGTAGCTCCTCCGCCAGTGATTCCATGCGTTGCCGCAGTGTCTTGATGATGCCCCGGGTGTTGCCCTTCAGTATTTCTTTTGCCTCTTCCACATTGCGCCTGTACTCTTCTGGCGACTGGTGTGCAGCACATGGACCGGAACAGTTGTGAATATGGTAATCCAAACAAACCTGGTATTTCCCCCTGTCGATACCTTCTTGGGTGATAGGGAACTTACAGGTACGCAGATGGTACATTTTCTTGATGAGGTCAAGTATGGCGTACATGGATGGCAGATGTGAGTAGGGACCGTAATAGGTTCCCCACCGCTTGTTGATGGTCCTTGTCTTGAAGATGCGTGGCAGCAGTTCGTTGGTCACACAGATGCTCGGATAGGTCTTGCCGTCTTTGAGCAACACATTGTATTTGGGGTTGTATTTCTTGATGAGGTTGTTTTCCAGAAGTAGGGCATCTTCCTCGGTGTTCACCACTGTATAGGAGATGTCTTCCACCTTGCTCACCAACACTTTTGTTTTGAACCTGTCAACCTCTGTATGAAAATAAGAAGAGACGCGGCTTTTCAGATTCTTTGCTTTGCCTACATAGATGATGGTACCTTCGCTATCATAAAACTGATAGCTACCCGGTTTGGGGGGCATGCTGTTTACAATGCCCTTGAGTCTGGCTATACGTTGGTCGTTCTCTTCTTTCTTCATCTTATGTTTAGTGTTTCACGAATTTATAACTTACTCATTTAAAGTTAGTTTATTGGTTAAAGTTTCACGTGAAACTTTTATTTGCTACGTGCGGATAAGGGTGCTTACCTCTATCTCGCGGGGGAACACGTCTCTGCCGTGAAGTCCTTCGTCGGTAATCTCTATGATGAAGTTGATGTAAGTCTTGCGAGGCTGGAATTTTCGACAGAGGTTGTAGGCTGCAAGCATGGTGCCTCCAGTGGCAAGCAAATCGTCGTGGAGCAGAACTACGTCATCGCAAGTAATGGCATCCTTATGAATCTCTATGATGTCGGAGCCATACTCCTTGCTGTAGCTCTCTTCAAGAGTGTCAGTGGGCAGTTTGCCTTTCTTTCTGCATAGTACCATACCGGCTCCGAGGCGTGCTGCCAGTGCAGCGCCAATAACAAAACCTCGGCTCTCGATGCCTACCACCTTGGTGATGCCCTTGTCCTTATAGAGTTCGTAGATCTCGTCGAGAATTATTTGCAGGCATTCGGCATTGCTGAAAAGGGTGGTGACATCCCGGAAGTTGACGCCTTTGATAGGGAAATCTGGAATGCAACGCAGATTGTTCAATAGGATGGGATTATTCATAATATATATATGTGTGTAGAGGAGTTATCTGCCCATCAGTACCAGTATTACATTGATGTCGCTGGGAGAAACTCCGGGAATACGACTTGCTTGTGCCAGTGTTTCAGGATTGATGGCTTCCAGTTTCTGTCGTGCTTCGGTGGATAACTGGTGCATCTCGGCATAGTGGAACTTGCCTTTTATTTTGATGTTCTCTAACCTGTGCATCTTTTCTGCTACTATCTTTTCGCGCTCAATATATCCTTTGTATTTGATGCGTATCTCGGTGGCTTCGATAATTTCATCGTGTCGCTCGATGATGGTGTCCAGACATTGAGCCAGTTCAGGTACCCATTCGGCAAGTTGGTTGATGCCCAGTTGTGGGCGGCTGATGAGGTCAATCAGTTTGGTACTGCCGTGGAGTGGGGTGGTGCCGATGCTTTCCAGCGCACCGTTGATAGCGGCAGGCTTTACCGAAGTATTTTGGCAGAAATGCTCGATTTCTTCGATGCTTCTCTTCTTCTTCAGCCACCATTCATAGCGGTCGGTTTTTGCCAGTCCTATCTGGTATGCCCGTTCGGTGAGTCGGGCATCGGCATCGTCTTGTCGTAGCAGTATGCGGTATTCTGCCCTTGAGGTGAACATGCGGTAGGGTTCATCCACGCCTTTTGTCACCAAATCATCGACAAGTACACCGATGTAACTCTCGTCGCGTGCCATTACAAAAGGTGAGCCTCCACCGCAGCGTATGGCTGCATTGACACCAGCCACCAGTCCTTGGCCGCCTGCTTCTTCATAACCTGTGGTGCCGTTAACCTGTCCGGCGAAGAACAATCCTTCGATAATTTTCGATTCCAACGAATGGTTGAGTTGTGTGGGGTCGAAGAAATCGTATTCTATTGCATAACCCGGTCGATACACTTTTACATCGCGTAGTGCAGGAATCTCTCGAAGTGCCGCAATCTGTATGTGCATGGGCAGGGATGAGGAGAAACCGTTCAGGTACATCTCATTGGTGTCTTCTCCCTCTGGCTCCAGGAAAAGTGGGTGCTGTTCCTTGTCAGGGAAGGTGACCAGTTTGGTTTCTATCGAGGGGCAGTAGCGAGGTCCGATACTCTTGATTTGTCCGTTATAGAGAGGCGACTCCGGCAGTCCGCTGTTCAGTATCTCATGCACTCGTGCATTGGTGTTGCATGTCCAGCAGGGCAACTGTTTCAGCACTCGCTGCGGTGCCATGAAACTGAACTGGTGGAAGTCTGTCTCTCCCGGTTGAATCTCCATATCTTCAAAGTGCACGCTGCGCTTGTCAATGCGCACGGGGGTGCCTGTCTTCATACGCCATGAACGGATGCCGTGGCGTGTGATGCTCTCGGTGAGGTGTAGCGCGGCAGGTTCTGCGATGCGTCCGCCCGCCACCATCTGCCTGCCGATGTGCATCAGTCCGTTCAGAAAGGTGCCTGCGGTGATTACGATGCTTTTGGCATAGATATTCACTCCCCAGATGGTGTGCACACCGACAGCAGTGTTTCCTTTTGTCAGCAGTTCGTCCACCTGGTCCTGCCACACGTCAAGTAGTGGGGTATAGTCCAGTGTGGTTCGCCACTGCCAGATATATTTGCCGCGGTCACACTGTGCTCGGGGACTCCACACGGCCGGTCCTTTGGATTGGTTGAGCATTCTGAACTGGATAGCGGTGGCATCTGTCACCCGTCCCATCTCTCCACCCAGGGCATCAATCTCGCGCACTATCTGTCCCTTGGCGATGCCTCCGATGGCAGGGTTGCACGACATCTGTGCGATTTTGTTCATGTCCATTGTCACCAGGCATGTTTTTGCGCCCATGTTGGCGGCAGCCACGGCAGCCTCGCAACCGGCATGACCGCCTCCTACCACCACCACATCGTATTTCATTTCAAAGTTCATCATCATTATATTATACGTCCATCGTTGTCGCGACGGAATGGTTCTTCTTTACAAACGGGCAATCTGTACACCGTGTGTATTCTCCTGCTCGGACACCCTTGGAGGATAGGGCAGGCTGTTCAGGTGTAGATCAGTGTGGTCATTGCCTCGCTGTCGAATATCTCTTGTGCTACCTTTTGCAGCAGCGCAGCATCCAGAGCGTCAATCTCTTCGTAGAGTGCGGTCACGTCTTTATGCCATCCATAATGCAGGAATCCTTTGGCAAAGTCGAGTGCAAAGTTCTCCCTGTTGTCGCATGCCACGGCAATCTGTCCTTTCAATTGTCTCTTGGCGTTGCGCACCGCATTATCGCTCAGTGGTTGCAGCATCAGACGGTCCAGTTCACGCCTCACCAAGTGCATGCATCGTGTGGTATCGTGTGCGTCACAACCGAAATACACGCACCAGGTGCCTGTGTCGGCATAGCTCAGCATTGAACTGTCCACCGAATATACCAATCCGTTTCGCTCGCGCAGTGCCAGATTCAGTCGGGTGCTCATGCCAGGTCCGCCCAGCAGGTTGTTCAGCAGGTAAAGGGCGATGCGGTGCGGATGTCCTACGGGATATGCCCTGTTGCCCATCATCACATGGTTTTGGTGTGTATTCTTCTGAATCTCCACCCATCGGTTGCCTGTTTGTGGGGGCAGGGTCGGGTATTCCTTCCTGTTCACCATTGGCAGGTAGGCAGGCAGGTCGGCGGTGGCTTTTTCCAGCATCTTCACCAGCCGGTCGAAACAGATGTCTCC
>JBJEKQ010000009.1:0-19823 GCA_051878715.1 Prevotella sp.
GAAAATAATTAAATTAAATCACGTCTAAGAAATTTTCTTTGGACAGTAGTGAAATCACATATTATAATATGTCCATTACTGCGGATGGAACATTTGCCGTGACTAAATATCATGGGTGTGACCCGCAATTATAAAAAGTAACCCGCCAGCAGACCTATGGGATGCTGACGGGTTCCGTTTTTTGAACCTTCGCTCAGACACACTCAAAGAAACAGTATCATTTTGTCTCCTATGTAACGTGAGTTCGGTATAAGAAAGTTGCTCAAAAAAATGTGGGAGTGAAATATTTTTTGTAACTTTATAGGTGAAAACAACCATTTACATCAAATACCTGCTCAAAACGGACAAAGACGTATCAGAATATCACATTTTTTCCGACAGCAGGTTAAAATTCAATTAAAGGCCATTTTTATTGATTTAGGTCAAAAAAACATGGCTGTTTGCGCACACAGTGCATAAAATACTTGGTTGCAGTCAAATCACGCCGTATCTTTGCATCGTCAATAAGACAAAAAGGATAACAAAAAAACAGTATGAACAAGGCGCAGATTCTTATTGACATGCGCCGTTAAAGAAAGAAAGGGTAACAAAGATGAAAAGATTGTTTTTAGTAGTTGTTGCAATGTTGAGTATGACATTCACATTTGCAGAGAATTTGGAAAGCAGTGAAGCAACAGCCACCAATGCTTACGACATGAGCGTAAACATCCGCAAATTGGGCGAAGCACTTGGATTGACAACCGACCAGATGGAGGCTGTGGAGAACATTCACCACACCTTCTGCGGAGAGATGATGATTGCCGCGCAGGCAAACAAAGACGACCGCAAGAACATGGTGAACACTGCAGTGGACAAAGAGTTGCGCTATATGCGCTACATTCTGACCAAAGAGCAGTTCCACAAGTACAATCTGCTGTTGCAGACCACTCTCTTCAACAGAGGTATTGAACGCTGACAAACAGAGATGGGCACGCCCTGACAGACAGGGTACCTCATCCAACATGTTTCAAATCTTCAGAGAGCAACCGGGCCAATCGGTTGCTCTTTTTCATTTTATTCCCTGCCTATCGCTGTGGAACAAACATTTTTTGTACATTTGCAAGGAATATCCATTCCATCGTGCCAACAAACACACATCACTGAAAATGAAAACCATAACTTGCCACGCATACAGAACGCTGATGAGCCTGCTTTGCGCCGTCATCACCGTTTTCCAACCATCCACCGGCAGCGCACAACAGAACAAGATTTCACCCTGGCTACTGAATCGGCAGGGAGAAAGGGTCACTGCCTTTGTGTGTGTCAGGGGTGACGACGCACCTGCCCTGCTCCGTCGATACGGATGCAACATCATCAGACAGCAGGGAGACATCTATGTAGCCGACATGACACGCCGGGAGATGATGGCATTGGCAGCCGAAGAACGAGTCAGAAGGATAGAGGCACGCGGACTTGCACATCTTGCCATGGACACCACATCCACCATCGTGCATGCCTCTGCAGAACAGCAAGCGGCAGCAATGATTACAAACAGCAATGGAAGCCCCTTTACAGGCAAAGGAGTGGTCATGGGAGTCATGGACATAGGTTTTGACCTTACCCATCCCACCTTCCGCCACCCCACGGCAGACACCTGCAGGGTATTCGCACTGTGGGACATGCTGAGTACCGACACCCTGAACAGCAGGACGCCCTTGGGACGTGACTACAAGGGCAGGGCTGAGATAGACGACGTGAAACACACCCGCGATGCCTGCATCGCATCGCACGGCACCCATACCGCCGGCATTGCCACCGGCAACGGATTCCAAGGGGAATACGCCGGCATTGCCCCTGAATGTGACATCTGCCTGGTAGGCAATGCCGTGGTGGAGAACAGCTCGCTGATAGAGGAGCACCTGCTGGAACGATTCAACACGGTGGCTGACGCCTTGGGATTCCAGTATATCTTTGAGCAGGCGGCAGAGCGGGGCTTGCCTTGTGTGGCTTCTCTGAGCGAGGGTTATCTCTGCACCATGAGTTCTACTGACAGCTTATTTGCCGAATATCTGAAAAAGCTCACCGGACCAGGACGCATCATCGTAGCAGCAGCCGGCAACAGGGCACTGTATAACAGGCATATCGGCAAACCGTCGGGAAACAGAACCATCAACTCGCATCTGCTTACCACAGACGCCAATCCCCTTCTGATGATACAGGCAACCGGTCCGTTTACACTCACCGTCAACGACACCCTGCGGCTTACCCCGCAACATTTCACGGCACCCGACTACCGCTATCCCAATGCCTGCGCACCCGGTGACAGCATCTATATCATGGCATGGAACAACTACAGCAATGAAAAGCCTCCATCAAGCATGCCTGTCTGCATAGAAGGAGAAGATGCCGACGTGCACCTGTATTGTCTCAGCAGCGGTACACGCTTCCCGTCAATGGAATACGACGGCATGGAAGAGTTTGCCGACAACACCCGCTGCATTCTGGCACCGGCATGCTTTCCCGGCATCATCGCTGTAGGTGCCACAGCCTACCGTAACACCATCCGCAACTACAAGGGCGAGACAGTAGATTACTCTTACACCGGAGGCACCGACGGCCATCTGTACACCCCATCATCGTTAGGTCCGTCTCTTGACGGCAGACTCAAGCCCGAAGTGGTGGCACCAGGCCACTGCGTGGTATCATCCTACGGCAGTTACTATATAGAAAACCGCCCCGACGCCTACGACGTATCGACATGCGACATCAAACGATTTGAATATAACGGGAGAACCTACTCCTGGAACAGCAATTCAGGCACCTCCATGTCTGCCCCCGTGGTAGCCGGAGTCATCGCGCTATGGCTGCAAGCCAAGCCAAGCCTCACCCCGGAAGAGGCAATGCAGCTGATAGCCGAAACCTCCACGCCTCCCGTTGACGCTCTGACCTATCCCAACAACAGCTACGGCTACGGGCAGATCAATGCCGTGGGCGGGTTGCTGCGGCTGGCAGGCACCGGGGGAATAGAGCATCTCTCCAGACTGCCCGCCACCGGGATGTGCATCACCAGCACGGCACCGGGCACTCTCACGATAAAGACCGCCATCCCCGTCACCCGGCCCTTTACGGTGAACATATATACCCTGAACGGACAAAAGAAGCATCAATGCACCCTGATGCCGCAAAGCGACGGAAGCAATTCCATAACTGTCTCTATTCCAATCATATCAGAAAAGCTGGTAGCCATACATATAGACAGCAGCCAACAGGGAATCAAGGGCACCGCGCTGGTGGCAATACCATAGGCGGAAACACCGCGGACAGACAGGCAATACCACGCTGTTACGAAACGTTAAAATATTAAAACACAGTTCACATATAGCTTGATTGCAGATGGATATGTGGCGTTTTATAAGTAATTTTGCAGCCGTGGAGAAAAAGACACTGACTTTTTTAATGCTTTTCATGGCGCTGTTTGTGGCAGCGGCACTGCCGGATTGGGCGATACGCAACGCAGCACCGCAACGGGATGCCGCCACAGACACGTTGCACTCTACACCCGATTCCCTGAAATACCAGCCCAAGGATTCTGCCGATACGGCAACCGTGGATTCCCTTTCCACAGGCATCATGGACTCCCTCACGGCAGCCATGGCAGACACGCTCAAAGAAAGTTCTTTTTCCTCCCTTCCCGACACCGCCAGGATGGATTCGCTGGAGTTGGCGATATTCAAGCACAACAAGGCGATTGACGACTCCCTGGCAGCCGACAGTGCCAACCGCAGGCGTAAAAACGGCATTGACGCTCCCGTCTTTTACTCCGCAGAAGACTCCCTGACCTACGAAGCAGCCAGTGCCTACGCCTACCTGTACGGCAAATCCCACGTCACCTATCAGGACATGGACCTGAAAAGCGACAAGATATTCATGTGCCTGGACAGCAGTCTGGTACATGCCACAGGCTCCGTTGACTCCCTCGGAAAGAAATTCGGCACACCCATATTCAATATGGGGCGCGATGAATACGAAAGCGACACCATGGCTTTCAATTTCAAGACAAAGAAAGGACTGATAAGCGAGGTATATACGCAGCAGGATGATGGATTTCTGACCAGTGCCGTCTCCAAGCGCAACGACAAGGGCGACCTGTTTCTCAAGCATGGGAAATACACCACCTGTGACGACCCTCACCCCGACTTCTACATCGCCCTGTCCAGGGCAAAGGTGCGCCCGGGCAAGGAGGTAATCTCAGGCCCTGCCTATCTTGTAGTGGCAGACGTGCCGTTGCCCCTCGCCATTCCATACGCATTCTTTCCATTCAGCAAGAGCTATTCCAGCGGATTCATCATGCCCACATACGGTGACGAGACAGAACGGGGATTCTACCTCCGCGACGGCGGCTACTACTTCGCCATCAGCGACAAGATAGACCTGAAACTGCTGGGCGAGATATACACCAAAGGTTCCTGGGGACTCTCAGCCGCCTCCAACTACCGCAAGCGCTACAAGTACAGCGGCAGTTTCTACGGCAGTTACCAAAACACCATCACGGGCGAGAAGAACATGCCCGACTATGCCAAGCAAACCAGTTTCAAGATACAGTGGAGCCACAGACAGGATGCCAAGGCATGTCCCTACCGTTCGCTCTCTGCCAGTGTCAACTTCGCCACCAGCAGCTACGAGCGCAACAACCTCACAAGCATGTACAATCCGCAGAGTTACACGCAGAGCACCAGAACCTCCTCGGTGAGCATGCAGAACACCTTCTCAAGCATCGGCATGACATTGAGCACCACCATGAACCTGAACCAGAACATGCGCGACTCCACCATAGCCCTGACATTGCCCGACATGAACATCAACATCAGCAGGTTCTACCCCTTCAAACGGAAGAAGATGGCAGGTGAGGAACGCTGGTATGAGAAGATCTCCATGAGTTACACCGGACAGCTGAGCAACTCTATCAGCACCAAGGAAGACAAGCTGATGCACTCAAGCCTGACCCGCGACTGGCGCAACGGCATGCAGCACAACATCCCCATCAGCGGTAACTTCACGTTGTTCAACTATCTGAACATCAACCCCTCGTTCAACTTTACCGACCGCATGTACACCACCAAGATCATGCGCGACTGGGATGCGGAAAACCAACGGGAAGTGACCGATACCATTGACGGTTTCTACAACATCTACAACTGGAACCTCAGCGTCTCCGCCTCCACAAAGCTATACGGCATGTACGTTCCATGGCGCAAACTCTTCGGAGACAAGATAGTTGCCATCCGCCACGTGTTCACGCCGCAAATCAGTTTCAGCTATGCTCCCGACTTCAGCACCAGCCGCTACGGCTACTATGACAGTTACCAGAAGACGGATGCCAACGGCAAGGTGTCGCTGGTGGAGTACTCCCCCTACTCCAACGGACTTTACGGCGTTCCCGGCAAGGGAAAGACGGGAAGCATATCGGTAGATATTTCCAACAACCTGGAGATGAAGCTGCGCTCCGACAAAGACAGCAGCGGCTACAAGAAGATAAGTCTGATAGACGAGTTGGGAGCCAGCATGTCCTACAACATGGCTACAGACATCCGTCCCTGGAGCGACCTGAATACCCGTCTGCGCCTCAAAATCACCAAGAACTACACCTTCAACATGAACGCCACCTTTGCCACCTACGCCTACGAGCTTGACGAGAACGGCAAACCCAGGGTGAGTGACCACACCACCCGCTACAGCCAGGGCAAGTTCGGCAGATTCCAGGGAATGTCACAAAACCTGTCCTATACGCTCAACAGTGAGAAGGTGGCAAAATTCTTCAGATGGCTGAGGGGAGAAAGAGATGAAACCAAAGATGACGGGCGCAACGATACCGGATTGGAAGAGGAAGAGTCATACAACAGGGAGACCAACGAAGACGACGTGATGCAGAAAGGCCGGCACGGTGCCCGCAAGGAGAATGCCGGCAAGGCGGAAACCGACGATGACGGCTACATGACCTTCAGTATGCCGTGGTCGATAAGTTTCGGCTACGGTATCACCATGAGAGAGAACACCTCGGGCGAGTTCAACTACAGCAGCATGAGGTACCCCTATAAATTTACCCAGACGCTGAACTTCAGCGGCAACATCCGCCTGAGCGACGGATGGAACATAAGTTTCTCCTCGGGATATGATTTTGAGAACAAGAAGATTTCCATGACCACAGCCTCCTTGGGACGCGACCTGCACTGCTTCAACATGTCGTGCTCCGTCGTGCTTTCTCCCTACACCAGCTACAATTTCTCGTTCAGATGCAATGCAGCCACCCTTACCGACGCGCTGAAGTACGACAAGCGCAGCAGTTACAGCAACGCCGTGCAGTGGTATTAGCCGTTCTCTGGCGTCTTCCGTTTTTCACCCCATCTCATCAGAAACACACATTATATAATATATGTCAGAACTCCCGGAACTGGTCAAAGACCTGGCACTCATCCTGATTGTAGCAGGCATCGTAACCCTGCTGTTCAAACGTCTGAAACAACCCCTGGTACTGGGCTATATCGTGGCAGGCTTCCTGGTAAGCCCGCAGATGCCCTACACCATGTCGGTGATGGACCGTGACAACGTACAGACCTGGGCGGATATCGGTGTCATCTTCCTGCTCTTTTCCCTGGGGTTGGATTTCTCCTTCAAGAAGATTCTGAAGATGGGCATGGCACCCGTGATAGCCACCTGCACCATCATCTTCTGCATGATTATGTCTGGGCTTACGGTGGGCAACCTGTTCGGCTGGAGCAAGATGGACTGCGTGTTCCTCGGAGGAATGCTTGCCATGAGCTCCACCACCATCATCTACAAGGCTTTCGACGATTTGGGCATGCGCCAGCAGCGGTTTGCAGGACTGGTGATGAGCGTGCTGATACTCGAAGACATCCTTGCCATCGTGATGATGGTGATGCTCTCTGCCATGGCAGGCAGCGGCCATGTGGGTGGCAGTCAGATGCTTACCAGCATCATCCGCATCGTGTTCTTCCTTACGCTGTGGTTTGTGGTGGGCATCTTCATGATTCCCGCCTTCTTGCGCTCCGTCCGCAAGATGATGAACGAGGAGGTGCTTTTGGTAGTCAGCATCGGCTTGTGCTGTCTCATGGCGGTAGTATCTACCCAGGTGGGCTTCAGCAGTGCCTTTGGCGCCTTTGTCATGGGCAGCATCCTTGCCGAGACGGTGGAGGCCGACAAGATTATCCGCATTGTGGAACCGGTAAAGAATCTGTTTGGCGCCATCTTCTTCGTTTCGGTGGGTATGCTGGTAGTGCCGCAGGTGCTGATAGACTACGCACTGCCCATCCTGTGCATCGTAGGCACCATCCTGTTGGGCCAGGCGGTATTCGGTTCCATGGGCTATCTGCTGAGCGGTCAGCCCCTGAAGACAGCCATACGCTGCGGGTTCTCCATGGCACAGATAGGCGAGTTTGCCTTTATCATTGCCTCTTTAGGACTGTCGCTTGGTGTCATCAGTCCGTTTCTCTACCCCGTAGTGGTGGCAGTATCGGTAATCACCACCTTTCTCACCCCTTACATGATAAGGGCTTCCGTACCCTGCTACGGCATGATTGAGCGCCATCTTTCCCCGTTATGGGTCAACCGTCTGAACCACATTGCCTTAGGTCATCCGCAGACACACAAGGGCGACAACAACTGGCACCGGCTGCTGATGCAGATGGGGCGCAACACCCTCATCTATTCCATCCTTTCCATTGCCATCATCATGCTGATGTTCACCTTCTTCCTGCCCTTTGTACGCCGGCTGCTTCCCGGCTGGGAACTGCACTGGTGGGCAAACGCTGTCTGTGGCACGCTCACCGTACTGCTCATTGCCCCCTTCCTGCGTGCCATGGTGATGAAAAAGAACCACAGCGAGGAGTTTCAGACCTTATGGAAGCAGAGCCGGCTCAACCACCTGCCCCTCATCTGCACCGTCATCGTGCGTGTGGTCATTGCCTGCTCCTTCATCTTTTACATCACCAACTATCTAAGCCGGTTTACCAACGCACTGATGATTACGCTGGCTGTGGTGGCACTGGTAATCATGGTATTCTCAAGAAAACTGAAGAAAAGCAGCATACGGCTGGAACGCCTGTTTGTGCAGAACCTGCGTTCAAGGGATATCGAAGCCCAGGTAAGGGGCCACCGCAAACCGCTCTACGAGGGGCGTTTGCTGGACCGTGACGTGCATATTGCCGACGTAGTGGTACCCAATGGTTCCAAATGGGCAGGCATGACACTGAAAAAGCTGGCTCTCCGCAACCGTTTTGGAGTGCATGTGAGCAGCATTCTCAGAGCCAACCGCCGTCTTAACATTCCCGACGGCAACTGTGTGGTGTTTCCCGGCGACTGCCTGCAGGTAATCGGCAGCGACGAGCAGTTGGCCATGCTGGGCAACGAGATGAAGAAAGAGGTGTACGAAGAGGATATTGACATTGAGAAGCGCGAGATGAAGCTCAAGCAGGTTGTCATTACCCACACCTCCCCGTTCATCGGCAAGACCCTGCAGGAAAGCGGCATCCGCGAACGCTACAACTGCATGGTCGTGGGCATCGAAGAGGGCAAGAAGAACCTGTCGCAAATAAAGCCCGCCCATATATTCAATCATGGCGACATCATCTGGGTAGTGGGAGAAGACAAGGATATCACAAGGATTTTGAATGAAGAATGAAGAATGAAGAAGTAGGGAGACTTCGCAGTATTCCCCCTACAGCCATTCTTTCATGGTTGTGACATTAAGGTTGCCGAAGTGTGCCTGGTTGTAAAGCCTCGGATGCGAGCCGATGGTGTTGGTGACGAGGCGGTAGTACAGGTCTTTGACGGTGATGGCAGAATTGGCAGTGACAGCCTCAGCCAGTGTGGAAGAGAAGCGGTTGCTCATCCATACTTTGAGGGTTGCGTTATATACGTCGGCTTTCGAGGTCTCCCGCTCGTCGGCGGCGGTTATCGCCATCATGCCGGGTATGCCCTCTATACGCTTCATCACGCTGGCAGAGAAGCAGGTTTCCACAAACCATCCCATCTTTCGGTAGCACCCTTTGGCACGCAGTGCCTCGGCGGTCTCTCCCATCAGGTCGGCAGTGAATCCCTCGCTGCGGTCGCACCATACCAGTTGCCCGTACTCTCCGTGACCGCTCCAGAACACAAACACATTGTCGTTGGCGGTCGGGTGAATGACCTGCGGCAGCCGGTCGCTTTGCTCTCCGCAGAGTATCTGCCTGATGTCGGAAGGCTGCAGCGCCGAGGGATGGTAGTCGATGGTCACGTCATGGTAGAGATTGTCGCCATCGGGCAAAACCCGTATGTTTCCTTTGTCGGTGTTGGCGGCGTTGCAGGCAATGTCATCCTCCATGATGAGCACGATGTGGTCGTCATCATAGCCCCTGCCTTTCAGTATCTGATACATGTTCAGCACATCTGCCTGTTGCCGGTAGTTTGTCCATCCCGACGACGGAGCCACAAGCAGTGCCCAGCGGCTGTCCAGTGCCGGATAGCTGACGTCCGCGCCGCCGTTGGCTATGCTGTCGGTGTGGCTTGCCTTCCAGTTCCATCCTGCCAATGCCGCATCGGTGCGCCTGCTGCCATCGGCAGAAGCAAATCCCTGGATAACGAACTTTCCGTTGTGCACCACGAAGTCGATGTAAGTGGAGTGAAGCACGTTGGTATATACCTTCTTGTCGAAATCAAGCGGTCCGCTTGCGCCGTATATATTATAATGTGTACCCATGGCGATGGCCTGAAGCTCGCTGCGCATGCCGCTGCAGTCCCACGAAACAAGGTGTTGCCCGTCGGTGCTGACAACAGAGCGCAGGTTTTCGTTGAGGTCGTAGCCACCCTTCACCTCTTTCTCCCGCAGCGCAAAGGCGATGAGCATGAGCGCGTCGTAGAGGTTTATTTCCTCCACGGTCGGCGTATCGCCGTCGAACTTGGCTCTATAACTCACCTCGAAGCCCGACTCCGGGTTGGCATACATACACACGCCAGATACTCCTTCTGCCATCTCTCCGAGGGCAGGCAGTGCCATGTCGTAGGCCATATCGCTCATCAGCAGGGGTGTGGCACCGGGTGTGGCAGCCCTGAGACGCGCCCCCGTCAGCACGTCAGCCTGGTTGGCAGGCACAAAGACTACATAATCAGAGTTGCCCTGCAAGGCTTCCGAGAGTTTCTCCTCACACTGTCCTTCCCCGTAGCTCACCACATCATCCACCGTCAGTCCCATCTCGGTAGCCTGGAAAGCGAACCAGTCGCTGAAGGTCTCTCCATAGATGTCGTCGGCAGCCACCAGGCGCACGCGCTTTGCCCCGCAGTTGTAGGCTTTTGCCAGCAGCACCTCGCACTGCGAGATGTCGCTCTCTGCCAACGCCCAAAGGAAGCCAAAGCCGGAGAATCCGCGGATGAGCTGTGCCGAAGAGGCGGAGGGCGTGACGAGCGGTTTGCCCCTGAGCGACAGTTCATGGGCAAGGCTATAGGTATCCACCGAACTGTACGGGCCCACCACGGCCACTATACCGTCGTCTGCCACAAGCTGTTTGCCGAGTGCCGCCATGTCGTGCGAGTTCTCGTCGTACCAGTCTATCTCCAGCCTTACGCCCTTGTCCAAGCCGAGTTGTGCGGCGTTGAGATTGTCAGAGAACCATTGTACCGTGCGTTCATAGCGCCGTTTGCCATAGGTGTCGAGCGGCATCACCACAGCCACGCGGTAGGTGGTGAAGGCGGTGTCGGCAGAGGGGGCAACGGCAGAGTCGTCGGAACAGGAGACGAGAAGCAAGAGAAGACAGGGCGGCAAGAAAGCGCCGACAGGAAATACATACAACATGGAGGTTCTGTATAATCTGTAAAGGAATGTGAGGATATTATCGGTCTTTCTCATGGTCATCTTCTTTAGACAAAGCCCGGGGGCGCACGGCATCAACGGCGGAGCGCAGGTTGTCGAAGCGGCTGTCATCAGCCACCTTCACCTCCATATAGCCAGAGGCGAGACCGTAGCTGTAATGTCGCTCCAGTGGCTGTCCGCTGCGCCAGGCAGTGACGAAATTCAATACCGCGCGGTCGATGTGTTTGAGAATGGAAAAGGCTACAGCGTAAGAGTTCTCCTGCTGGTCCACATCCATGCCTGCAGTGAAGAAGGCCGACGGATTCTCCCGCGTGTAGCGCAGCACCCCCTGACAGCTGCCGCCGGCAATGGGCATCACCATGCCATAGTGCCCGTCGAGCGAATAGCACAGGCGATAGAGCGAGTCTGCCATGGCATAGCCCGTCTGGTCGTCTGCCAGAGGATACACGTCGAGCCGCTTGCCTCCCGCATCATGGAACCCGTCGCGGTAAGCCTCATGGCAATTGACGATGGTGCTCTCGCTGGTGTTGGCGAGGATAACGGCAGCCGTGTCGCCCCCATTGAGCAGCGGCGTGATGTAGCCTGCCGTGTAGCCCGCCCCGTAGGACGGCAGTCGGACAGTATAGTAAGGCGCGTCCTTGGTCTTGCTCTCCAAGAGCATTACGCGCGCATTGTCGCCATCGGGCAAGCGGTCGGCCTTGGCACTGAGATAAGCCTCGTACTCGCCCGAGGCTGCAATAAGCAGGCGATGGTCGGCAGCCGGAGCCTTGTCATCAAGCCATGCGTCGATATACTGCCCTGCCTCTTCATACGAGGCAGGCACAATGACACGCAGTCTGATGTCAAGTGTGTTCTCGCTCTGGCGCAATCCGGCGTAAATAAGGTCGGTATAGCTTCGGTCGCCCACTCCGTTGGCACTGGTGATGGCAGTCACCACCCACTGACCGTTTTCCGTGTCAGCCGCCTCGTCATCGCTGCACGAAACGGGCAGCATGGACAAGGACACGAGCAGTGCCGCAAGCCAGACGGAACGTTTCGCCCGAAGGGCACGGCAACGATGCCCGGTGATGTTTCTCTCCTTTTTCATCTGTATTTCTTCAGGAAATTCAGTTGTCGGCGCGTGCGCGACGGATTTACGTCGGCAAAATTAAATGAAGAATGAAGAATCGCATGTGAATGGCGCAGCCCTATTCTTCACTCTTCATTCTTCATTCTTCATTTAAAAAAACTTAATGTGTAGCCAAGTAGGTCACATGGGTGCTCAGGTACTCCTCCACGCCATGCTTGCCGTCGGCTCCACCGATACCGCTCTTCTTCACTCCGGCATGGAAGCCCTGGATGGCCTCGAAATGCTCGCGGTTGATATAGGTTTCGCCAAACTCCAATGAGCGTGTCACCTTGGCAGCGGTGTCTATATCCTTGGTAAACACGGAAGAAGCAAGTCCGTATTCCACATCGTTTGCCCATGCTATCACCTGGTCGATGTCCTCGAACTCCACGATGGGCAGCACAGGACCGAAGGTCTCCTCATGGATGATGTCCATGTCCTGGGTACAGTTGTCAAGCAGCGTGGCGGCATAGAAATAGCCCTTGTCGCCCACACGGTGACCTCCGCAAAGCACCTTTGCACCCTGCTCCACAGCCTTCGCCACCTTTGCCTCCACACTCTCCAAGGCACGTTTCTCCACCAGCGGACCCATATCCACGGTGTGGTCCTTGCAGGGGTCGCCCACCTTCACAGCCTCAAACTTCTTCAGCAGCAGTTCGGTAAACTCCTTCTTGATGCTCTTGTGCACATAGAGACGCTCGGCGTTGTTGCATATTTGTCCGTTGTTGCCGATACGGCTGTCGATAACCCACTGTGCCGTGGCTTCCAGATCGGCATCGGGGAATACGATGGCAGGAGCCTTGCCGCCCAGCTCCAACGACACCTTGGTGATGTTCCGCGAAGCAGCCTTCATAATCTGCTCGCCGGCACTCACGCTTCCTGTCACACTCACGATGTCAATCTTGTTGCTGCCAGCCATCTCATTGCCAATCACCGAACCCTTGCCGGTAACGATATTGATGACGCCTGCGGGCAATCCCACCTCGTCGATGACCTTGGCAAACTCGGTACAGTTCTCGGGCGTGAGCTGCGAGGGCTTGATGACGATGGTGCAGCCAGCTATCAGTGCGGCACCTGCCTTGCGGGCGATGAGGAAGAAGGGGAAGTTCCAGGGAAGGATGCCTGCCACCACACCGATGGGGCGCTTGTTGAGCATGATAATCTCTCCCGGACGGTCGCTGGGGATAATCTCGCCCTCGATATGCCGTGCGAATGTTGCCATATAGTCAAAGTAAACAGCCGTAACATCCACCTCCACAGTGGCCCATGACAGCGTCTTTCCCTGTTCGCGCATGATAATGTCGATAAACTCTTCCCTGCGGGCACGTATTCCCGCTGCAATCCTGTTCAGGTATTCGGCACGCTGCACTGCGGGCAGTGCGGCCCATGACTTCTGCGCGGCACGGGCGGCATCCAAGGCTTCATTCACATCCTCAACGGTTCCTTCGGGCTGACGGCTGATGACTTCCTCGGTAGAGGGGTTCAACACATCAATCCACTTGCCCGAACGGCTCTCAACGAACTTGCCGTTGATGTACATTTTCAAATCTTTCATAGGTCTTGTTTGTTTTTAGGTATGTTATTGTAAGGTAAAATGCTTAGCAAAAAGCGGACAGACACCCCTCCGCATAGGTTGTCCAAAGTTATGGAAAAAAAACGAAAAGGCGATGACGAAGTCCTTGTTTTTCAGTTTTTTTAAATGTATATACCGCCCTTTTGCTTGGCAATGAGATATTTTTATGGTACTTTTGCATTGACATCCGGCAAACGGTCTGCTTTGCCCTGTCAGCCTCAAAGACACATTCCACATAAATACAATATATACACTTGAGAAATGGACATCGTACAACGTTTTCTGAATTACACACGGTTTGACACCCAATCCTCCGAAGAGAGCACCACAGTGCCCAGCACCGACAAGCAGCTGGTATTTGCCAGATACCTGAAAAAGGAACTGGAGAGCGAGGGGCTTTCTGACGTGGAACTCGACAGCCAGGGCTACCTCTATGCCACACTGAAGTCGAATATCAAGTCGAAAGTGCCCACCATCGGCTTCATTTCCCACTACGACACCAGTCCTGACTGCAGCGGAGCCGGTATCAGACCGCGTATCATAGAGAACTATGACGGCAGCGACATCGTGCTTTCCGAAGGCATCGTGAGCAGTACCGAAAAGTTTCCGGAGCTGCTCAGCCATGTGGGCGAAGACCTGATTGTCACCGACGGCCATACCCTGCTGGGGGCAGACGACAAGGCGGGCATTGCCGAGATAGTGCAGGCGATGTGCTACCTCAAGGAACACAAGGAAATCAAGCACGGCGACATACGCATTGCCTTCAATCCCGACGAAGAGATAGGCATGGGCGCCCGCCACTTTGACGTGGAGAAGTTCGGATGCGAATGGGCATACACCATGGACGGCGGAGAACTGGGCGAACTGGAGTTCGAGAACTTCAACGCGGCTTCCGCCAAAGTCAGCATCAAGGGAGTGAGCGTGCATCCCGGATACGCCAAGGGCAAGATGGTCAACGCCTCGCTGCTTGCCACGGAATTTGCCTCCATGCTTCCTGCCGGCGAAAGGCCCGAAACCACCGGGGGCTACGAGGGTTTCTATCATCTGGTGGGCATCAAGGGATGCACCGAACAAGCCAGCCTTTCCTACATCATCCGCGACCACGACAGGGAGAAGTTCGAGAACCGCAAGAAGTTCATCCAGACATGCGTGAAGCGGATGCAGGAGAAGTACGGCAGTGACACCGTCTCTGCCGAAATCAATGACCAGTACTATAACATGAAGGAGAAGATTGACCCCCAGATGCACGTGATTGACCTGGTGCTGAAGGCAATGCAAGCCTGCGGAGTGCCCCCGAGGGTGCGCCCCATACGCGGCGGCACAGACGGGGCGCAACTGTCGTTCAAGGGGCTGCCCTGCCCCAATATCTTTGCCGGCGGCCTCAACTTCCACGGTCCTCACGAGTTTGTCAGCGTCCAATCCATGCAAAAGGCGCAGGAGGTAATCATCAAGATTTGCGAGCTTACCGCCGGATACAATGAATAAGGGAGGGTTTACGGAACACCACTGAGAAAAAACACACGAAGCATCACCCACTGACTAAAAAAAACAATCCATAGAGATGACACGAAGAGCATTATTCCTGTTTGCCATACTTTCTGTTTGGGCATTCAACACCAAGGCAGAGAACGCCGGTTACAGCAAGTATTACACCAACCTGCCCGTAGAGATGAAGCAAGCCACACTGCCTTCCATTCCCAACAATACAGTGAACATCAAGGACTTCGGAGGCATAGGAGACGGCATTACGCTCAATACCGAGGCGTTCAGAAAAGCCATCGGCGCACTTGTGAAACAAGGAGGCGGCAAACTCGTTGTGCCCTTTGGTGTATGGCTCACAGGTCCCATCCAGATGAAGAGCAACATCGAACTGCATGTGGAGAAGAATGCCGTCATCTATTTCTCGCCCAACAAATCGCTCTACGTGGATAAAGAGGGCAAGGCCTCGCGTGTGGATGCCTGCATCCGTGCCACCGGATGCAGGAACATCGCCATCACCGGCGAGGGCATCATCGACGGCAACGGAGCACAGTGGCGCCCCGTGAAACGCGGAAAGGTGAGCGATGTGGAATGGAAGGCATTCAAGGAAATGGGTGGAGAAGAGCTGGACAACGGTTCGCTGTGGTACCCGTTCAACCTGAAGTCGGGCTATCCGAACATCGCCGACAACGCCAAGAAGCAGGAGGGCATGCGCAACGACCTGGTGCGCTTCATCAACTGCGAAAACCTGTACTTCAGCGGAGTGACCTTCCAGAATGCGCCCCGCTTCCATGTGCATCCCATCAACAGCCGCAACATCATCATCGACGGCATCACCGTGCGCTGTCCGTGGAACGCCCAGAACGGTGACGCCATCGACCTCAGCGACTGCCATCAGGCACTGATTGTCAACAGCATCGTGGATGCCGGCGACGACGGCCTGTGCATGAAGAGCGGCAAGGCGAAAAAGGATGTGGCGGCAAACGGCTGCGAAGATATTCTGATAGAGAACAACACCGTATATCACGCCCACGGAGGTTTCGTGATAGGCAGCGAGGATGTGTGCGGCATGGCCCGCATCGTGGTGCGCAACTGCCGCTTCTCGGGCACCGACACAGGCCTGCGGTTCAAGAGTTCCATCGGCCGTGGCGGCAAGACCAAGGACATCCATATCAGCAACATCGTGATGAGCGACATCGCCCAGCAGGGCATCGTGTTCCAATGCAACTATGAGAACAGGCATGCCGGAGCCGCCACCTCTGAGGCAAAGCCCGGGAAGGTGGAATTTGTGCCGGAGTTCACCGACATCCATATTTCCGACGTTGTATGCCGTGGAGCACGCACCGCCATCGCCGCCCAGGGCATAGAGGGGCACAACTGCGTACACGGCATAGACATCCGCTCCTCCTCATTCGTTTACACTCACCAAGCCACCGACATCGACAGCAACACGGCACAGATTGAACTCAAAAACGTGGTGTTTGAGAAAGACGTGAACAAATGACACGCAGCCCCGCTCTCCGACCTGGGAGAGTGCCGTATTCAGGGAGTAGCAAAAGCCATCAGGCATACCGCACAGAAAATCGGATGGGGAAGCAGGTCAACATGCCTCGCTGAAGCGAGAAAATGATGCGGAAGATGGTGAAAAAAACAACATAACGGTCAGATTGACAAGAAATTTACTGAAAAAAAACGGGACATTTTGATGTTTGTATGAGATATAATTCGTACCTTTGCGGCGCACTTTACACCTCAATTTAAGATAAAGTGCAACGTTAAGAACATGTCAGAATGAGATGACTGCCACGGCAACAATACCTAACACTTCATGTAACTTCTTAATTCTTAGAGATTTAGGGGGGGGGTATTTGTTTTGCCGTAACGTCTTCATTCACATATAATACGGAGCCTTCCCCAGGTGTCACTGTCTGACACCTGGGGAAGGCTCCGTGTGTTATGGGGCTTTTGTATATGCAAACAAATTAAAAACGGCAATAAAACAATTATGAACAAAAATATCAATCAGTTAAGACGGCTGCTCACGGCGCTAATGCTCCTGGCGACGATGGCCATGCCTGCCGTGGCGTGGGCGGAAAGCACGATTACTCCTTCCAAGCCAAGTGGCGATGGAACAGAGGCAAGTCCTTATCTGATTTCAACTGCTGCTGAGCTTTATTGGTTTGCAGGACTTGTGAATGGTGATGCAAGCGTGTGTACAGGTGATGTAACCCAAAACACAGCCGCCTGCGCCAAGCTCACGACGGATATTGTCGTGAACAGCGGAGTGCTGAAAGCTGACGGTTCTCTTGCTGATGGATCCAGCAACTTAACAAACTGGACGCCAATCGGTTATTACGAATCAAACACCGATTATGTTGCCTACACCGGCACATTCGACGGCAATGGCAAGACCATCAGCGGACTGTATGTCAAACTTATTGACTGTGTCGGCTTGTTCGGATATAATTGCGGCACAATAAAGAATGTCGGTGTTGTTGATTCCTATTTTGATGGAAATTGCTATGTCGGCGGCGTGTGCGGATATAATGATAATGATGCTAATTTATCTGTAGGAACAGCGACAGCCACCATCACTAACTGCTATAACACAGGCACAGTCAGCGGAAGGAATGTAGTCGGCGGCGTGTGCGGATATAATTGTGCTTATTCGAGTGGTGGAACAGCGACAGCCACCATCACTAACTGCCATAACACAGGGTCAGTCAGCGGAAGTGAGCAGGTCGGCGGCGTGTGCGGATATAATTGTGCTTATTCGAGTGGTGGAACAGCGACAGCCACCATCACTAACTGCCATAACACAGGCTCAGTCAGCGGAAGTGAGCAGGTCGGCGGCGTGTGCGGAGTTAATAGTGCTAATTCGAATGGTGGAACACCGACAGCCACCATCACCAACTGCTATTACCTTAGCGGCTGCAACGCAGATGACACAGACTTTGATAATAATGCAGATGGAACAAGCAAGACCACAGCGCAGTTTAAGAGCGGCGAGGTGGCTTATCTCTTGCAACAAAGCAGCTCCGTATGGGGACAAGCCATAGGCACTGACAATTATCCTGTGCTTGGTGGAGCTAAGGTTTACGAAAATACACCATCTTGTTCTTCTGGGAAAAAGGCTTACAGCAATACAGAGTATAGCGAAAATCCTAATCATAATTACATCAACGGAATATGCACCGAGTGCGGCGCATATCAGCCGGCTCAACAAGTTAGCGACACTCACCATTCAGATCTGAAAGAAACCCACAACGGTTATTACGCTATCGACAACCCCGGTAAGCTCTATTGGTTTGCAGGACTTGTGAATGGCACTTTGACTGATGGCACCCAAGACAAAACCGCCAAGGCAGTGCTCACGACGGATATTGTCGTGAACAGCGGAGTGCTGAAAGCTGACGGTTCTCTTGCTGATGACGTCAGCGGCTTCAGAAGCTGGACGCCAATCGGTTATTACAACTCAAACACCGATTGTGCTGCCTACACCGGCACATTCGACGGCAACGGCAAGACCATCAGCGGACTGTATTTCAATGATACGAGTTCCATAACTGGAGATTTTGCCGGCTTGTTCGGATATAGTAGCGGCACAATAAAGAATGTAGGTGTTGTTGATTCCTATTTTAATGGAAATTACTATGTCGGCGGTGTGTGCGGATATAATTGTGGAACCATCACCAACTGCTATAATAAAGGCACAGTCAGCGGAAGTGGAGCGAGTGTCGGCGGTGTGTGCGGATATAATGATAATGGAACCATCACCAACTGCTATAACAAAGCCACAGTCAGCGGAAGTAGAGCGGGTGTCGGCGGTGTGTGCGGACATAATGATGAAGGCACTGTCTCCAACTGTTATAACACGGGCGATGTTACAGGAACTTCTGTCGGTGGTGTGTGCGGATTTAATGATAAAGGAACCATCACCAACTGTTATAACAAAGCCACAGTCAAAGGAGATGATTATTATGTCGGCGGCGTGTGCGGATATAATGACGGAAATCATTTTGAGGGTAGTGGCACTGTCTCCAACTGTTATAATACAGGCGCAGTCAGCGGAAGTGAATCATCTTATGTCGGTAACGTATGCGGAGTGAATGCTTCTTATTGTACCATCTCCAACTGTTATTTCGTTGATAGAACTACTGAAACAGCCACCGGCTTATGTACTGTTGGAACAGGCGAAGATGCAGGCACTTCTACTAATGTAACAAGCAAGACCGCAGCCCAGTTTGCAAGCGGCGAAGTGTGCTATCTGCTGAACGGCAGCAGGTCAGAGGTAACAGAGGAGAATCAGAATCCTATTGTATGGTATCAGAACCTTGCAGCAGAGAATGGCGATGCCAGCCCTGTGTTCACCAGTACAGGTTCAAATACTGTTTATCAGGTAAAACTGTTGTGCAGTGGAGGCTACGAAATGGGCAAAACATACAACAATAGCAATACCGACGAAACCTCTACAGAACATATCCCGTCAGAGACTGCCACATTCAACTCCGAGAAGAAAATATATAATAAGGTATGTAAGGGAGAAGGTTGCGGACATCTTTTTGGGTATTACGCCGATGCAGCCGCAACCATCGTAGCGAAAGCTAATGAGGATGAAACAGCCTTCACCGTGGCTTCCTATACATTGGAAGATGCCACGGCATACGACAGCCAGGCGGAGTTCACCGTTACCTCCTTGACATATAAACGCTTATTCAGCCATGACAAATGGTTGGCAGTGTATGTGCCATTCGAAATTGACTGCGCGAAGCTTGGTACAGAATTTGAAATGGCAGTCATCAACAACTTCCATGAGTATGAGCAGA
>JBJEKQ010000010.1:0-19815 GCA_051878715.1 Prevotella sp.
GATGGAGATGCTGTCAGACAGGAAGATTGACTTCGTGCTGGCTTTCCGCCCTGTTACTCCATACACCGACATCGAGTCGCACATTCTCTTTGACAATCATCTCTCTGCCATTGTCAGCACGAGCCATCCGCTTGCCAAAAAGGACAAGGTGACGCTTGAAGACCTTGCCAAGTATGACATCGCCTTGCCGTCGAAAGGTTTGCAGGCAAGAAATGCCTTTGACCGCTTGGAGGAGAAGTATCATGCACGTTTTCATGTGAGGATAGAACTCAATGAGGTCAATATCTTGTTGAAACTCGTCAGACAGAGTATGCTTGTAGGCATTCTTGCAGAGGCCACCACATACGATACCCATGGCATTAAGGCGATACCCATTGATTGCCCTGAGAATGAGATGCAGGGCTGTGTGCATACCTTGCGCAACACATATCGCAAACATTCGATGCTTGAATTCATCAAGATGCTCAGCGAGGCCAATGCCGTGAAGGAGAGAGTGAAGGATTGGATAAGGTAGGCTTACCAACATCTAATTTCCTTCTAAAAAACTGTATCACAGTTCATTAGCGTTATGATGACAACTGCTTATGTTTTTGATCAGAACACCTCGTTTTCCAAAAGTGCCAGTTTTGCATTCCAAAAGTGGCAGTTTTGCAAAACACGCTGAAAAGCCCTGCGCCAAAGACCCCTTGCAGGCGATGCCAAATGTTAATTTAATGTTAAAAACCGTGGCAGATCTTGACTCATCCCCAAGGTGAGACACTAACTTTGCAATCGCTTAAGCAAACCATCGCGATTATGAGAGAAAAAACAAAGTTAAAAATCGGAGAATTCTCACAGTTGATGCAGGTGACCGTGAAGACACTGCACCACTACGAGCAGAAGGGACTGCTACTGCCCAGCGAGGTGGACGAGTGGACCGGCTACCGCTACTATGCACTGGAACAGATGCAGAGACTGAACACCATCCGTGCCCTGCAGCGCATGGGATTTACGTTGGAGGAGATAGGCGAGATACTGGCCTCTGGCACCTATCAGCCCACCATACACCAACTGACAGCCAAGATAAAAGACACGGAACGGCAGTTGCACCACCTGCTGGAACGACGCACACAGCTGCTCAACTGGAGGCACTCCCTAAAGGAAATCAAGACAATGGAAAAGTTTTCAATTCAGTCATTGCCCGAAATTATCGTGGCAAGCCATCGTGAAATTATCCCCAATTACGAAGCCATCGGAGAGATGTGCTGCAACAAGATTGGTCCTGAAATGCAGCGTCTGGGTTGCAAATGCCCACCTCCCGGCTATTGTTTCACCATTGAACACAACAAAGAGTATTCGCCCACAGACATAGATATAGAATACTGTGAACAAGTGGAGGAGACGGGCACCGACTCTGCCATCATCCAGTTCAAGAAACTGCCCGCCGTACCCACTGCCATCTGCATGAAGCACTATGGTCCCTACGACCGTTTCTTTGAGTCATACACCCAGCTGTTCCAATATGTGGAGGAGAATGGCTACAGGATAACAGGCAAGCCGCGCTGCAACTATGTTGACGGCATTTGGAACCAGGAAGATCCCGAACAGTGGCTCTCCATCATTCAGGTTCCGGTAGAGAGACTGTAGGTGAGTTCTAAAAATTCCCACCGTAGATATTTTTACTTCTGTGGGCATTTATAGCACCTGCCTGTAACGGACATGTATTCCGGCGCAATCTGCATCTCAGGTGCAGGTTGCGCACGGAATCATGCGTAGGCGTGCATACCGCCCAGAAAATAGTTCACACCAAAATAGGTAATGAGCAGGCAGAGGTATGCCAGACAGATGAACAGATGGTAGTTGCGCGGATGCTGCAAGAAGGGGATGCTGCGGCGATGCAATGCCACAGCATAAACCATCAGGGTGATAAGCGCCCACACCTCCTTGGGATCCCAACTCCAGTAGGTGCCCCACGACTGGTTCGCCCACACGGCACCGATGAAGATGCCGACGGCGAGCAGTGCCATGGCAGGCAGTAGCAGGGAAGAAGACTGTTGCTGCCTGTCTTTATCCTTGCGCCACCATGCCACAAAGGAGTGTACCGTGCACAGGGTGAGCAGGGCGTATGCCAGTATGATGACCGACACATGTACGTATAGCAACCCGGAGCGCAGCACCGGCATCAACGGACTCACGGTGGCGGGATGAGGTTCCAACAGATGAGCTGCCAGCAGAAACAGAGTAGCCAGCAACATACTTGACAGATGAGCGCGACGCTTCAATCCCACCAGAAGAATAGCCCATGAGAGCACCAGCAGTGTCTCAAAACCATTGGTCAGCGGTGCCGTGCCTCCCCTTATCCAGCGCACCAGCAGATACAACGTACAGAGCATCCATGCCAACAGATGCACCCTCTTGAGTGTTGTGTTGCTGCCTGTGCGTTGGCACTGACCGTTCCATCGCTTGCGATGCGTATATGCCATCAGCAGTATTGCCGCCAACAGCAGCGTATAACCCGCGTAAGTGACTCCTATCCCCCAAGGATCGCGTGTCACAGCCAGCAGACTTCCTCCCATGTCGCGGTCGTAGTCGGCTTGATAGAAACGGTAACCGCGATGCTTATAGATATGGTTCATACTGATGTCTGCCGTGTCAATGATGCCATTACCCACCTCCTTCCGCTGTGCAATGGCGATGTGCGAATGGTAGTCGGAAGGATGCCTGGTACCCGGATGATAGTCGATGTGGAACCCTGTGAGTGCTATACGGAAAGGCAGGGTGTGCTCCTCTTCGCCCTCGGGTTTCAGCAGTTCTATCTTATCGGTGGGTTCATTCTCTCTCAGATGCACCATGCCCTGCAGGGCACAGCTGCGGGTGATGCCGCCGCCGACGAGTATCACCACCCAGGCGGCATGGAGCAGCAGGACAGCAAGGGCGGATGCCTTGTCTCTTCCCTTTCCCTTACCTTCCAATCCATGCAGCCGCCACCATCTCCACAGGTACAGCGAGCCACATACGGCAAGCAATGCCCACAATGCAGCAAACCACGGGGCATCATACACCCATTGGTGGGTATATTCTGTCCCGTGATACCGCTCTATCACGGTTGCCGTCCCCATCACCGCTATCAGCAGCAGGTATAGGGAGGCAACCGCATAGTCAAGCAAACGGTTGTTCATGTTTCTATATGGAATGTATGGTTTGGCATCAGATGGCTTCGATGAATGCGACTACCGCATCGCGTTCTTCCTTGTTCAGATAGAAGAACTGTTCGGCGCTCCAGTAGGCATCCGACTGTTTGGAGTAGGCGTGCCACATGATGGCTTCTATCACCGTACGGGCACGACAGTCGTGCAGACGGTCGCTGGCACCCGTGAGCCTCATGGACAGGCCTCTGCCCCATAGCGGAGTGGTGCGGCACCAACCCGTGCGGATATCGTTTATCATAAACAACCTGTGCTGCACCATGTCGGTATAGGGCCATATTACCTGCTTGGAGAATCTGGGCAACACGTTTTGCACATCTTTTCCGTTGGCAGCGGCATATTCCTTGATGCAGTCATCCACCCAGTAGTTGTCCTCGCCTGTTGTCCACGACGGTTTGTGGCACGAGGCACAGCCCATCTTTGTGAACAGCTGTTTGCCCCTTTTCACGTCGGCACGGTCCAAATTGCGTGCGGCGGGTACTGCCAATCCCCTGTGCCACACCATGAAGTCATAGTAGTCCTTGCTGCTCATCTCCTCCTCACCATTGTAAGGAGCACCCAGCAGGAAATACTGTTCGAAAGTGGCCTTGTCCTTGCTGCTGTTCAATCCCAACAGTGTGTTCACCTTCTGTGCCACCCCCTCCTTTGTGTCTGCCCAGTAGGGATAGAGCACCGATGACTTGTCGTTGCCGTTGGCAAGGATGTAGTTGATTACCTCCTCGTCTTGCGACATGGCTTTTGCCCACGCCTTGGTGGTATATAGATAGTGGCGGTCGGAACGGGTCACGTTGGTAATGTTCCAGATGGCATTGGCTCCGGCACCGTCTTGCAGCGAGGCGCGGGTCATGGCATAGGTGAATTTCTTCACCTTCTTCTGTCCGTCAGCCAGCGTGTACCAGGCACCTGCCGCCCAGTCGTTGGCAGCAGTGTCCCAGATGCCGGGGTTCAGAGACACCCCTTGTGCCGCCTGCTCCATATACACCTTCTTCATGTCTTCCTGGTCGATGGCGTCGAGCAGTCCCGTACCATAGATGCCGATAGTAGATTCCAATCTTACCTCATAGTTATTGGGTATGGGGTCGGTGTGGAATGCCGTTTCAGGAATGGTCACTTCAGGATATATCAGAGAGTAGGTTTCACCATCGGCAAAGGCCATCGGCAGTCCAGAGGGCATCTCGCCCACCTCTTTCCATTCGATGCTTATCTGGCTCTCATCCACCGGAGCCTTGAAAGGATGCATCGCCTGTGTCTGCGGCATACCCGTCACCTCGGTGATGTATGAGTTGGCGGCATAGGCGTTTCCGTTTCTGTCCACTCCTGCCTGCGGATGGTATATCACCAGCAAATAGCCATTGCCCATAGTATTGGCACGGTATTGTGTCTGCCGCTTGCCGTGTCCGTAGTTAGGATGACAGGCAATGCAGCTGTTGCGTGTCCATGCAGGTCCCAGTCCTTTACGCGGTGCTTCGGTGATGGTGTAGAGATGTTCAAAATAGTCTTCGCCTTTGTTGAAACTCTCTTCCATGCCCGGCACATTTGTTACTGCCGGTGCCGGTGCCGAATAACTTGCATTCTCCGTGGTGCCCAGTACGCCACCGGGATACCACTCTTCGGCACTGAACACTTCGTTAGCTTGTCCTAAGGCAGGGTTGCCCTCTACCAATGTTCCCAACGCAGGATTTGCCTGTTCGTCGTCAGAGCAGGCACAGAGGCTTGCAGCAATCATGCCGCAAGCCATCCATAGAAATGTGGTGTGTCTCATTCCTTTTTATCTATTAGTTTCTGTTTATGTCGTTTTTAAGGTGGGTTCTGTAAATCCGACAAAGCGGATCTACAGAACCCACCTGTAGTTTATTCCCAGGTCTCATCGTCCTCAAACGCCAGGTTCCATATCGTGCTCACATATTTCACAAAGGGTGCCGGCATGTTGCCTATATTGATGATGGCCTGATTATAGGCTGTCTCCACAGCGGTATTGGTGCTGTTCATGCCCACGTTGGCAAAGAACTGATGCATGCTGTAGGTGGCGACGGTGCCATCGGTAGTGCCCAGCCACACGTTGCGTATGGACCTGATGTTGTCGCAGAAATCAGTGATGGAGTTGTAACTGTAGGGCGACTCCACATAACTGATATCTCCGGCGCTGAAGGGGTTACTTATCTTGGCAGTGCCCACCTCGTTGGCAATCGCCAGACAGCTGCCCTCATCGTCAGACAATACCTGTGCGATGGCGGTCTTCAGCGTGGGGAAGGTACTCTTGCTGCCACTGATGCCCGCATTGATAAGGTTGTTGCCGTATGACAATCCGTTTTGGGTAGTGATGTCCAGTTGTGCAGCTTTCACCACATCTACCCTGTTTTTGTTGGCTGTTGTCTCTCCCTCCCAAGCCACTTGCAGTTGGAAGGTGCGCTGTTTCAGCAGGGTACAGATGGTTTGCGCATACGCCAGTTCCTGCGCCCCGCTGATGGAGGTGAAGTTCTTGTAGGTGTCGTTGCCACGCAGTTCGCTCACCTGCCTCGGACTTCCGTTTCGGAACAGGATGAACTCCAAGGCATGGAATCCCAGGATGGTAGCGTCTTCCAACGCCTCCTCCGACATGCCGTTTTTAAAGTAACTCAGCAGCAGGGTGCGGTTCAAGGGCCAGGAATCAATGGTGGGGTCGATGTCGAAGTCGCTGGCAGCTCCCATGAGGAACGCCTCGCTCAGTTCCCAATACTGTCGGGCTCTCTTGAAGTGGTCGCAGGCGGTATTCACATTCTCCTGCGTGATGGTGCTGGTGTTCAATCCACGCAGGGCTGCCTCCAGCTGTTCCACCTCATTGCCCAGTTGGGTGTAGGTGGGCACTATCACGTTGTTGACTATGTTGCGCAACACCTCGCGCAGATAACTCTCCTGCTCGGCAGTAAGTTGTGCGCTTCCGATAGCAGTGTTGGCTTTGGTCAGTTCGTTGGTCAGCGCAGTACAACTGCTGATGGCAAGATTGCCGTAAGTTTTGTTGGCATAGTCGGTATTGGCTACCCCATTGTTTTCACCACCGTTGTTGTCGTCACTGTCAGAGCACGATGCCAACAGGCATCCCAGCATCACAGCCATGCTCATCATCCATAGTTTTGTTTTCATCATAAGTTGTTTTATTTGGTTTTTGTGTATGTTGTGTTTTGAGAAGTCATATTTTGTTTTTACAGGAAGCCTTGTTCTATTTTATAGGAAGTCTTGTAATATGTTTTGGGAAGCCCTCTTTTGGAATGTCAAAGTACTCCTTCACTCATAATTCGTCATTCGTAACTCGTCATTCAAAACTCCTAATTCGTAACTCATCACTCGTAACTCCCTACAAAAACCATCCCTCGTATGCCACTCCTATGTTCAGTGCGGGTTCGTCGTTGTAGATACTTTTCAGGAAGCGGTGCGAGTATTCTGCCTTCACCACTATCTGCTTCATGGGATAGTAGTTCACACCCACTGCCATTCGCTTCACCGCGGTGTAGTCGTAGGTGATGCCTCCCGTTTTGGAAGCGTAGGGGTTATACTGCTCATACCTGCCAAAAAGGTACAGCTGACGCTGCTCGCGGCGCATGGCAGGAATCTGCGAAAACAGGTTGTATCCTGCTTCTATACCCACGGCATAGGCGTTTTTGCTCACATAGGCAGAGTGTTTGTAAGGCGACTTGCTGTTCAGTCGGTTATACACATATTTCAGTTGTTCGGCATCACTCAGATAGCCGTAGTCGGCTTGTCCGCGCACCAGCCAGTTATGACCCTTATAGGTGAAGTCGATGGCACCTATCGCCACCTTTCCCTTGTAGGTGGCATCCACACCGTTGGCATTGTTGGGATAACTGTTGCCGATGGAATGGCCGTAATATCCGCTCAGTCCTATGCGCAGCCCCTTCACCGAGTAGTTGTCTATGCGCAGCGCAACACCGTATTTGTTTGCTACTTCAAACTCCAGCGGTGTGCTGTTGCCCTTGTTTATCCATCCTGTATTGGTAAAATGGTCGGCATTGAGACCAGCCAGGAACTGCAGCTCATATCTGAAGTCACCCGCCTTACCCCAGAAACTCACACCTGTCTGGTGCCAAGTGGATGGCATGATGGTATTCTCTCCTTCGGGACGATAAACGGTAAAGAAGTTGGTGGGCTCATGGTGGGCGTTATTTAGTCCCACGGGTACCACGATATGCCCCATGCGCAGGTTGGCAGCCTTGCACCACGACTTCTGTATCCAGAATTGCTCCAGCTCCACTTCGCCTCCTTTCTCCGTCTCCTGCTCCCATTCTCCCCCTTCTTCGTCTTCCTTTTCGTATGCCGAGCCTGTGCCTCCATGTTCAAACTCTATCTCGGTACCAAAGGTCCACCCCTTGCCGAAGTCATAACCCAGATAGATGACGGCATGGGGGATATCGAAGCGTCCGTGCGAAGGATCATTCTTATGCTGTTCGGGCTGACTGTATCTGCTTACATGGTCGCTGTAGAAATTGCGCGAAAAGGCAATTTCTCCGTAGCCTCCCACACTCAATGCCTTTTTAGGCTTGCTTTCCTTTTGTGTACAACTTTCGACAGATGTTTCTTCCTCATTGGTTTGTGCTGTCACATCTTGCGCGGCGGTGGCCATCACACACACCGCACACGCCATCATCAACTTTCTCATTGTTTTATTCATTATTCAGGTTTCTCTTCGCCATTTTTTTCGCTACATTCCCACTGTCTGTTATTGAAAATCATACGGAACAGTAGCACATCCTTGATTTTCCGATGCAAAAGTATGACTAATCAAAGAATGTTGAAATACCTAAAAATGATGAAAAATTCACTCTGTTCCACACTCATCCTCATCCTTCGCCCCATCTTCCTGAGAATATTCGCATTTTAGTGACTTATTTGTCATCACTTATTCACAAATAGTATCAAATATGACTAAACGGTAACTAAAATGGATTAAAATAGTATAAATACGGATTAAAAAGCATTCAGAGTACTTGCATATTAAAAAAGAATAGTTACCTTTGTACTCGACAACTAAATTTTTAATCTATATTTATCATTTTCCTGAGTTTTTAAAGAAGCCGCCTGTGAAGGTAGCTTCTTTTTTTGATATCATACTATGTATGATTTTTATGAAATATCGGTTTTCTATCACCTTTCAGCCTTGTCGCCTTCATTCACATACAGACTTTTCAGTATGTCCGTGAGTTCCGCCACCGTGGTGGCGCGGAGCATGGCAATGCGCGTGGAGCGGAAATTGGGAATGCCCTTGAAGATGGGGGTAGCGGCGAGGTGACGACGGGTGTGCAGGATGCCCCGGTACTCGTCGATACGCTCCACATTGATGTTCAGCTGCTCTATCAGCAGGTTTATCCTGTCATTGTAGGATAGAGGTGGCAACGCCTTTTCAGGATGCAGCACCTCCTGAATGTCACGGAAAATCCACGGGCATCCAAAGGTGGCACGCCCCACCATCACACCATCCACTCCATAATCGGCAAAGGCATCGGCCGCCTGCTGAGGTGTGGTAATATCTCCGTTGCCTATGATGGGGATGCGGATGCGCGGATTCTGCTTCACCTCCCTTATCAGGGTCCAGTCGGCACTGCCCGTGTACATCTGTGCCCTGGTGCGCCCATGGACAGTGAGGGCGGCAATACCACAATCCTGCAGCTGCTCTGCCAGAGTGGTTATCACCAGGTTGTCGGCGCTCCATCCCAATCGTGTCTTCACCGTCACAGGCAGTTTCACAGCCTGCACCACCCTGCGGGTTATATCAAGCATCAAGGGGATATTCTGCAGCATGCCTGCTCCTGCCCCCTTGCCTGCCACCTTTTTTACCGGACAGCCGAAGTTGAGGTCAATCACATCGGGTGCGGCTTGCTCCACGATGCGTGCCGCCTCTACCATTGCCTCCACATCTCTTCCATAGATTTGGATGCCCACGGGACGCTCTTCATCCCGGATGGTGAGTTTGTTCACGGTAGATTGGATGGAGCGCACCAATGCCTCGGCACTCACGAACTCGGTATATACCATAGAGGCACCAAAGCGCTTGCACAGCATTCTGAAGCCTATATCGGTGACATCCTCCATGGGTGCCAGCATCACGGGTTTGTCTCCTAAGTCGATATTTCCTATTTTCATCTGTCAGTAAATGGTTTTTTATTTCCTTGCCTCCTCTATTTCAGCAGGTGATAGGAGCCTCCTGCCATGGATTTCACCACGCCCTTCATCTCCAGTTGGAACAGCAGAATGGTAATCTGCTGTATGGGTATATTTGCCTTCACTGCAAGAATACTGGCAGAAAGATTGTCGGTATGTGCGAGTACGTCCACCACCTGCTGCTCCTGTGGCGTGAGTTGCGGAAACAGGTTGCGCTCTATGCCCATGGTTTTCGCCTGCTGCAACTGCATTTCCGTATCCCATCTCATTGCCATCACCATGTCCTGTGCCGATGTGATGAGCTGTGCCTCATTGTTTCGTATAAGCATGTTGCACCCGGCAGAATAGGTGGCACCCACAGCACCGGGAAAGGCAAACACATCGCGGTGGTAATCGGCAGCGACACGTGCGGTAATCAATCCTCCACCCTTTTCAGCACTTTCCACCAGTATGGTAGCATCCGTAATACCCGCCACAATGCGATTGCGCCTCACGAAGTTCACCTTATCGGCATTGGTCTGGGTCATGTATTCGGTGAGCAATCCACCTTGCTCCACCATCTTCCTTGCCGTTTCGATATGGCTGTGCGGATAGAGCTGGTCCAGTCCATGCGCCAATACGCCCACGGTAGGCAGGTTATTTGCCAAAGCATTCCGATGCGCATGAATATCCACACCGTATGCCAATCCGCTTACCACCACGCAAGCAGGACACAAGTGCTGCAGTTCTGCTATAAAACTGCGAACCAGGTCTTGTCCATACACCGTGCAATGGCGCGTTCCCACCACAGCCACCATCCTCGCAGCGTTGAGATTCTGACTGCCCTTATAGTAGAGCACCAGCGGCGCATCATCGCAGTCAACCAGTCGCCGGGGATAGTCTTCGTCATTGAACTTCAGCACACGTATGCCTTTCTGCTGCATCAGTTCCAACTCTGCCTCACTGCGCTTCAAGGCATCATCCCATTGCTGCAATGCCCTCTTCAGGCGTGCAGAACATTGTGGCACCACCTCGTCGATATGATTCCTATTTTCATACACCTTGGCAGCACTGCCCATCAGTTTGTACAGTTGCAGCGCTATCTGTGTGTTGAAACCGCTGAGACGGGTCATCGCCACGGCATAGAACGTTTCCTCATCCCAGCAATGCTTTGTCGTACTCATCCGAATTACCCAATTTCCCGTTTATCAGACACACCAGTTCTATCACCCCCTTGAAACACACCTTTCCGTCGGAGGCTCTGAAGATGTCTTGATAAAACACATACTTGATGCCCTCTTTCCTGATGTTCAATCTGGAGATGAACTCGTCATCGCATTGCAACGGTGTCTTGTATTGTAGTGTCATCCTTGCAACCACAGCATCCACCCCCTTGCGGTGCATCTCGGCAAAGCTCAGTCCCCGTTCTTTCAGAAACAGGTGACGTGTATGCTCTGCATAGTGCAGATAGTTGGCATTGTTCACTATTCCCTCGATGTCGCACTCATAGTCGCGCACCATCATTCTTGTTTCAAAGATATATTGCATTTTGAGTTAATAATTAACGTTTTGAATGAAGCTTCCCGTTCCCCGCGAGGGGGGATTGCAAGAGCTGAAAAAATCATGAGTTGTTTTTCCTCAGATATTCATAACCAATGCGACACCTCAGACAGTCTTTACGGTCGCAATAGCGGTTCTTTAACTGTATCAACGCCTGGCTCTGTGCCGCATCTTCCACCTTGAGTCCGCACTCCTGCCACATACGCACGATATGGTTGTCTTCAGCCTTGACCTGTTCCTGCATGGCAACAGCACGTTCACACATCTTCTCGTTCATCAGATGCCTGCCATAGGCAAAGAGCATGGGGATGGCTGTGTTGATGACCAGCAGGCGCAGTGAAGCGGGCGACAAATGCTTGTCAGACCTTGCCGAGGGCTGGCCAAAGGCATAGTGGGTGGTCCAGTAACCGGTGACCTGGGTGTGCATACGTTCGCTGACGGCATCTATGGTCTGGCAATCTGCCAGTGTACTTAGGTTGATGCTGTTGCCGCAATACAGGCGCACCAGTTGAGAGATGCGTATGTGCGGAAAGTTCTGCGGCCTGAGTCTCAGGAAGCGCCACAGATGATGTGGTATGGGCTGCAGTGCATACTTGTGCTGCAGAAAGCGGTACTCTGCCGCCAGTCGCTGATAATAGGCATCTGCCAGAGACTTCTGCTTTCCCGCCACGGGCAAGCTATCCTCGTCGAGAAGACCTGCCTGCCCCATGAACAGCGCTTCAATCTGGAACTCGTTCTCACGGTGTTTTCCCGCTACCGACAGAGAGAAACTCTCTGCCCACCGCTCAAAGGCATCGCCGTTGATGCCGAACCCATAGTTACGTGCTATGGTGATAAAGAACGCTTGTTCCCAGTCGTCTTGATGCCGACGGGCAATGGCATTGATGGCAAGCGTTTTCTGCTCCAGCCGTTCCATCTGCAAGGCAGTCAGCCAGGAGCGCATCAGCAACGGACTGAGTCGGGCTATCAGTTTGTGACAGGGTGGATACTTGTCTGCCGCCAGCAGTTCGTTGTAGTTATGTACCACGCTTGTCGGAACGTCCAGTTGCAGCTGCGCGACAGGAGTTCCGTCATGGCGGCACACTTCAGCATCCATCACCTGTGCCACATGCAGTATCACATTGCTGTAAGCCAAGTCTGTGTCGTGATGATGTGCATACCAGTCGGAGGCATGGTCATGAATCTCTACATTTCCCACCCACAGTGTGCCGCCTATCTTCACTTTTGCGTTGAAGAAATCGGGACCACTGCCGGTATTGTGCAGACCTGGGTCTATCACCTCCAATGTCTGTCCGTCGGTGGTGTGCAGTGGTTTCAGTGGAAAGAGTTTGTGTTTCCACGTATAGTGCAACAGTATTTCCATGCTATTGAAAAACAGCCACCCTTGAAGATACAAAGGTGGCTGTAGGTTTTCTTACAAGTGATTGCAAGTCATTAGAAGTCCAGATGATCCAGAGAATCGTTGAAATCCTTTGGTTCATGGTTTTCAGCCAACGGATTCTCCTGTTCGTTTCTCTCCTGATGCTGATGGCGCTCGCCACGCTCACCACGTGGACGGCGATCGCCCCTTTCGCCACGAGGACGGCGCTCACCACGCTCGCCACGTTCGGGACGCTCTCTTCTTGCAGGGCGTTCCACATAGTCGGCAGGCTTTTCGATGAGCACTCTGTGAGAGAGCTTGAACTTGCCGGTCTTGGGATCTATCTCCATCAGTTTCACCTTTATCTTGTCACCCTCCTTGATGCCTGCCTCTTCCACTGTTTCCAGTCGTTTCCAGTCAATCTCGGAGATATGCAACAGACCGTCCTTGCCGGGCATAAACTCCACGAAACAGCCGTATGCCTGGATGGAGCGTACCACACCATCGTAAACCTCACCCACCTCGGGGATTGCCACAATAGCGCGTATCTTGGCAAGTGCAGCCTCAATGCTTTCCTTGTTGGGTCCGCTCACCTGTACCTTGCCCACACCATCTACCTCGTCTATCACGATGGTAGTGCCGGTGTCTTCCTGCATCTGCTGGATAATCTTGCCGCCAGGACCTATCACGGCACCGATAAACTCCTTGGGTATCTCTATCTGTACGATGCGCGGCACATGGGGCTTCAGTTCGGGACGCGGCTCGGCGATGGTGTCGGTAAGCTTGGACAGGATGTGCTCCCTGCCCTCCTTGGCCTGCATCAGCGCCTTTTCAAGTATCTCGAAGCTCAGACCGTCGCACTTGATGTCCATCTGTGTGGCAGTGAGTCCGTCCTTGGTACCGGTAGTCTTGAAGTCCATATCGCCCAAATGGTCTTCATCTCCCAGAATGTCACTCAATACGGCATACTTGTCTTCTCCTGGGTTCTTGATAAGTCCCATGGCAATGCCGCTCACAGGCTTCTTCATGGGCACGCCAGCATCCATCAGAGCTAAGGTGCCGGCGCATACGGTAGCCATGGACGAAGAACCGTTGCTCTCCAGAATCTGCGACACCAAACGCACTGTATAGGGGAAATCTTCGGGTATCTGACCCTTCAATCCACGCCAAGCCAGATGTCCATGACCTATCTCACGGCGTCCCACTCCACGCTGTGCCTTTGCCTCACCTGTACAGAATGGGGGGAAGTTGTAGTGCAGCAGGAAGCGCATGTAACTCTTCTCCAGCACATCGTCCACCATCTTCTCGTCCAGTTTGGTGCCCAGCGTACAAGTGGAGAGGCTCTGGGTCTCGCCACGTGTGAAAATGGCACTTCCGTGGGGCATGGGCAGGGGAGATACCTCACACCAGATGGGACGTATCTCATTGGTTTTGCGGCCGTCGAGGCGTATGCCCTCATCGAGGATGCAGCGACGCATGGCGTCACGCATCACATCGTGATAGTAGCGTTCCATCATCGCCACTTTTTCCTCCTGCTCGTCTTCGGTCAGGTCGGCATGCGCTGCAATATACGCTTCCTTGAAATCGGCAAGAATCTTGTCAAAGGCGTCCTGACGTGCCTGCTTGTCCAATGCCTGCTTGGTCACGTCATAGGCGGGCTGGTAAAGCTCCTTGTTCATCTGTGCACGCAGGTCCTCGTCGTTCACCTCGTGGTCGTATTCGCGCTTCACATCCTTGCCCAGTTCCTTGCTTAGTTCTGTCTGCAGCAGGCACATGGGCTTGATGGCTTCCATGGCAGCCTTGAGGGCACCAATCATGTCCTGCTCGCTCACTTCTTTCATCTCTCCCTCCACCATCATGATATTCTCGGCAGAGGCACCCACCATAATGTCCATATCGGCATCTGCCATCTGCTGGAAAGTGGGGTTGATGACATATTCTCCATTGACACGTGCCACACGAACCTCGCTGATGGGGCACTCAAAGGGGATATCTGAACATGCCAAGGCTGCAGAGGCAGCAAATCCGGCAAGAGCATCGGGTTGGTCCACACCATCGGCAGAGAGCAACATCACATTTACAAACACTTCTGCGTGATAGTTGGAGGGGAACAGGGGGCGAAGTACACGATCTACCAATCGTGAGGTCAGGATTTCATTGTCGCCGGCTTTGCCTTCACGCTTGGTAAATCCGCCGGGAAAACGTCCGGCTGCGGAATACTGCTCTCTGTAATCTACCTGCAAAGGCATGAAATCGGTTCCGGGAACTGCATCTTTTGCGGCACAAACAGTAGCCAAAAGCACGGTGTTTCCCATGCGGAGCATCACGCTTCCGTCGGTCTGCTTTGCCACCTTCCCGGTTTCAATGGTGATGGTTCTTCCATCAGCCAATTGAAGGGTCTTTGTAATTACGTTCATCTTGTTAAAACATCTATAAACGGTGTGTTCGCTTGACGCACACCGTGGTTAAAAAATAAAAATCGCACAAAGATACTTAAAATCAATGGAATGACTGCAAAATAGCCCATTTATTTTCTTTTTTTATGAAATGAGGAAAAAGGGAAGATTGCGAAGTGAGACAGAATCAGCCGATAGGGCACCCGCTCTACCGGCTGACTGTCTTTGCTGCGCTTCGGTGACAAGCGTGCCAAGCATTCAGAATGTCACATCAGGCACTACCTTGCCACTGTTCACGTTCTTGTACCATTCGTAGTTCTGCGCATTCTGGCTCCAGTTGCAGAAGTCGGGATATGCCTGCTCTATGGGCTGGCGCTCCAAAGGCCACACCCAACTGCCGGGAACACATATCATCTGGGGAACAGAACCGGTAGCAGGACCCGAGATGGTCACTGTGGTACCCCTACCCTCCACCTGGATAGAGAAGCCCCCCATGCCGTTTGCCATGGAGAAGTCTTCAGGCACGGTGACCGACACCGTCCTCACCGCTGGAGTATATGTGGTGGTATTGAGCATGGTAGAGGAACTTGCATTGGGATTTATCAATCCGTGTATCTCTCCCAAGTCGCTGGAATTATACAGTATTCTGGCAGAATACACACCACCTGCCGCCAAGGGCACCACAGTGGCAGTGGTGGAACCCGAAGCATGCTTCACCTGGAATACCACATCGTTAAAGTCATAGTCGTCCGTAGAACCGAGGTCTTCGCAAGCCACTGTCCATGCCTGCGTTTCAGCAGCAGGCTCTACAGGAGGCACTTCCATACCCGGGGTATTTGCTGTCTTGCCTTCTACTGCCAGTACCACGTCGTTGAGGTCTTCGTCGGCTCCGCCGTCTTCAAATCCGATATACTGTATGCCTTCATACATCCATGTGGTTGCCTTCACGGCACCGAAGTCGGGCGTGAAGCCGGTGCGCTCCCGATAGTGCTCTATCTTGAGGTTCTCTCCGGGGGTGCCATAGTTGAAGTTGTTCAGGTTCTGCTTGTAGTTAGGCTTCTCGGGATTTTCATTGTTGATGATGAAGAACTCGATATGCACACCTGCGGGGAAAGTATAGGTGGCAGCTTCCTGCTGATAGTCCCTGCCGAAGTAGGGCACCTTGTATCGCGTGCCCACATAGAGTTTGTTGTACGCTGCCAGGTAGCGGCTCATGGGGGTGTTGCCATTGGCCACCTCAGACTCATACGGGGTGTCATCCTTGTGCTCCACAGCATACTCATAGCTGCTCCATTCCTCCAGTTGCATGTTGCCCACGGCACCCTGTCCCCATGTCCCTGTATAGATATTGTCCTGGGGGCGTGCATTCTTGATGAGGATATAGCGGGGCGCATCGTCAGGGTTCTGACCGTCTTCATAATAGAAGTAGCCGAAAGCGTTAGAATTCTGCGTGGCACCAAAAATCATGGACAGACTCAGCGGACCGGCCTCGGCTGTGGTGATGGCTGCTCCCTTTTCTATCTCTGTCAGGTCATACCCGTCTAATCCGGACTTGACTTCATCAAAATACTTGATATGCTCGGCAAAGAACTTGCCCGTGCCGAACATGCCGTAGCCCACACCCTGCTTCCAGCTCATACCTGCGGTGCGTGACACATTCTCCAACTCAGTGACACTGCCGTAGGAATGTTCAATAATGGTTTTCGTAAGGTATTTCCAACCGTCATAAAACGGACTTCCCCAATCTCCGTTGATAGCCCACTGGTGAGGAAACTGATTCCAGTCTCCCTTCCACTCGTCGGGTATCAGGATATAATTGCCATCGGGGTTGCCGTCGGTATTCATGTAATAATGTCCGTCTTCGTAGCGATAAAACTGACCATTGATACAATACGTCTTCCCGTCCCAGTCATAAACAGTCTCCGCATCCCTGAAATAACCCAGGTCATAGGTGGTGCCAAAGGTCACATCGCACGACTCTCCGGCATGTGGCAACAGGGCTGCCCTTCGCTGTGGCACAGGACTGTCGGTTATCTCCACGGCACCGTTGGCCACGTCGTAGAAGCCGCGCACCTGCACCTTTCCATCTGGCGTAAGCACACAGGCATATACTTGCGAGGCGCCCTTCAGCATGTCGATGCCTAAGGTCACGTTCTCGGCAAATAGCCGCGTCTCGGCCATCAGCCGTGCATCGTCGGTATAGGGGTTGGCGTCATACACGCACACTTTGGAGCCGGCGGCTATCGGGCTCACCTTCACCACGGCATTCACCTGTGTGGCCAGGTTCCAGTTTTGCTGCGGGTCCACGTTGCCAAACTTGTTGCCCCATGCGGCCTCATATTCCAATTCGGTGCGGTCGCCCATAAACACGTCTCTGTCATGGCATCCCGTCAGTGCCACGCTTGCCACTGCTGCCACCAACACGGCACGGGCGGTCAAAAAGTCTTTTCTCATGGTTGTCGAATAATTTCAATGCAACTCTGCAGTTCAATACACAAGACCACTGGTGGGATAGTTGTACCAGTCGGTGGCCTTGGTGTGGTCACGCGCCCACTCTATGAAGGAATGTCCTGCCGTCTGATAGGCCCCTCCGAACACGTTGTTGGTAAGACAAGAGCCTATGGCCGTCCACTCTATGGGATAGCGGAATGAAGCCGAGGGTACTGCCAGTCCCCAGGGATAGTTGTCCGCATAGGCGTCACTGCCGTTGCGCCAGTTGTGCACCACCTCGTCTTGCTTATACTGATAGGTGTGTACCTCGAAGAACGCTCCGTTGTACTCCTCGATGATAAAGAGATCTACATCATTGATCACAAACTGGTTAAAAGCTTGTGCATCTGTGAAGAGAATCTTGTATTCGTTCTCGGGCAGCATGTCAGCCCCTATCACCTCGCCTTTGGCATTGCTTCTGTCGGCCACGGTGTTGTAGAATCTGCGCTTCACATCACCATTCTCCTTGAGTCCTCCTGTGATGGCATAATGAGCATCATTGAAGAGAGGGATGACAAGGTCCTGGCTGTTGATGGCTGTAAGATACTTCCTGGAACCCTCTGGATTGGGCTTGATGGTTCTGTTGTATATCTCAATGTCGTAGAAGTTGAACATCTTTCTGTCAGCTTCAGAAGACAGCTTGAAATCGCCGCTCACGTGCCGTGACTTTACATCTTTCAGGCGGATGGCAGCACCGATGGATTTGGTGGCTCCCACTGCCTTCACCTCCACCTTGATTACCAGGGTATCGCGCTTGCTTCCACTGCGGCGGGGGCACTTCTCCATCTTCAATCCCAGCACCACGTCGTTGAAATCATAGTCACCGGGTTCGGGGAAGTTGTCTTCATAGCAATGTATCATCGTCATGCCGTCGTTGACGGGCGGTGTCACAGGCGTATTGCCCTGATTGTAACCGGGCGTACACTTGGAGGCGGGGATGGTGGTGGCGGCATCGTTGGCTCCGATGGCAAAGCTCACCTTGTCGTCTGCCACGTTGTAAGTGGTTCTGCCGTCTGGCTTCAGGCGGGAGAAGTGGGTGTCAGATGCCACCCAGAGATAGCCGCTGTAGGTCACTTGGTTCTCCGTAGAAGCACTGCCCATCACAATGTCCTTGGCCTGGAACACGGCAGGCTTGGAGGCATCGGTGCCCGTGCCGTGGATGCCGTAGCCCGGATTGCCACAGTTCATCGTGGCGGTCTTGTTCACCTTGAACAGCGACTGGCTGCCGAGGAATACCCTGGAGGTGTTGATATAAAACTCCTCTGTCTCTGTCGAAGCGAGTGCATCCTGACGGAAACCGGAGGTGGAAGAACTTCCGTTCCAGATGCTGAACTTTCCGTTCACCTTCAACCGACAGTTGTTGATAAACTGGTCGGTACCTGCCTCGCAGTCGAGCGAGCCGGTGACATAAGTGCCGTCGTTGACCCATGTGTCGTTATAGCTCGACAGGTGGGTGCGCCCTGCCACATTCACAGAGTCGAGGTTGTGCATGGCAGCGCCGCTGGCCAACTCCAAGGAATCGGCTACAAGGGTACCGCTGTTGACAAGATAGCAAGAAGTGTTTGCAAGACGGAACTTTCCAACCACCGACACGCTTCCCTGGTTGGTGCAGACACCGGAGTTGTTCAACTCAAATTCCTGCACACTGAGTTTTCCCCTGTTATACACTCCGATGCCAAGACCACACTTCTTGCTGACAGTAACCTCAGCACCTTCGGCAATATAGATGGCGGTGCCCGATTGGGTACACCACAGTTCCTGGTTGATGGTGATTTTGGAACCGGGGAGGAAATATATCTGCGTGTTGTAGGGAATAGTCATGTTGCAGTTGACGGTGTAGGTGCCAGGCTTGAAGTATATCTTCACATTGCCCTGCCAAGGATTGAACGCCGTGGAACTGGCATCCACATAATACTCGCTCACCAGAGAACCGCTGCTGTGATCGGCAGCATATTGGTCAATGGGGTGTGCATCCGCAGGCACATCGGTGGCATACTCGCCCTCTTTCGGGAAGTCGGGAAACTCGCGCGTGGAGGCTATCATGCGGGGAGCCTGCAGGGCACTGCTGCCGGCATCCTTCACGGCATCGCCCACCTGTGTCTCCATGCTCTGCCCCGTTATCTCGCGGGGATATACGGCCAAGAAGCCACGCTCATCCTCCACGGCGATATACAGCATGGGAGAATTGACACGATAGTTGAGGTTGGTGGTGAACACGCCGCCGTTGACCACCTCTGCCGAAGCAAGAAGCTCGGTGCTCTGTCCGCTCTGCGGCATGGCAGAATACACGCGCACCATGTAGGTGCCTGGCCTGTTCATGCTGAGATGGGCGGTGAGCCTCACTGCTGCCACGCTGCTCCAGTCATGCTGGGGGTCAACATTCGCCACAGGAAAAGCCTGCTTCACCTGATTCAGATAGGCTTCCCTGTCATACAAATCCTTGTCGCCACAACTGCACACAGCCACGAATACCATAGTGGCCATAGACCATTTTACCAAACTTTTCCCTGACATATTGCTACTTTATTTTCCAGTTATCTTATTGAAACACATATTGATTTCAGCAAAAATACATAATTTGTACAATACTTGTTTCCAAAGAGATAAACAATTAAAAATATTTAACACTATTCCCACCGCAGGCGGATTCCATAAGCAAGTGCAAATTTAATATATTTCTTCCTTAATCATGTCT
>JBJEKQ010000011.1:0-19749 GCA_051878715.1 Prevotella sp.
AAGCAGTAACGGACAGACCATCACGCTGTCTCCGGATGCAAGTCTGAAGGTGGGTCCCTATTTCGGGTGGCGCTGGTTTTTCTTAGGTTATACCTTCCAGATAAAAAATCTGGGATTCAACAGCGGGGAACTACGCAAGGAATTCGACTTCAGCATCTACAGCTCGCAAATAGGCATTGACCTCTACTACCGCCGCACAGGAAGCGACTACAAGATACGCAACGTGAATCTTGGTTCCCAGGTGGATGCGTCGAATATGGAAGGAACGGCATTCGACGGCATCAGCGTGGGCATTACCGGTATTAACCTGTATTATATCTTCAACCACCGCAGGTTTTCCTATCCGGCAGCCTTTGCCCAAAGCACCTGTCAGAAAATAAGTTGCGGTTCCTGGATATGCGGTATCGGATATCTGAACAACAGTCTGGACTTTGATTCTGACAAATTCGAGCAAATAGCGTCTGCCAAAAGCGACAACGGTGTTGTGGAGATTGACAGCGGACTGATGTTCAACAGTGTCAAGTACTATGACATCAACCTTTCGGGCGGCTATGCCTACAACTGGGTGTTTGCGAAGCGATGCCTTTTTTGCGCCAGTGCCCAATTGGCACTTTCATACAAAGGAGCGAGGGGTGTTGCCGGAGAGGGAGGGGACAGGAATTTCAATCTGGACCATTTCAACCTGGATGGAATCGGAAGGTTTGGCATCGTATATAACAACACCAAATGGTATGTAGGTGCCAGCGCCATTGTTCACTCATACAATTACCGCAAGGAACGTTTTGCCACCAACAACACCTTTGGAAGTCTGAACATATATGCCGGTTTTAACTTTGGAAAAAAACGCTGAGCCATGAAGAATTGTTTTGCATTACGAATATTAGCCGCAGTGGCATTTCTGTATGTCAGTCCCTTTGCCCACGCAAACAAGAACAGACAGACCGACAGCATCTTTATTGAAAAGACACTGAAAGAGGCTCTCCAGAACCATCGAATCAAATCATTGCCCCTGTATTTTGCCAATAAATTCATTCATACTCCTTATGTGGCGCATACATTGGAAGTTAATGACAGGGAGCAACTGGTGGTAAACACGAGACAGCTCGACTGCACTACACTGGTGGAAAACGTGACGGCGCTGTGCATGTGCATGAAACAAAGGCTATATGACTTTGCCGCCTTCAAAGAAAACCTGCAAGCCATAAGATACAGGAATGGTGTCATTGGGGACTATTGCAGCAGATTGCACTACTTCTCGGAATGGATAAGCGACAACAGGAGAAAAGGTATAGTGACCGTTATAGAAAAGCCGCACGGGTTGTTCTCTTCCCAACAAACGCTGGACTTGTTTTTTATGAGCCGGTATGCCCATAAATACCAGGCACTGGAGAAACATCCCGAATATATAGCTGAGATTAGCAGTACAGAACAAGCCGTCTCGGGAGAAGATGTACGATTTTTACACAAAGACAGCATCGGGAATAATGATGCTTGCAGAAGTGCGATACACGACGGCGATATCATAGCCATCACAACCAGCAAGAAAGGTCTTGACATAGCACATGTGGGGTTTGCCGTATGGAAAAAAAACGGACTCCACCTGATAAACGCTTCACAAAAGCACAAAAAGGTAGTACTTGAGTCCATGACCTTGAAACAGTATCTGGAGCAGCATCCTTCACATACGGGTATCAGAGTGATAAGGATAATGTGTGACTGAGCCAACGAGGGGCTGTCCGGCAATTCACCGTCGAAAGACAAATAATTGCTCAAATCAGCAGATTATTCAAAATAAAATACTTACTTTTGCGTTCATATCGTTGAAGGGCAGAGGGCTTTTGGAGGAAGTTTCCACACGGTAGCACCTGCGTCAGGCAACAAAGCAAATAATCAAAATATAATATTATGATATACAACGAATTAGGAAAAACAGGAATGCGGCTGTCCAACCTGGGATTTGGAGCATCGTCATTAGGAGGCGTATTTCACGGCATCAAGGAAAACGAGGGAATTGAGGCGGTTTACACTGCAGTTGAAAACGGTATCAATTTCATTGACGTATCCCCCTATTACGGTCATCTCAAAGCGGAAACCGTATTGGGAAAGGCATTGAAGAACATGCCGAGGGATAAATATTACCTTTCGACCAAGGTGGGACGATACGGAAAAGACGGGGTGAATTACTGGGACTATTCTGCCAAGCGTGCACAGGAGAGTGTGTATGAGAGCATGGAGAGGCTCAACATCGACTATATAGACATCATCAATGTTCACGACGTGGAGTTTGCAGACCTGAACCAGATAGTCAACGAGACCTTGCCGGCTCTGGTGGAACTGAAAAGCAAAGGAATAGTGAAACACGTAGGCATCACAGACCTACAGCCCGAGAACCTGAAGTGGGTCATTGAGCATGCGGAGGAAGGGACTGTGGAAAGTGTGCTGAACTTCTGCCATTACAGTCTGAATGACGACCTGCTGCTGCAATTCCTTGATTTCTTCGAGGCACACGGAGTAGGTGTCATCAACGCATCGCCCTTCTCCATGGGACTGCTGTCAATGAGAGGTGCCCCTGCCTGGCATCCTGCCGCCCAGTCGTTGAAGGATGCCTGTGCCAAGGCTGCCCGCCACTGCGAGGAAAAAGGCTATCCCATCGACAAGCTGGCAGTACAGTTCTCCACCTCCCTGAATCCCCGTATCGCCTCCACGCTCTTCAGTAGCGCCAACCCTGCCAATGTGCTGAAAAACATCCAGTACGTGAACGAAGAGATGGACAAGAATCTGGTAAAGGAAGTGCAGGAAATCATAGGCGACCAGATGTATGTGCGTTGGAAAAACAGTTGACAACACATGAAAATCATTGATTCTCACAGCCACTTGTGGCTCAAACAGGATACTACCTGGAACGGCATGACCATTCGTTCAAAAAAAAATGGACGTGCAGACTTTTTGGGACAGGAGGTGCAGATGATTCCGCCTTTCATGATTGACGGGAAGAACTCTGCCGAGGTGTTCCTTTCTAACATGAACTACGCGCAGGTAACCGCTGCCGTAGTGGTACAGGAACTGATTGACGGCTGCCAAAACGACTATCTTGAAGAGGTGGTAAAAGCATATCCCGACCGCTTTGTGGTATGCGGAATGTGCGACTGTCTGTCTGCCCACAACGAAGAGAATGCCTTGGCACAAGAGGCGGTAAAGCTGCAAGGGAAAGGCTTCAAGGGTATTGCCATACCCGGTCACAGACTGATTTTAGACGAAAAACGTATCTATCTCAATTCCAAAGAGATGATACTTTTGTTTAAAGAAATGGAGAAACTCGGCATGTTCCTCTCCATAACGCTGGCTGATGGCGATATGCAGGTGCAGGAGATGAAAGAAGTTATTGCCGAATGTCCCCATCTCAAGATAGCCATAGGCCACTTTGGAATGCCTACGGCAGAAGGGTGGGAGTCTCAGATAAAACTGGCCGAAGCCCCCAATGTGTATGTGGAATCCGGTGGCATCACATGGCTTTACAACAGCGAGTTCTATCCGTTCCCCTCTGCCGTCCAAGCCATCAAGAAGGCGGCAGATATGGTGGGAATGGAAAAGCTGATGTGGGGAAGTGACTATCCCCGGACCATCACAGCCATCACCTACAGAATGTCGTATGATTTCATCATCAAAAGCAAGGAACTGAGTGAGCAAGACAAAGCCTTGTTCTTGGGCGAGAATGCAGTCCAATTCTATGGAATACAAACAGAAGTTGATTTACCGTATATTAAAAACATGTCAGAATGAAAGCAATTAAAATTACAGCAGAAAAAGAAATGGCTTTGGTAGAAATGACAGAGCCGTCAACCATCAAAGACGATGAAGTACTGTTACATATTGAATACGTAGGTTTCTGCGGGTCAGACCTCAGCACATATCTTGGCAAAAACCCGATGGTAAAGATGCCGGTAATTCCCGGACATGAGGTAGGTGCTGTCATCAAACAGGTAGGAAGCAATGTGCCCGACCATCTGAAACCAGGCATGGTAGTAACCGTCAACCCTTACACCAATTGCGGCAAATGCTCATCCTGCCGTAACGGCAGACCCAATGCATGCCAGCACAACGAGACCTTAGGCGTACAGAGAGACGGAGCCATGCGCGAATACCTTGTACTTCCCTGGACCAAAGTGATACCCGCAAGCAATCTGGACACAAAGACATGCGCACTCGTAGAACCAATGAGTGTGGGCTTTCATGCCGTTTCGCGCGCACAAGTAACCGATATCGACACGGTACTTGTCATAGGTTGTGGCATGGTAGGCATGGGAGCTATCGTGCGTGCGGCATTAAGAGGAGCCACCGTAATTGCCGCAGATATAGACGACGAGAAGCTGGAACTTGCAAAGCGCATGGGCGCAACCTATGTGGTCAATTCGCGCACAGAGAATGTGCACGAGAGATTAAGCGAAATGACAGAAGGTTTTGGTCCTGAAGTGGTTATCGAAGCAGTAGGTAGTGCGCCCACTTATCAGATGGCAGTCAACGAAGTGGCATTTACAGGTAGAGTGGTGTGCATCGGATATGCCAAGACGGATGTTTCATTCCAGACCAAATTCTTTGTCCAGAAGGAATTGGACATCCGTGGTTCCCGTAATGCCATGCCCTCTGATTTCCGTGCCGTTATCCGCTACATGGAGCAGGGCACCTGTCCTATTGACGAACTGATAAGCATGAACATGACACCTGAGCACGCCGCCGAATGTATGCAGAAGTGGGCAGAAGCCCCTGGAAAGGTGTTCAGAATACTTATAAATTTCTGAGACAGACACAGAAGTGTTTCCAATATGAATGCTGATGTATCTCCGGGAGCAATACTGATGTATCTTCAAGACTAATACAGATAAAGTTCTAACACAAAGACAGAACAGTTATGGAATTACCCGATTTTATGAGTTATGCCAACAAGTTCTCGGCAAACGACTTTGTTGACAAAATATCAAGAATAGCCAAGAGTGCAGGAGCCAAACTGGTGTATGCCGCTTTGATACTGTATTATACGCTGCAAAGCGATAAGGTATCGAAGAAAGACAAGGCCATCATTATTGGAGCCCTCGGCTACATGATTAGTCCGCTGGATGTGATACCCGATGCCATTCCTATCGTGGGTCTTTCGGATGATTTTGCAGTCTTGGTTTATGTGCTGAAGAAAATATGGGATTGTGTAGAACCGGAAATCAAGGAAAAGGCCAAGGAAAGGCTGAAAAAATGGTTTGACGAAGAAGAAATCGCCGAAATAGGAGACTTGTTTTAAGCATGGCTGAAAGAGACACAACCAGGAGAAAGAAACCTGCAGATGACGCCGCAGGAGCCAGTGGAGTTTACGGACACTTGCAACCGCAGGCCTTGGAGGTAGAAAAGACCGTACTTGGTGCCCTGATGATAGACAAGGATGCGTATGCCGTAGTGTGCGAAACCCTTTATCCCGAGAGCTTTTACGACAAGAAACATTCGCTGATTTTTTCTGCCATACGCGACCTGAGTATGGAAGAGCGTCCCGTGGACATCCTTACGGTTACGAATCAGTTGGCAAAAAACGGCGTTCTGGACGAGGTGGGCGGTCCTGTATATATTACAGAGCTCAGCAGCAGGGTCGCCTCCTCTGCCAACCTGCAGGAACATGCCAGCATTATCGCACAAAAGTATTTTGCCAGACAGCTGATTTCTTTTGCCGGCAACATCGAGACCAAGGCTTTTGACGAGACAACAGATATTGATGCCCTGATGCAGGAAGCTGAAGGCTCTCTGTTTGAGTTGTCTCAGAGAAACATGAAGAAGGACTACACCCAGATTGACCCCGTCATCAGAAATGCCTTGGACGTAATCACAAAGGCCGCAGAGAAAAAAGACGGACTTACGGGTGTGCCTTCCGGCTACCACAAGCTCGATGAGATAACCAGCGGATGGCAAGCCAGCGACCTGGTGATTATTGCCGGTCGTCCTGCGATGGGAAAAACATCATTTGCCCTTTCCATGGCTAAGAATATAGTGGCAGACTTGCAGATACCCATGGCTTTCTTCTCTTTGGAAATGAGTAACGTGCAACTGGTAAACCGCTTGATTTCCAACTGTTGCGAGATACAGGGAAGCAAGATTCTCAACGGACAGCTGCAGCCTGACGAGTGGGAAAGACTGGACAAACGGCTGAACCATCTTATCGGAGCACCGCTGTACGTGGACGACACGCCCGGACTCTCCGTATTTGAACTGCGTACAAAAGCCCGAAGATTAGTGAGGGAGCATGGCGTGCAAATCATCATGATAGACTATTTGCAGTTGATGAACGCCACAGGCATGAGATTCAGCAGCCGTCAGGAGGAGGTGTCCATCATATCCCGCTCCCTGAAAGGACTGGCAAAAGAATTGGACATACCTATTCTTGCACTCAGTCAGCTGAACCGTTCGGTGGAATCGAGAGAGGGGAACGAGGGAAAACGTCCGCAACTAAGTGACCTTCGCGAATCAGGAGCCATAGAGCAGGATGCGGATATGGTGCTGTTCGTACACCGTCCGGAGTATTATCATATCTATCAATCCGAGAATGGCGTGGATTTAAGAGGTGTGGCACAGATAATCATAGCGAAGCACCGCAAAGGTGCTACGGGAGACGTGAACCTGAGGTTCAAGGGAGAATACACCCGTTTTGAAAATCTTGAAGAAAGCAGGCTCGGATCCGGTCAGGATTTTGGCGGAGAACTGGTAGGGTCAAAAATCAATGGAAGCGATTCATGGGACGGAATGATTCCACCTCCTTCTGACGACCTAAATCAGAACTCCTTTTAGCATCATGATTCATATTCTTTTTCATCTCAGACACACATCAGCCACCAGATGGACAAAATGCCTGATACTTTTGACTGTACTGCTGATTACAACGACATCAGCAGGATATGCGGCAGACAAGAATAAGAAAAACAAACAGACACTTTTACTTATCGGCGAGGTGTATGACACCTTCACCAAGGGCAAGATCAAGGCGTTTGTCACACTGATGAACGCTGATTCCACCGTGGTTGATACCGTGACGTGTGAGACAATGGACACGAGGATGTGGTCATATTTCACCATCAAAGTGCCGAGGGTGGAGAAAAAGTATATCATCAAGACCACCGCCGAGGGGTATGAGGATACATATACCGACTACGAGGTTGCCAACTTGGGGCGCAAACGCTGGTTAACGATACCCAACATACTGATGAAACGCACGCAGAAGGATGTTTATAAGGATGTGGAACTGGACGGTGTAGTGGTGAAGGGAACGCGCATTCAGGTGGCGTACAGGGGCGACACCATCGTCTTTGACGCGTCTGCTTTCAAGTTGCCGGAAGGTTCTATGCTCGACGGACTTATCCGCCAGCTACCCGGAGCGGAACTGAAAGACAACGGAGACATATACATCAACGGCAAAAAGATAGACTTCCTCACCCTCAACGGCAAGGAGTTCTTTAAGGGAGACAACAAGGTTATGCTGGAGAATCTGCCTTACTTCACCGTGAAAGACCTCAAAGTGTTCTATCGTGACACGGAGAGGAACAAGATGCTGGGTAAGGAGGTGGATGAGAAGGAGTATGTAATGGACGTTACCTTGAAGCGGGAATACGCCAGAGGATACCTTGTCAATTCCGAGGCTGGCGCGGGAACGGAGAACAGGTGGATGGCAAAGGCGTTCGGAATGTTCTATGATGACCACACAAGGTTGTCGCTCTATGGCAACGCCAACAACGTGAACGAGGAACGGACACCGGGCAGTGACGGCAACTGGGACCCCAAGAAGGTGAGCGACGGAGTGCGGAAGACACGGAAGGTGGGCATGAACCTCAACACCGAGGACAAGGACAAGAACATAGACGAGAACCTGGACGTGAAACTGACGTGGAGTGATACCGACAACGAGATGGTGACATTCGCCGAGACATTCGCCGATAACGGCAGCATATTCAGCAACAGATGGTCGGCACAAATAGACAAGAACTTCCTGCTTCATGCCGCCAACCGTCTGTATCTCAGGAAGCAATACATCGGGATGTACACCTATTTACGCTATACCAACTATAAGTCCATGGGGGAAAATAACGACTCCACCTATACCACTGCGCAGACAAACCGCAACGAGAACATCTTCATGGCAAGGAGGAAGTATATAAGCCTGTTCCATAATATGTACAAGGCGTGGAGGTTTGAGAGCGGAGATTTGCTGATGCTTGACATAGACCTCAGTTATAACAACGCCAAGCCGAGTGAGAGTTTTAATAACACCCGAACGTATTACGCCGCTACCGGCACTACGGAAGTGCGCAACAGGTTCAGCGATACGCGCTCTATGGGCTACCACTATGATGCAGGTCTGAAATACAATCTACTACTTCCCAACGACTGGACGCTGCAGACAGGCTACGAATACGCACAGTCTTACAGCAGCGACCATAACGAACGCTTCAACCTTGAGCGTCTTTCGGAGTCAGACAACAATGCCCTCGGCTGGCTGCCGTCACTGCAAGAGGATATGATGAAGGCCTACGACACGGAGAACAGCCGCTCATACAACGAACTGAACCGCAGCCATAGCCCGCGGTTGGAATTGCAGAGATCTACGGAAAATATGTATTTCTCAATAGCACTGCGTTACTATTTCACATCAGAGCGCATGAACTACCAGGGCAATACGCTCGACACCATAGCCCATAGGACATGGAGAGAGTTTGAACCAAGAATCTATTTCAGCACAAGGGGCAAGACAACGAGACCCATTCAGTTCGAGTACAACACGAATGTGATACCCACCTCATTCGCAAGCCTCATGCCATTGCGCGACACTTCCAACCCGCTGTCAATCACAATCAGCAACCCTAACCTGAAGAACAAGGTAGTACACACCGCCAAAGGGCGCATAACCTTCAGGAACGACTCCCTCGGCAGCAGCGTATATGTGGGGTTTGAGACCAAGATAGAACAGAATGCGGTGGGCAACCGCACCACATACGATGCGGCGACGGGTGCATATACCCGCATGACCGACAACGTTGACGGCAACAGGACGGCGTTCATCAACAGCGGATGGCAACGTCCTCTCGATGCGAAAAAACGTTTCCGCATGGACATTTACGGCAAGGCGGAGTACCAGAGAAGTGTGGATTTCGCCACGGTCACCGCCTCTTCCGACAGCGGGGACGACTCTTTCATCATGGAGTCGCCGCTCTCCAAGGTGGACAACGTGAACCTCACAGCCTCCGCCAAGTTCACTTACAAGCTGGGAGACTTCGCTGCCGGCATCAACGGTAAGATAACATCACGCCACACAAGGGGCAAACTCGACATAGTGAAAGACATTGACGCCAACGACATACAATACGGCTTCAACGCCACATACACCGTACCCGTTCTGCTGTTGACCTTTGCCACCGACATGACCATGTACTCACGCCGGGGCTATCAGAGCAGCATGATGAACACTGACGAACTCGTTTGGAACGCGCAACTGTCCCGTTCATTCCTCAAAGGAGCACTGACAGCGAAGGTGCAGGCATACGACCTGTTGCAGAAAATCAGCTCATTACGCTATAATGTCAACTCACAAGGCCGCACGGAGACGTGGTATAACTACATACCGAGGTACATAATGTTCAGTCTTGCATACAGATTTTCCCAAAAGCCGAACAAGAGATAAACGATTCGCCTCCTATTTTGTCCCATGAGAGGTATGGGTGAAGTCTTTGTTATGTCGGTCGATTTTCAGAATGCCAAGAATCATCCCGTAGCACAACACTGGAAATGACAATACAGCATGAAAGAGTTTTTTTGTCTTGTATTGTGAAGGTATCACCAGCCATAGGCTGAATACCAAAAGGACAAAGACAATCCACCACTTGATGCTGCATGCAAGGCAGCAGAAACTTGCCACAACGCATCCGGCAAAACAAATGAGCAACAGCAAACTGCGGGGAATCAGCAACTGCTGAAGGGTCTTGTCTATCAGTCCGGTATTCCTGCGGGCGATACTCTGCGGCAAATCCTTGATGCCGGAAAGAAGGCATTGTACCTGTGCTGTAATCCAGCGACTGCGTTGTTTGTTGAACACCCTGCTGTTTGTCACTTTTTCATCATACACAGCGATATGCTCCGCAAACAGTATCTGGTAATTCTGCCTGAGCAGCAGCAATTCCAATTCCTTGTCCTCACCGGCTGTCTCAAGCAGATGCACATGTTCAGAGAACCAAGAATACGGGAAGCACATGCCTGAACCGATAAGTGCTGCCGGCAATCCCACGGCATTGTGCCCGGAACGGAAAACCGCGTTGTTGATTTCTTCACTGATGGCGTCAAGCAATGCAACAGGTGTCTGATGATTCTTTGCCTGACGATGGCATTGCACCACGTTATTTTCTGACAAGCCTGTACAAATACCGCATAATTGGGAAAGGAAAGTCGGTTCCACCACATTATCAGCATCCAATATAACGACATACTGTGCTTTGTACGTATTCTTCTGAACGGCATATTGCAATGCTTTTGCCTTTGAACTGTTCTGGAACTGGGGTGTATGCAATGTGTCAACATGATTCAACAGCCATTGGTCGGTCGATGGCTGCTGGTGGTCGGAAATGACAGCAATATGGTAGTTATCGCGCGGATACTGCATTTGTAACAGATTCTGCACGGTTTGACAAATCACAGAATCTTCTGCGTATGCCGGTATGAGTATCAAGAAGTCAAGCACCTGTTTATTTGTACCGGCACACCCGTTATCAGTACTGGCTGGCGTATGCCGACGCACCCAGGAAGCCAGTGCAAAAAAGATGACATAGAGGGCTGACAGTGTAATGCATAGCCAGATACAAAAGTCACAGGCAACAATCAGAGAGTGTATCATAGATTATCCAGCATATAAAGAGAACAACAAAGGCATTGGTAATGTATTATGATTTTGTACGTTTTCGGGACAAGACAGAATATATGTGACGGTATATCGAAGCAAAGAGCACACGTGGCGTCTGCAACATCATCTTGTTCCAATTCTTGTCTATGAGATAATCCGGTGTGGCAAGTGCAAAAATGAAACAGATGAATGAGGCAAGCACCCACCATTTGACCACAACAGAGAAATATATGAATGGCAGAACCACACTCATCAACAGGATGACTGTCATCATGACAGTACGGGGAACCAATATCCACTGAATCATCTTGTCGATAAAATTATATTGCTTGTTGATGATGGCAAAAGGAACATACTTCAGATTGTGCAATACTGTCTTGAAATGTTTTTTGTTCCTTTTGTCGCTCTGAAGATTCAAGGACCTGATGGAGAAATTCATCTCGTAGAAAACCAAGATGGAATCGAAGTAATCCACATAAATACTGTCACGTAACAGCAACGCCTCCAGTTCCTTGTCCTCACATTTCCCGCGAGTAAGGACGATATTCTCCTTAAACCATTCAAAATCAAATGCCATGCCGCTTCCGGAAAGGGCAGAAGACAGTCCCAACGTGATATGTCCACGTCGGAATACAGAGTTGTTTATCTCTTCAAAGGTTGCTCCCAACGCCACAATGGGAGAATGCCTGTTTTTGCATACCCTGTGTACCTGGATGGCTTTCGTTCCCGAAGTCTCATAAGCGTCATTCAGTTGCGCCAGAAACTCAGGCATCACCACATTGTCTGCATCCAATATCACAGCCACATCATAGATTTTGAACTGCGGCAGATTATTGAGGGCATATATCAGGGAACGCGCCTTGGAACTGTGACTGAAATCAGGTGTCAGCAACGTGACGGGATATTGCGCCAACTGGAAATTGGTCAACTCCTGCTGATGGTCGGAAATGACCACAACATCAAACAGCCTTTGCGGATAGGTCTGTCCCAGAATAGCTCGTACTGTGGACAGAATGGTATCATCGCTCCGGTAAGAGGGGATAAAGACGATAAAGCGGTTCTGGCGCTTGCTTACAGGTATGCTGGAATGACTGGAGAATAAGGAAGCGATGGAGAATACCGTGATATATATCACCGTGAACGTTATGGGGATAAAGAGTACCCAGTCAATGATGGAAAGGATGTACCAGAAGTTCATGTCACAACATTAAGAGTCCATGTTTAAACAGCCGTTTCTTTTCGGACTGGCTTTGATGCAAAGATAGTAAAAAAAAAGATAACAATAGGGTGTATAAGACCGTAAAAAAGGCAGGAAGACGATTTTTTTCCCAAGATTCAGGGGCACTATTTCAATCGACCATACTGACCTCGGAAAAAATCGCTGACTGCCCTATACAAATACCTGAGATGTACCAACCGGCGTCGGCAAAGCAGCTTTACCGTCTGCTTGGGAATGACCATAGCCATCATGTATATACATGCCATAAGATGACACGCCCGGGAGTTGTTGCGCCTGGAAAACAGGAAGCGGTTGCGTGTGTTGTAGTAGAGTTTCAACGGACTGTCCGCTCCTGTGCTCTGGCTCTCCTTGTGAAAAACCACCGCCCCGGGGAAATACAATAGTCTGTAGCCTTGATGCCTGATGGCTACCGACCAGTCCAGTTCTTCATAGTACAGAAAATAACAATCGGGCATTCTGCCAGCTTTTTCGACAGCCTCACGCCTTACAAGCATTGCCGCCCCATGAAGATAGGGGGTAAGGCGTTCTGAGCGGTAGGGAAAAAGACCGGTATCTCCGAAGCCTATGGCACGGTTGCGCAAGGTAATGGCAGACAGCCGGGTGTAACCTGCATACTGAACAGCCTGAGGCTGCTGATGAAAGCGTATGAGCGGACTCATCCCCCCGATGCCGGGGTCGTTTTCCAACCTATTGAGCATCCCCCGGAAATCACATTGAGAGAGAAGGGTATCGTTATTGACGAAGAAGAGATACTTGCCTGATGCCTTGGAGATACCCACATTATTGCCGCCTGCAAAACCCAGATTCTCATGTGTGGCACATACTTCCACCCACGGGAAACGCTCCCTGACAGCACGCGCCTCGTCGGCAGACGAACCGTTATCAACCACTATCACCTGAGCCTTCACATCGCCCAAAGAGATGGATGAAAGCATCTGGCACGTATCTTCCAGTCCGTTGTAGTTGATGGTTATTATCGACAATTCATACCCTTGACTCACGCTTCTTCTTCAATTTATTCTCTTTTTCCTGCTTTTCCCTTTCCAAGTGCCGCTGTTCCCAGGCAGCAAAGTCGTTTTCCATGTAGGGCAGGTTAAACACGATGGCAAGACTGCCGTAGAACAGCAGTACATTTGGGAACTGGCAAAGTATCTGGTTGCCATAGCCTCCCAACTGTATTGAAACGAAAGCACAGCAAATACCCGCGCCAATACCCTGTATAGCCCTATTCTTGAGCTGGAAGAACACCACGCAGCATGCCCCTATAATCATGATGATGTTGCAGAGAGCGAATACGGTAACGCCCACATATCCCGTGTGCACCCAAATATACACGTACTCAGAATCCGGAGGAATGGTAGATAGCTTCCGGTACTTATTGTTGGCAGGTACATTGTTGTAGTCCAGTCCTACGCCAATTCCCCATGGAGCATCCTTGATATACTTCCTGATGGCTTCCTTGTTGATGTCTCGCACACCGGCAGAAGCATCATTCTTGTCAAAAGCCGTCCTCATTCGGCGTATCATACTGTTGCCATTGCCTATTTCCGTAAATGCCAGGAGCGCGATGAGCGTGCCGAACACAAGCGTCACGGGAATCGCAATCTTTACCGACTTGGACAAGAAGATATAGACCATGAATCCTGCAATCATACAGAAGATGGCGGTACGGGTACCCGATGCAAACATGGCCCAGGTGCAGGCAATGGCTGTTCCAAGAAAGAAGAGCCTGTGTTTGCGCACCTTGGCGGTCAGAGCTGAGATATAGAACAGCACGGAGGTGGCAGCCATATTACAGCCATAACTGGCAGCATCGCTGAAACACGAGAAATAGCGTATTATACCGTTCACCATGTGGGTACGCGCACCACCAGACATCAGCCACGCCTTTTCCGAGGCAGTAAAACCAAAAGTCTTTTGTTTCCACGTCCAGAACACAGAAAACAGAGCCAGCAGTCCCCACACCACCAGGTATCGGTACAGCCTCTGGGGAGAGGCTATATATATCACACATACAAGGTAGGCGTACATCAGCTGGAAGCAGAGCAGGCGGGCACCAGAGTACCAAGTGCCGATGTTGAAACCCAGTCCGCAGGTATCATTGAACACCTCTATGGTACACAGGGTTGCCCAGATCAACATCCCTATGAACATAGGGTTGATGAATTTCGCCTCGATGAACATACGGGCGTCTATAATGGCTATGAGCAGCAGCAGGATATGCAGCAGCTCGCTCACACCCGACATTGGTACAGGCAGAAAGCCATGCCGCGCCAGGAAATGCAGGAAATAGTTTGCCACAAATAATGTCCAAAACGTGAACATGTGGTAGGTGAAGGCGAGATAGACGAAGACAACCAGCAGGGGCGAAAGGCAGATGGCCATTGCCAACGGCAGTTGCATGCTGTAAATCTCGTACAAAGCCGCCACAAAGAACAGCAGCAGCAGCAAGGTACGACCTACGCCTGTACTTCCATTAGCCCTGAAACCCTTACCAGCCACATTCATCAGTTAGCGTGATTGTTTTCCTGTGCAGTCAGACCCAACTGTGATATTCTATACACAAAGTTGTTGAATTTGGTGTATGGAGGCAGTTGTCCTACAAACTCCTCTACGGCATAGCGGCTTGCCTCGGTCAGGTACATATAGAGCGAGTCTTTGTTTTCCAACTGCGACATCACCTCCTTGAGGGCTTTCTGGTCGATATCTTTCCAGGTGCGGTTGGCACGTGTCACCATCAAGTTCACCGTACCCAGATTGAGCAGTGAAGAGGCAATAGAGTTGTCGTTCAAGTTAGGATACTCGATAATTACTATCTCATCGGGCATCACATCGGCATACAGGTCCTTGATATCTTTTGCCATCAGATACTTGCTGTCTTCAGCCAGAAAATCCTCGTCATAGGTCAGTCGTCTCACCTGCAAGCCGATAGATATCCAGTAGTTCTCCAGTTCCTGCGCCAGATAACTCTTTCCGTTGGCTGCATCGGTAGAAAGCAGGTTCAGCACATTCTGCTGTCCTGTCTTGAACTTAGGCAGCAACACCTTGCTCAGCTGTCTCAGCGCCATATCACCTACCACCTTGTTGTATCTGCGGTAGCGCAGGGTACTGTCTTTTGGATAGCATCCCATGACGGGCACCTTGGTGATTCTCTCCGAGCGCATACGGTCACGCAGGGTTCTGTCGAGCATTTCTATCACCATGAAGTAGAGTGCGGTAAGGAAAAAGGTAGCCATAAACGATCCCAACAATACCATCAGTCGGTTGGTAGGCTGTGCGTTCAGCGGGAACATAGGCGGATTGAGCACCTTGAGCGTAGCGGTGGTCATTTGCAGATTTCTCTGGCGCAGGCGTGCACTGTTCAGCGCTTTCAGCATCTCCATGTAGTTGCCCTCGATAAAGCCGATGTGCCTGTTCTTGCGCGACACGGTGGCTCCGATAGGCGAGTAGTAAAGCACCTGCGCATCCAGTTTCTGCCTCATAATGTCCTTTGCCACCATCTGTGCCTTCGTTTTCTCGTAGAGCAGCACCTGCTCCAGCCATTTTTCTATCATGTCGTTGGCTTTCACCCCTGTCTCCGCACTGGTGGCGCCGGCCTCTATATCCTTGGTCAGTTGCCTCACCTGCACGGTGGCGGCCTGCAACTGTTTCTTGGCCTTGGCAAGTTCGTCTTGCGACTCAGCAAGATTGCCACCGCCTTCGCTGCTCATCAGTTGCAGGTTGGATATACGCGACTGTATTCTTGAGATATCCCTCACCTGATTGGTAAATTCCTGATTGGCACGTATTATCTTAGCCCTGTTGCCCAACTGCCGTTCCAGGTAGTCCAGAAGCGACTTGGTGGTGGTATAGTCCAGCAACAACTGGTTGTCAAACGACTGCTGCTGTGCATCCATGGCTGCAAGTTGCTCTGTCTGCGCGCCATAGTTGATAATTTTCTTGGACACGTTATACTGTATCAGGTCGTCCTCCGCCGTGGTAAGAATACGGTAGAGGCGTGCCACCTCTCTCTCAAAGAACTTGATGACATTATTGGTTTCACCGAACCTCAGTTGCTGGTATTGGCGTGCAAAGGCGTCGTTAAGGATGTCGAGCGTGTTGTAGGCGATACCTGCGTCATTGGCAGAATATCCGATATCAATGATATCGCTACTGTTCAATTGCATCACTTTCAGTCTTGAGGTGATACTGTTGATGCTGAAGTAGGGATGGTAGTTAAGCAGACCGAAGATATAGTTGCTCATCGACGGCTTCTCGTATGCCTTGAGGTTGGCGTAGGTTGTCGATTCGCTGTTTTTGTTTATCAGTGCCTTCACGTCGGTAGGTACGGTCTGGTACAACTCGCGGAAGTGTTCTGCAGAAATATAATTGTTGTCCTTGGTAGGATTGCCGTACATCATACAACGGGCGAACAGTCTAAGCGATACCTCCTTGATGGTAGTCTCGGTAGTAATCATCAGCATCAGGTTCCTGATGTTGGTCTGCGAGTTAGATCCGCCTGAGCCCGAACCTTCGATACTATAACCGGTAATCATACCGGTGTAGATGGTCGAGTTTGTATCGTAAACCCGGTCCAGGTTGCGTGTGGCAAACCATGCCACTATCAGCGAAATCATGGGTAGAACTACCAAAAACCAACGTATGCGATATAAGAATCTTACTAAGTATCTGAATGTGTCCATGAAAATATTCCTTTTCGTTATATGATTCTAAATCCCTGTCAACCCGTTTTTCATTTCTTTTCCAACTTCTTCATTTCTTTCACGCGCCTGTCTTCTTCTTCAATATCTTTCTTGATCTGCTCTTCCATGCGCTTCTGTTCTTTCAGTCGCTGTCTTTTGGTCAACTGTGTCTGGTTGTCCAAAGTAATGTCTGTAGTCGTATTGGTGATAATAGGTGTATGTGTCAGAATTTCGAGGGTGATAATATCGGTAGTAATGGTTGTCTGCAGCCCTTGATAGGCAGAGACGGCCCCTTGCTCGTATTCTTTTGTCTTGGCAAATTCTTCTATCGATATATTTCCGTTGTGGAACTGCTCCTGTGTCAGCGTACCTGCACCTATGTAGATGGCAGCATTCTCGCTGGCAGTCTTCAGCGCCACCAGATTGTTGGTGATCTTGACATACAGGGCTGCTATCTGCATCTTCAGTTCATCGTAGGCTATATCCTTGTCAATCTGTGCCTTGTCAACGAGCAGTTTCTTCCGCCTTACAGAAGGGCCTAAATCCAGAATATCCTCCAGAGGCACACTCAGGTCCACGCCCACATTCCAATAACTCTGCTCGGAACCTTGAAACTGGTAAATCATCTGGTTGTAGGTGGAAGAACTGTTTCCCCACATATCTGTTTTTCCGTAGCTGTAACTGGCATGTCCTCTGAGGTAGGAGAAGATGTGCTTTCGCTCTTTCGCCACCTCTGCCTCGGCTATCTCCTGTGCCTTCGCCAGACTCAATATATTGGGATTCTGCTTCGCGTTCTCAAAAAGCACCCCCAAGGGAGGCAGTTTGAAGGAAGAATAATTGATGGTGTTTGCATCACTGGAATCAAAGAAGCCAGCACTTATACCGCTTTCATTGAATTGCGCCCGGGCAGACACACTGCCGGCAAAGGCGAACCATAGAGCACATATAAACGGTTTTGTCTGAATCATGATATTCTTCTTTTAGGTTGGTAGATACCTACACGTTTCCTTTCTGCACAAAGGCGGTCAAGGTCTTGAAAATGATTTTCATATCCAGTGTAAAGCAATAGGTCTGGCCATAGCGTATGTCGAGTTGCTTTCTTTCTTCTGCCGACATATTGCCGTTGCGTCCGCGTTCCTCCACCTGCCACAATCCTGTCAGACCGGCGGGAGCCATAAAGCGGTCTATGCAGTCGTCTGCCGTCAGCTTTTCCGCCTCGTAGAGAGGTAGGGGACGGTTACCCACAATCGACATGTCACCTTTCAGGATATTTATCAACTGGGGCAGTTCATCGATACTGTACTTGCGGATAAAGCGTCCCACCTTAGTGATGCGCGGGTCATTCTCTATCTTCACAAAGGCATTGTTTATCTCTTCGGTTTTCTGCTTGTTGAAATCAGATTCTGCCACCACAAAATCGTCTCCCACGAGCATCACCTCTTCATCGCTGATTACCACATCGCTCTCATGGTCGGCATCCAGTGCCATCTCCAGCATTTTGTCGGATACGACATTCTCTGTATCAGCCGAATTTACGTATTGGTTCTGGCTTTTGCTCAACTCCTTGAGATTCTTCTCTGCGTCCACCTTCATGCTGCGGAATTTCAAGAAGTCAAACACGGTATAGTTGGTACCCACCCGCTTCGACTTGAACAGTACAGGTCCCTTGTCTTCCAGTTTGATGGCCAACGCCGTGATGAGCAATACCGGAGAAAGCACGATGATGGCAAGACTTGAGAACACGATATCGAAGACACGCTTCCACATGGGTATCTTGAAGCGGAGCATCTTGTGTTTCTTTTCCGCACTGTCAAACAGGATTCCCTCCCTGTCGGCGATGAACTGTATCTTTTTGTTCAGTTCCACGATAGAGGCATGCACGTTGATGGTATCGTTGATGCCACACGCTTGATAAGCCTTCCTGTCCTCATCAGAAAGCTCCCCGGTAAGCAGTATGATATAAACGTCCCGGCACACCTTTTTCAGATAGGTAATGGCCACAGTATCTTCATTCTTGTTCCCTTTTTCCAAGAAAATAATATAATGCTGCTGGTTGCCGGAATTCTTTTCGCAAAGCATGGCAGCATCCTTGTAATTTGTGGTCATCTTCACCAGCTGACCCGGAAGATACTTCAAGCGTTCTTGCGTTTGCGGATTAGTGCCCAGATAAATAACACCTATCATGTCTCAAAAAATATAACCGTTTTACTAAAATAATGATGTCAAGACGATTCAATGTCAATACTGTTTTCTTTTCTGTGTAATGAAGAAATACTTATGGCAGTATCTTCTTTACACGAATCTTCAGCTCCATCGGGTTGAACGGCTTCACGATGTAATCTACCGCACCAATCTCAAGCAGGCGTATGCGCTCGCTCGTAGAATCCTCGCTACTGAGCATGATGACGGGGATGTGACGGAACAGTTCGTTCTGTTTAATCCACTCCAGAAAATCGTCGCCCCTCATTCCCGGCATACGTATGTCTGATATGATAAGGTCAGGTGTATTGCCTGCCTGCAGCCATTTCACTCCCTGCAGTCCGTCGGGCAACCACTGTACATCATAGTCACTCATCAGATAGATAGATAAAACCTTTGCTATCGTTTCTTTGTCGTCGAGGATTAAAATCTTTTTTTTCATAGTCAGAAAAAGCTCAATTGAAAGTCTGTGTTTAATAGTTTTCTAATTTGCAAAGATATACATTTGATTTGAAAACTGTATGTTTTTTTGCCAAAAAATGTGTAAATTCCGCGGATTAGCACAGTTTTAGCCTGAATGATACGGATTGGCACAACGAAAAAAAAGGGACATACAAGGGGTCAGTCCTAAAAATCGGCTGCAATTCTTTCGGACTGACCTGTTATGCTGTGACATGATACAGATTTACTTCACACGTAATTAACAATTAAATCGTGTAGTA
>JBJEKQ010000012.1:0-4318 GCA_051878715.1 Prevotella sp.
AAAGGAAATGGTGGCCGCCGAAAACCTGATGCAAAAAATGAAAGAAGGATAATAACTATGGCAACTTTTAATGGCAAGGTTGTTGGCGGCAGCCTCAAACTTAGAGCATCCGCAAGCACCTCTGCGAGTTCTCCTACCTCGATTCCTAACGGGACGTCTATTTCTGTGAGCACCATTAGTGGCAATCAGGAATGGTTCAGTACGTCCTATGGTGGGCACTCTGGTTATGTGGTCGCTCAGTATGTGGCAATCACGGCTGGCGGTAAGGCGTGTACCGTGACCACCACTTCCGGCCCTTTGAACATCCGGAAGTCTGCAAGTACAAGCGCAACTGTCATTTTCACTGCCGCAAAGGGCTCTACGATGCGAGTACTGGAAGGCCCTGACAATGGCTGGCTTCGAGTAAGCAATGCGTCTGGCACTGGCTGGGGTTCCTCTGATTTCCTGACGATTGACGACAACACCGGCGGTGGTGGCGGTGATTACACCATTGCAGCTGTTGTTGATACCGAGAAGAATGGTGTGGGTGGCACGTTGAATATGCGTGCTTCTGCATCTCAAAGCAGTAGCGTTGTGACGACTATCCCTGATGGGGCCACGATCTATGTGAAGTCTATGTCTGGTGAGTGGCTTGCTGCAAAGTACAATAGCTATACCGGATATGTTATGGCGAAGCATGTTATGGATACTGCTTACTATAACGACTCTACTGGCAGTGATACCGGCGGTGGTAGTAGTACTGCTCCAACTGTTCTCGATAGCGTTCGGAATGGCAAATCTACTATTCGCCTGAATGACACTGGCGAAGCAGTTGTGGAGCTCCGAAAGCTTCTGCAGGGTAAAGGCATTTCTGTTGCCAACGTGACTAGTAATATCTTTGACCAGGCTCTAAAGAATGCAGTCATTTCTTTTCAGAACCAGTACTCTGTGCTTGGAAACGACGGCATTGTCGGCCAATGTACTCTTGCAGTCCTGGAAGATGATAGCAATTCTACTGGATGGTTTGTTGAAGGGCAGAAAGGGTCGTGCAGACTAACTGCCGGGAAGTTGGTTCTTTGTGGATTTACGGGGCCGTATGTGATTTCTCCGGACCATGTTGATAGGCTTAATAAAGCTATAAATAACACCTCTTTCAACTTTACCAGCAAAGTACAGATCAGGCACTTCCTCGCGCAGGGACGCAAGGAATGTGACAGTGGCAACACAATGACGGAGTACATTTATTCTGAAGGCAGCCAAGCAAGTTACGGAGGCTTCTACGGAGCTGGTTTCATGCAGCTGACTGGAAGTAAGAACTATTCTGCATTCCATGATTGGCTTAAATCTGCTACTGGTTATGGAGCGGATTCGCAGGTCACTGCGTGGCGAACTGCAACGAAACGGGTTGCGAATAATTATCCAATGGTATCCGCAGCATGGTATTTCAGTCAACACAATACAGATAAGGACATTAATAATGTAATCTTAGAGTATTGGAATAGTTCTGTAGATACTACTGTTAAAAAGGTAACTGCACTTGTTCAGGGCGGTACGGGTTCTTGGGAACAGCGTAAGAGCTATTACGAGAAAATTAAAACTGTCCTTCTGTAATCACGTTTGAATCCGGAATTAGGGGAGACAACTGGTTTCGCCAAGGATAAACAGTACAAACACTAATGTAAAAATGGCCCACAAAACACCTAATTTAGATGTTTTGTGGCCTATTTGTGTAAAGTGATAATCTTACTCATTATGTTTGTTTTTGGAATGAGTGATATTTTGTGATATATCTTTTCAATTTCTATTAGATACTGGGGTCAAAGTGATTTGCTGTATTGGCGTTCTTTTGCTGGAATAAATGTCGATTGCCTCAACGTTCAGATCATTGACATTATATATGGATAAAGGCCACGCCATCGCTTGAATGCAATAGGAACCACATTCCCATAGATAGCAAACAGTGTTTACCTTGCCCTCTGTGATAAAGACTTGGGGTAGAATAGATACTCCGATCTGATTAGTCAGCTCGTCGAAGGTTATGGGATATTGGATCGTTTTGTTAACGGTTCCACTACCCTGCAAAGAAACGTAGTCAACACGCTGATGCTCATCAAACCCCACACCGATGCAATATTCGACTGCCTTTGCCTCATCATACATGGAGTAGTAATAGATTTCTTGTGGCCCAAGGCATTCAAATGGATACCCCACAAGTTTGCTCTTTCTCATGATATTCCCAAATGAATCACCGTATTGAAAAGCCAACTGACCAAATTCAAAAGAGAGTTCAATGGTTGCGTCAACGGAATTATCTTGTACAGACTGATCCCGCAAATCAATATAATTGCTGTGAATATATCCGTGAACATGACGCGAGGCAACCAGATACCACTGCGTAGCTGTCTCTCCCAGAAGGGTTACGACATCGCCAGTGTATAATTTCCCTTCTACTGAGGCATCCTCGGAGGGCGCACTGTGCAGGTTGACCCAGTTCTTAGCTCGAATAGCGGCCAAGGGCTGCTTAGACTGTACGCTTTCTCGATCATTTCCCCAACGCAGATACTCTGATTTCACGTACCCTTCTTGGGAACCGATGACAACCTTCGTCCATTTCTGCGTGGGATCTGACGAACAGAGTAGCTCTGTGCCAGTGAAATAGAGCCCCAGAGATTTGGATTGAACGGACGGCCCGGCCCGCAGATGCACGCGATCTGCGTTTCCGCCGTCGATGACTGCGGGAGTATCTTGCGTGGACTGTGCCATACACAATGAGGGTGGCATGCACATACCAAGAAAGCAAAGAATGAGGATAATCCTACGTTTCATCCAAGACCCTCCTGTCTGCAGCATAAAGTATATTAAATCTATCTTTATTCTATAACGCCTACTGCTTTTTGATCATGCAGATTAAGGCTTTTTTCTTGTCCTAAGTATCTTGACATGGGTTCTAACGAAGTGTATGAAAGAAGTATTGTTATGTGAACAATTACTAGTGAGCATGAAGATGCAAGTAATTCTTCGACCAGTCATAAGAACGCTCGTAGATATTCTTGTTTTTGTATGATCAAGTAGTATTGAAAGAAATCAATGAGCTTTCAGACATTTTTCTATCCAACAGAGTTTTTAGCAGCATTTCAACTGTCCCTTTTTCGTCGCCCTTTTGTCTGTGAAATTTCACGAATATAGCATGAACTTGTCACTTTTCAATAACTAAATCTTGCGCTAAGATATAACCAGCAAAAGGAAATGGTGGCCGCCGATAACCGGATGCAAAAAGAATAAGGAGAAATACACTATGTATGGTATTGTTGTTGGCGGCACTTTGAATCGCCGAGCGAGCGCGAGCCAATCTGCTGCTGCTCTTGGCAGTTATGCTGATGGCTCCTATATCACGATCGAGAACCATAACGACGAATGGTATCGAACCACTTTCGTCTATAATGGCTCAACCACGACTGGCTATGTGAAGAAGGCGTATGTTGTAAAGTGGAATGACACTGTTAAGGTTAGGAAGAACGCTGTCAATGTCCGAGATGCTGCGGACGGTAATAGTATTCTTTATACCGTGAATTCTGGTGTGTCTACGCGGATATCTTCTATTGAAAAGGTCGGTACTTACGGATGGATTCAGGGTGATTTCGGTCAAGGAATGGGCTGGGTTCGTGGAGACATGTTCACAAAGGTATCCAGCGGTAGCAGTGACACCGGTGGTTCTGAAGTCAGCGGATTTGAGCTGGGTTCGTCCTTTAGTGGTTCTGTTATTGCTCCCAATGTTAACCTTCGTTATGGCCCGAGCACCAGCTACGGTTCGCGTGGTGCTCTGCAGGAACTTGCCGATGTGGATGTTCGCATGATTACTGCTGGTGGTACTACTGAGAATCGAGAGGCTTGGCTTTGGTGCAATCAGAGGTTCAACAATCTCGGAAGCGGCTTTGTATACGCTCGCTATATTTCTGTCAAGTCTGGAACCACCTTTCCGGCTCACAGAATTAATGGTAGCTCCGTGAATATCCGTGTTCGTCCCACGACCAGTGCGGAATCTTTCGGAACGCTGAATCAGAACGATACGGTCTATGTTCTGGATACTACGCACACTGGATGGTGGCGGGTTTCCTCGTCGATTGGCATCGGCTGGGTTTCCTCCAACTATATTGCTTAATTCTCTTCTGTGACGGGATAGCCCTCTTCGTGGGGGCTATCTCGCCTTACATTTAATAATACTCTATTCTGGAAACCAATCCGTTGTCCGCGTTGATGAGCACAGTGTATCCCGTGCTATTGTAGAATCTCTGCGTGTGAAGCACCGGATAGAAGCCGATCCGCCACTCATGGAAATCAT
>JBJEKQ010000013.1:0-59212 GCA_051878715.1 Prevotella sp.
CAAAGACAACCTTTTGGGCTCCGTTGTATCCACACTCCGCCGCTATCCTGCACCGGGCAAATACACGCTCACCGTGAACATGGAGGGAACCGACCATGAGAACGAGACCGTTCAAGGCTGCAACGAGTGGGATTTCTGGGTATATCCCACCCCACAGGTCACCACTAAAGAAGAGGAAAAGAACATCTACATTACCGATACTTTGGATAACAAAGCCATAGAGACGCTTCGCAAGGGAGGTGACGTACTGATTACCGCTGCAGGTAAGGTAACCTTGGGCAGCGATGTGGTACAGCATTACCTTCCTGTATTCTGGAACACAAGTTGGTTCAAGATGAGACCTCCGCACACCACAGGAGCTTACATTGATACAACACATCCCCTATTCAAACATTTTCCCTCAGACAACTGGGGCAATCTGAACTGGTGGGAACTGCTGAACCGCGCACAAGTGATGAACCTCTGCGAACTGCCTACCGACTACATGTCACCTATACAACCCATAGACACCTGGCATGTGAGTCGCAAACTTGGCATGATGGTAGAAGCGAAATGCCTTTCAGGAAGGCTACTCATCACCACCATGGACATCACCTCGAATTTAGAGCGACGCCACGTAGCAAGACAGATGCGACACGCCCTGCTTGCATACATGCAGGGGAAGGAATTCAATCCTCAACTAAAACTGAATCTTGACACCGTATCACACTTCTTCACCAAGCAGGCGCCCAGGGTAGATATGTTTACAAAAGACTCTCCCGACGAGTTGAAACCAAAAATAAAATAGAGGTCTTTACCGCATGATTTTGACACCTACGAACACCGTTCGTGGCTGTGTAGGGCCATAAAAATAGCCGGAATCGCGGTAGGCACCTCTGTCCAAATCGCTCTGGAAGGCGTTCAGCATGTTCTGCACTCCTCCGTTGACCTGTAGCTGCAGTTGCCTGCCCAGTGTAAAGGTATATGCCACCTTGGCTCCCAGTTCCAGGAAGTCGGGGGTGTGCTTCATTTCATCCTGTGCAATGTAGGTATAGGGATAGTCGGCGGCAATCTCGTCAGTGGGTGCCATATGCGGCACATACATCCGCCCGGTATATATCCCGCTAAGTGATACGTCCAGTCGCTTTGCGGGTTTTACGGTAAACGTAAAATATCCATACACATGTGGTGTGCGGGGCATATAGAGGATGGGAGCCACATTGGGGTCATCGCTCCACGAGGTGTATTCCCTATAGCGGCTCTGCTGTAATGTCACGCCTGCCTGTAAGGTCCAATGGGATTCATGTGCCACTTTGGCATCCACATTCACGCCATACACCTCTGCCCCACTGCCATTGCGTCTCTCCTGCACAGTGTTGCCCTGCTCATCGGTACCGATTTTCTGCAGGTAGAACACATTATTCAATGTAGTGTAAAAGGCTTCTGCCAGCATGTTTATTCTGAGATGTCCCAGAGAGAAGGTATAATCTACAGAACCGCTGAAACTGTTGGAACGTTCAGGTTCCAAACCGGGTGCCAGTTGTATCAGCATACCCTCTCCTCCCACAGCAGTGACATGCAGGTCTTCATCGTATGCCTGCGGTGCCCTGAAGCCGGTGCTCCAGGTGAGTCGTGTCTGCAGCACGTCTGACGGTTTCCACATCAGATTCACTCTGGGACTCAGAATGATGTTGTCTATCAGGTTATGCTTGTCCAACCTCAACCCGGCCAGCAGGGTCACGGTGTTCATCTTCCACTCGTTTTGCACAAAACCGCCACCTATTTTCACATCTTGCTGCAGGTCTCTGTGATAGCCTGTCATCACGTCATGCAGATTGTTCTGCTGGTATTCTGCTCCCAAGGTCAATGTGGCAGGGGCAAAAAGCAAGCGGTTCAGTCTTGCAGTATAGGTCATGCCCGCCACCCAAGTCATGTCTTTTGTCTTCCCGTATGCGTTGGCATCCTGCAGTGCACCATAGTAACTGTTCCGGTCAATATGCTGCGCTGACACATAGGCAGACAATTTGTGTGCATACTCATTCCAAAACAGGTCGTATGTCAGACCTCCACTGTTGATGACATGCCTGGTTTGTTCGGTAATATCGCTGAGATGAGGCTCCAGGTCAAAGGCATTGCCTCCCCTACGAAACTCGTTGGTAGTATGGTATTCTATACCCAGCCGGCTCTGCTGTGTGGGCCGGTAGAAGCCCCTCAATCCAAAGGTATGAGCATGCAATTTGCCTATTTCTGAAAAGCCGTCGCCATCTTTATCATAGGGCTGTCTGTTGCGATAATTCTGATAAAGCGCCAATCCATACTGATGTTGCTCATCCACTACAGACACATTGGCACCCATGTTTTCTTCCCATGCCTTTCCACCCATCACCGACAGATTGTTGCTTATCTGAAATGAGTTGTTGACAGGATCTTTGGTGATGATATTGATGGTTCCGCCCACAGCATTGGCTCCAAAAAGAGCGGAGCCTCCTCCCCTCACCACCTCTACGCGCTCAATCATCGACACGGGTATCTGTTCCAATCCATACACGCCCGACAAGGCACTCATTACCGGATGACTGTTGATGAGAATCTGCGAATAGGACCCTTCAAGACCGTTAATGCGCACCTGCGGAAAGCCACAGTTCTGGCAGTTGTTCTCCACCCTCAGTCCTGACTGGTAATTGAGCGACTTGGACAAGTCGGGGGAATTGACGGTTTCAAACAACTTGGTACCTAACACATGTACCACCACAGGGGCATCACATTTTCTCACCTCATTGCGGTTGGCAGTCACCACCACCTCGCTAAGCATGAACGTGTCCTTGTCCATAGGACCTGCCGTCACCACCGTGCACACAGCCAGTGCCAGCACTGCTACGCACAGTATCTTTTTACCTCTGTTCCTCACCTCTTGTATGTTCTTTATAATGATTGCGCCACCCGTTCCGGAATTCCGGAACATGATGGATGCTTCTATACAATATAAACCTTTTTATCTCTTATCGGCTGCAAAGTTAGGGAGAAGCAGAGAGAACAAAGAAAAAGAGGCATACCCAAAACAAGGTATTTTGGATAGCCTCTCATGTAATTTTCTAATCATTTTAATGACCTGCAGAGAGAATCATTTCAGCAACGGATGCAGGTGTGCAAGCAGGTCTGCAAAGGCATTGAGACGCACAAGTCTCGGGTGGTCGAACTCCTCACTACACTCCAACTGCCACACCACATGATAGGGGATATGGGCTGCGTATGCCCCGATGTGCAGGGCAGGTGCCACATCACTCTTGAACGAGTTGCCCACCATCAGCAACTGACAAGGTTCCACATGCAGGCGATGGCACAGCAAACGATAAGCATCCCCGTCCTTGTCAGACACCACAAAACTATCTGTAAACAGGGGTTTCAGTCCCGAACGTTCCAGTTTATGCTCCTGCTCCAACAATTCACCCTTGGTAAATATCACCATCTGCAGCCCCTGCTGTTCCACCCACTGCCTATGCAACTGCTGCAAGGTGCTCTTCACACCAGGCAGAGGGGTGGCTGGCATATCTCCCAGAGCCTTGCCCATACTCACCAGTTCTGCCAGTACGGCAGGCGATATATGGTGTCTGCTCATGCGCAGCGCCGTTTCCATCAGAGATATGGTGAAGGCCTTACTGCCATAGCCCAGTTGCTGCATGTTGGAACGTTCGGTGTCAAAGAGGGCTGCTGCAGCTTCCTCTGCTCCGCACCATGGTGCCAGCACTTCGCACAGACGGCGCTCCACCCTTTCAAAATGGCTCTGGCAATCCCATAGCGTGTCATCGGCATCAAAGGCAATCAGTTTCACCCCGCTGCCTGCCATCGGTGAAGAGAGCAAGCCGGATGACCGTGTCTCATCTTGCCAAGTCATAGATATTGCGCATGTCTGTAGGGGTGAGTACCTTGAGTGCTCCCACGGTGATGGTGCCTCCCCGGCTGCATTTATCCACCATCACCTCTATCTCTGCATCAGTAATATCCCGTCCAATCAGTTCGTGGATACTGACAGGCATGCCGATAGAACGGAAGAAGGACTCTGTACGGGCAATTCCCTCCAAGGCCACCTCACGCCAATGACCGAAATCCGGTGTCACTCCCATCACGTTCACGGCATACTGTGCAAAACGTTCTGCAGGATGCGACTGTGCCGGTGCCTGCCGCTCATCAAAACTGTCTATGACATAGCGTGCCCAACTGCCCCACAAGGCTGCCAATCCAGCACCATGAGTCACACCGAAAAGGGCACTCAACTCATGCTCCAAACGATGGGTGGCAAAATCCTTTTCGGTGCCGCACTCCGTGAGGTCGTTGTGCGAAAGACTGCCAGCCCACATTATCTGTGCCCTGTGACGATAGTCACCGGGACTTGCCAACACCTTGGGGGCACTGTCTATCACAGTGCGCATCAGCGCTTCTGCCAAAGCATCTGTGAGCGACATGTCCGTATATTTCGAGAAATAGCGCTCCATGGTATGCATCAGTATATCGGTGGCACCTGCCGCCGTCTGATAGGGAGGCAAGGTACAGGTGCGCAGGGGGTTCATAATGGCAAACTTACAACGGCACAGGTCGCTGTTGATGCCACGCTTCAGAGCACCTTCATCTTTGGTTATCACACAACTGCTGCTCATCTCACTGCCCGCAGCAGGGATGGTAAGCACCACACCGATGGGCAGACAGGCAGCGGGCTTTCCCTTGCCCTCCCAGAACTGCCACACATCACCGTCGAAACAGGCACCATAACCTATGGCTTTGGCTGAATCAATCACACTGCCACCCCCCACAGCAAGGATAAAGTCAATCTGTTCCTTGCGACACAGTTCTATACCCTCATACACTTTTGACAGCAAAGGATTTGGCACCACACCACCAAGCAGAACAAAACGGATGCCGGCATTCTGTAACTGTTCACTTACCTTGTCTATCAATCCCGAACGCAGGGCACTCTGTCCACCGTAATGCACCAGCACCCGTTTGCCTCCATACATGCTCACCATTTCGGCTATGCGTTCCTCACTATCCTTGCCAAACACCACTCTCGTGGGGGCATAATATTCAAAATCCTTCAACATATTGCTTTCTGTTTTATTTTTCGGAATACAGCTTACAGATTCATCCCAATAATCATGCTGCAAGTTTATATCCTACATTCAAGATGGATTACACTTATTTTCTATCATTTGTTCGATTTCTTTGACAGTTAAATTTGTGAAACAGGAAATCTTTTCCATTGACATTCCATTGTCCTTCATGCTTTGGATAATTTCACGCATTCCTTCTACTCGGCCTTCTGCTCTGCCTTCCGCTCTTCCTTCCGCTCTTCCTTCCGCTCTTCCTTCTGCCCTTCCTTCTGCCCTTCCTTCTGCCCTTCCTTCCATTTTTGCAGTATCAAGAACATCGTTTTGTACCATGATGTCATCCACATGTGCATCGTAAGCATGCTTTTCTTTGTCAGTCATGGTCATATAAAGAAGTTTTTCTTTTGCCTCTCGAAGACCCGGAGTGGAGGTATCATCTTTGATTCGGTTGTTTTTCAGATAGTCAAGCCATTCCTCTATCGGGGTAGTAGCTACATCATTGAACTCGTTCACGCGAATGATATAGTATTCGGGAAACACGTCTGCGGGAGCTTTCATCCTAATCTCATTCGCCTCCTTAGAGTTCACCTCTAAAGTATCACCTGTATGTACGCCCGTAAACACCGTTCTACCGTGGTAGAGATAGTCATTACCCTTGCCCAGATCGAAATACACGATGTTAATGGAATACACTTTCTTCACTTTATCATACTTGTTGCCTATTTCGATATGCTCGGTAATTGCCTTTGACACTCCGTAGAGCATACGTTGCAGATAGTAGAGTTGACGAGTGAGTTGTACCTCTACAATGATGATATCACCCTTATCGTTTTTTGCCTTAATATCCACTCTATTGAACTTATCCGAGGCGGATTCTTGATTGCCCTCACTCTCCAGTATCTCCACTATTTTCACCTGTTCACCGGTCATCACAGCAATCAGCCCTTCAAGTACAGCAAAGTTAGCCTTATCACGAAGTATGCGCTTCACCGCCCAGTCAAAGCGTATGTATTTGTTGTTCACCTCCATATCCTCTCAAGAATTTGTTATCAATATTCAGCATTTTTCATTCCCTTTCTACTGCATATATAGGAATGCGTCTTCACTTTCTTGCAAATTTATACAAAATCTGTGAGATTTCGCACCTACAAGAAAAAAAACTGTCCATTGTTTGACCCTGTTGGTAGAAACTCGCGGATACATTTTGAAAACAGCACATGAAAAAATGCAGATACTTGCGATGGTCATTGCAGGTATCTGCGTTGGCTCATGCAGGTACCTGCGCCGGCTCATGCAGGTATCTGCGTTTTTTTGACGATGTTTTTTGACCTGATCAGACAATCATCCATTTGATAGCGATTCAGTACCGCTGAACAGTGACTTGGGGTTGACTGCCGTCTTCCTCTGCGTTTTGACCATCGTCAAAAGCCGCGACTCGGCATAATCCAAACAAGTTTGACTTCTGCCCTCGCTGCATATTCGGTTGTATAGGTGGCAAATTGCCACAAAAAGAAGTGTCCGCTTCTACATTTGCACTCCAAATTATCAAAACAAAGGCTCGTAGTCAGGGAGTGGAACTACTTCCTTTTCTTTCTGAGAAAGCGGATACACTCTTCAAACATCTGCACCCTGGCTATCTTCATCACCAACGCATAGAGGGTAGCCGCCAAAAGTATCCGCACGGGAAGAAGCACATGAGGAATGGTGATGAATGATGTGGAGAAATAGGTGACTGCCATCACACCGGCAGCCGCCAGCATGAAAGGTACCGTATCCCTGAGCACCTCGCCCACGGTGATGCCAATGAGCCTGTTGGCATAATACTGCCACACCGCCAGCCAAAGGATGGTGAACAGGGTATAAACCACCACCATCGTCTGGATGCCATAACTGTGGAAAAGCAGGATGAGAACAATCTGTACGACTATATGCCCCACATTGCACCACATATATATGTCAGACCGTCCGGAGGCGATGACCAGATGCTGATAGAGGGTGTAGAACGAGAGGAAGGCTCCGCCCACACAGAGTATCTTCAGCAACGGCACGCTCTCTACCCATCGGTCGGTGATGGCAACGAGCACAAACTCCTCTGCCACCAGCGACAATCCGAACAGTGCGGGAAAGGCAAGGAAGGCGGTGAAGCGAAGCATCTTGCGGAACACACGACGCTCACGGTCGCGCTCGTCATTGATTTCCACAAGCACCGGCTGAGCCACCTGCTCTATGGTGCCGGTGATAGTATTGAAAGCCATGGTGTTCCACTTCATCGCCTGGGTGAAGTTGCCCACGGCCTTCATCGGGAACAGGTTGCCGAAGATGAACGTGAGCACATTGTTGTTGATGGTGTTGACGATGGAGGTGAACAGTATCTTGACACTGAAAGGGAACATCCTCCTGACGGGAGAGAAATCCACTCTGAACGACGGGCGCCAGAAGCGACGGGTGTAGTAATAGCGACAGATGTTCTGCACAAGTCCGAACATCACCGTCTGCCATGCCAGACTCCAGTAGGCTTGTCCATGCCACGCCAATGCCAACCCCACACACCCCGACACGAACAGGGTGATGAACCCGGTAATGGCTCTCTCGCGTGCCATGATTCTCTTGTACATGATGGCATTGCGGGTGACGCTGAACGACGAGATGAGAAAGCCAAGGAACAGGAAACGGGAGAGGCTGACCAGTTCAGGGGAATGGAAAAACCACGCTATCAGGGGAGCTGCGAAGAAGAGCACCACATAGCAGAGGAACCCTACGGAGATGTTGAACCAGAACACGGCATTATAGTCGTTGTCGGTGGGCTGCTTGATGTTTATAAGTCCCTGCATGAACCCACTGTTCAGCAGGTTGGTGGCAATAAGCGAAAAGACGGCGAGCACCCCCACGATGCCATAGTCGTGAGGGGTGAGCATGCGCGCAAAGAAAAGTCCGAAAACGAGGTTCAGCACCTGCATCATGCCGCTGTTAAGCGCGCCCCAGAACAAGCCCTTCGCAGTCTTTTCTTTCAGTGATTCCATCTTTATCCAACTTGCTTGCACTGCAAAATTACTACATTTCCGCGAGGTACTGAAAATACAACGGCAAAATTTACACATCCGGTATGCTGCACTTTCCGAGGGAAAACTTGGCATATTCTGAAAAAAGGTTGTACCTTTGTATTGTCTTGCGCCCCACACTGGCGCAAAACAACCGTACGGAATACATAACAGAACAAACAAATATGCAAGAGAACCACTTCAAACGCACCACGGTGACGGCTGCATTGCCCTATGCCAACGGTGGCGTACACATTGGACACCTGGCAGGAGTGTATGTGCCTGCCGACATCTACGTAAGATATCTGAGACTGAAAAAACAAGAGGTGATATTCATCGGAGGCAGTGACGAGCACGGTGTGCCCATCACCCTGAGAGCCAAGAAAGAGGGCATCACACCGCAGGATGTGGTAGATCGCTACCACAATATGATCAAGAAGTCGTTTGAAGACTTCGGTATCTCTTTCGACATCTACAGCCGCACCACCAGCGAGGTGCACCACCAGTTTGCCGCCGACTTCTTCAAGAAACTCCATGAAGAGGGAAAACTGCTGGAAAAGACCTCACAGCAACTGTATGACGAGGAGGCAAAACAGTTTCTGGCAGACAGATATATCATGGGCACCTGTCCTCACTGCGGCAACCCCGACGCCTATGGTGACCAATGCGAGAAATGCGGTCGCGACCTGTCGCCTACAGAACTGCTGAACCCACGCTCCACCATCAGCGGTTCGCAACCTGTGCTCAAGGACACCAAGAACTGGTATCTGCCGCTCAATGATTACCAGAAATGGCTGGAGCAGTGGATACTGGAAGAGCACAAGGAGTGGCGCCCCAACGTATATGGACAGTGCAAGAGCTGGCTGGACATGGACCTGCAGCCACGCGCCATGACCCGCGACCTGGAATGGGGCATCCCCGTGCCCGTGGAAGGGGCAGAGGGCAAGGTGCTCTACGTGTGGTTCGATGCCCCCATCGGCTATATCTCCAACACCAAGGAACTCTGTGACAACCAGCCCGGGAAATGGGGCAACTGGGAGAAATGGTGGAAAGACGAAGACACCCGACTGATACACTTCATCGGCAAGGACAACATCGTGTTCCACTGCATCGTATTCCCCTCCATGCTCAAGGCACACGGCGGTTACATACTGCCCGACAACGTGCCTTCCAACGAGTTCCTGAATCTGGAGAACGACAAGATATCCACCTCCAGAAACTGGGCAGTATGGCTGCACGAATATCTGGAAGACATGCCCGGCAAGCAGGACGTGCTGCGCTACGTGCTCACTGCCAACGCTCCGGAAACGAAAGACAACAACTTCACCTGGAAGGATTTCCAGGACAGGAACAACAACGAACTGGTGGCTGTCTATGGCAACTTCGTGAACCGTGCCCTGCAACTGACAAAGAAATACTGGGACAAGGTGGTGCCTGCATGCGGCACACTGACAGACATTGACCGCAATACACTGGAAGAATTCAAGGATGTGAAGCAGAACGTGGAGCATCTGCTGGAGACCTTCAAGTTCAGAGAGGCACAAAAGGAGGCCATGAACCTGGCACGCATCGGCAACAAATACATCGCCGACTGCGAACCATGGAAAGTGGCAAAGACCGACATGAAGCGTGTGGAGACCATTCTGAACATATCTCTGCAATTAGTGGCTAACCTCGCCATCGCCTTTGAGCCATTCCTTCCGTTCAGCAGCGCACGCCTGCGCCGCATGCTCAACATCGACCACTTTGAGTGGGAACAACTGGGAAGCACCGACCTGCTGACACCCGGACATGTGCTGGGCGAACCCGAACTGCTGTTCGAGAAGATTGAAGACGAGACCATACAGCAGCAACTGAACAAACTGGAGGCCACCAAACAAGCCAATGCGGCTGCCGCCTACCAGGCTGAGCCCATCAAGAAAGAGGTGGCATTTGAGGACTTTGAGAAACTGGATATCAGAGTAGGACATATCATCGACTGCCAGAACGTGAAGAAATCGAAAAAACTGTTGCAGTTCACCATCGACGACGGCAGTGGCAAGCCACGCACCATTCTCAGCGGCATTGCGGCATACTACAAGCCGGAAGACCTGATAGGCAAGGATGTGCTGTTTGTGGCAAACTTCGCCCCACGGAAGATGATGGGCATAGAGAGCCAAGGCATGATACTCTCTGCCGTGGACTTCGACGGCACCCTCAACGTAACCACTACACTGGGCAAGGTAAAGCCTGGCAGTCAGGTAGGATAAGGCAAAGGAGCAGCCGATGCCACAGCCACCCGTTCCTAACAGCAAAACATTTATGAGGGTTTATTGCTATCACACACAGAACGTACAGTATATCATGGGGAAGATGGAGAAGGGAGAGTTCCCTTCCCATTTCCTTTATGGCGGTACCAAACTCAAGAATCACGGCATCGACGTAATCTGGCACAAAAGTCTGGTATCGACATCCCGCCTGAGACAGATGCTGCACAGCATGTGGCAGATGATGTTTGTACACTGCCACTATGAAGCAATATATGCTACCCACTACCAAGGTCTTGAACCGTTGATTTTCCTGCGTGCACTCGGGTTGTTCCGCAAGCGCATTGTCATCTGGCATCATCAGCCCATCGTAGTGTCACGCAGTTGGTGGCGCAACAAACTCGGAAAACTGTTTTATCGGGGTATAGATGACATGTTCTTTTTCTCACAGAAACTCATCGACGACTCCATCAAGACGCACAAGGCAAACCCAGCCAAGTTCCACTTGGGGCACTGGGGAGCCGACTTAGAGATGTATGACCGCGTGATTGCAGAGAAGGTGGAGAGGAAGGGATTTGTTTCAACAGGCAAGGAGAAACGCGACATGACCACACTGGTGGCTGCCTTCAACGAAACGGGAGCACCGCTGAATATCTACCTCAACACAAAAAACGGCAGCTTCAACTACAAGCAATTATTTGAAAGCCTTACAATAAAAGACAATATCCACGTGGAATTTCCCGACAAACTGATGCCCTACGAATTGTCAAAAGAGGTGAACAAGGCGCAATGCGTGGTGATATGCTGCAAGGAAACAGCCTATACAGTAGGACTGACAACGGTGGTAGAGGCTCTTGCCATGGGAATGCCCATGATATGCAGCCGCAACCCACAGATACCCATCGACATTGACAAGGAGCGATGCGGTATCAGCGTGCCGTATGGCGACATTGAAGGATGGAAGAGAGCCATTGTATATATGCAGGAACATCCCCATGAGGCAGAGGAGATGGGACGCAGAGGAAGAAGACTTGCCGAAACGGCCTACAACGACGCCCTCTGTGCCGCAGAAGTGGCACAAGTGCTTCTGAAGCATCACGCCTGCACACCCAGCAAGAACTGAAGGGTGACAACAGCGTTATACACAAGAAGGAACAAGGCAAGGAGCATCACAACACTGCGCAAAGTCCACAACAAAGGCTTGCAATTACGTATGGAATCAGAGGCAAAGAGCAAGCCAATGACCAGCGGCACCACAAAGAGCCAATGGGGAGCCATGATAAACACCTCGTTGAGTCCGAAACCGATGCCGAGATGCAGCAGCATATCGAAAGTCCACCACGACAACAGCATCCACATGAACGGCAGACGCCTGCCCACCACTATTCCACCGGCAAAGAGCAGCAACAGCAATACCTGCGGCACATACTGCCACCAATACTTGTAATACACCACCGCCGGACGACTTATCAGCGTATCCTCCAGCACCTTGTCGGTGTGCAGCAGTACTGTCTCTCCCCATACATTCTCCACCCAACTCTCCCAACGGGGTGTTGAGGTGTCTGTCCATTTCAGAAAACCGCTCTCTGAAATGGGAGTAACCACCGGCTGTTGCCTGCGCGCAGGGCGACGAGTAAGACGGGCAATACGGGCACTGTCTCCAGTGGCAATAGCCTGCTGCAGCAGGCGCTGACGCTTTTCTCTGATGGCTTGCTTGCGCTTATCCTGTCTTTCCTTTGCCACCTGCTGGTGAGGGAGAAAGAAGACATGTTGCTGCATCAGTGCCATACCCCACAGAAAAGCGGCAGGAACAGCCACCACGCATAGCAGATGACGCAGAGAAAAGAAACGTCGCCCACGGGTGAAGAGGGATGCCAGCCATATCTTGATGCCATTGCTCAGCGTAACTCCAGCCGTGAGGAGGAAGAGCACCAGGGTACAGCGCCCCGACATGGCTATGCCTTTTTTTAGATAAGTTCCCGCCACCCAAGCAGTGAACAACAGAAGGGTGAAGGAAAAGGAGAAATGGTCGGGCACGAACAGGGTGAGCAGCAGGTATGCCATGGAATAGAGGAGCAAGCAACATATATCAGCATCCATCCGCCCAAGGGAAAGCACATCCACCAATATCCTTCTGAAGAAAAGAAGGGAATACACCGCATTGACCACCATCAGCACTGCCACGACATACAGGGCACAGTTGGTTCCCGTGAGCAACATCAAACCTTGGTTGAACAGCGTGAAAGGATAAAAAAACAACGTATAGAGAGGATGGCGGAAAGGATTGTAGAGCACATCGAAATGACTGAGCATGCTATACAGATAAGGGTCATAACCGGAGATATGAAACAGTTTGAGCAATGCCTCTCCCTGCTCATCGGGATTCATGGTGGTGGTAAGGAAAGGATAAAGCCTGTCGGAAAACACCACGTTGAGAGCCACAGCCACCAGTGCCATGACAACCGCATACCACCTTTCTTCCCTGCGTATGCCAAATAATTGTTTCAGTTTCATCATTGCAGTCCGTCTTATATAAAGGTAGTGCAAAATTACGGGATATTTTTTGTCTTTCTGATACTTTTATGGTATTTTTGTAGGAAATTCCACTCAATATGAAAGCGCCTTCACAAATAGACATATCTGTGCTCATTCTTTTCTTCAATCGCCCGGAGCCTTTGGCAAGAGTATTTGAGGAAGTCCGCAAGGCACGACCTGCGCGACTTTTCCTGTTTCAAGACGGAGCAAGGGGCGAAAGGGATATGGCAGGCATTGAGGCCTGTCGCCAGGTTGTGGAACAGATTGACTGGGAATGTGAGGTGCACCGCAACTATCAGACCAAGAACCTGGGGTGCGACCCGGCAGAATATGTTTCACAAAAATGGGCTTTCTCCATCACTGACAAGTGCATTGTATTTGAGGATGACGACGTGCCGTCACAGTCGTTCTTCCCCTTCTGCAAGGAACTGCTCGACCGCTATGAACACGATGAGCGTATCTCTCTGATTTCAGGCTACAACATCGACGAGATTACCCCCGATGCCGATGGTGACTATTTCTTCACATCGGCACTCAACATCTGGGGATGGGCAAGTTGGAGAAGGGTGATTGACCGCTGGGACGGTCAGTACGCTGCACTCAACGATGAGCGGAACATGGCCATGATGCGTGGCGTGGTAAAACAGAAAGGACTGCGCAAGAACATGATTCCACGCTTCTATGAGCACCGTGCTACCGGCAAAGCCTTTTATGAGAGCATCGCCCAGATGGACCTGCTGCTCACATCGAGCCTGTCTATCCTGCCCACCAAGAACATGATAAACAACATCGGACTGATGACTGACTCTACCCATTTCCAAGCCTCCGGCCTGGACACCATGCCCAAACGCATGAGAAAGCAGTTCACCCTGAAACGCCATGAGACCGACTTTCCGCTGCAACATCCCAAGCACGTGATTGAGAACACTGCGTATCTACAGCGTCTGTATCGCTTGATGGCATGGAACCATCCGTGGATAAAGGTGGGGTACTCGCTGGAAGAACTGTGGTATCATCTGCAAAGCGGCAAATGGAATGCCATTCTGAAAGCCGTCAGGAAAAGAATCCAGAAGTGGTAGTATTTAAATGAAAAAGAAGACAACCATAGTCTTATCTTGCCTGCTCATTGCATACATGGCGTTGTCCATAGCACTGCAGGCAGTGGCGGGAAACATTGATGCCGGCACGTTTGCATTTCCTGTAAGTCTGGCATTGGGTGTTTCTGTCATCGGTTTCCTTTTCGTGCTCAACAGGGAGTTCGAGGGCAAGGAATGGGAACGCCAGTTGCGTTCTCGTGGTGCAGCCTGCGTGATACTTGTCCTTGCGACTGTCTGCTGCATCATAGGTGGAAGTATGCCGTCCTCGGCATCCTTTCATGCTTCGTGGTGGTTCTTGGCCGTTCTTTTGTTGCTGGAAGCCCAGCTTACATTGGTGCTGATACACCGGTTGCGGAAGTTCCGCCTCGGTTGCGGCGGCTCGTTCTTCCTTGTCCACACCGGACTATGGCTTGCCTTGTTCTCTGCCATTGTTGGAGAAGGTGACACCTCGGATGTACGTGCCCTGATACGGGTTGGCGAGACAGTATCGACAGGTATCTGTGCGGATGGCAAGGTTCGTCCCTTGGGTTACTCGCTTCAGTTGTTAGACCTTAGGGCAGATACCGATGCATCGGGGATGCCCGTTCAATATGAGGCGGTCATAGCCCTTGACTCCGTACCCATGCGGCTTGCCGTAAATGCACCTGTCTCAGTAGGCATTGCCGAGGATATCTATATATCAGGCTATCTTCCGGCAGGGAAAGAGGATGGAAGGAAGTCTGCCTCTTGCGTGCTTCAGGTTGTCAGGCAACCCTGGAAATATCCCATGCTCGCAGGTTTGATAATGCTCATGGCAGGCATGGTGTGGTATGTCTTTACAGTCAAATCTAAGGGGAGGGTAATGCCATGCTGACGTGGGACAGTTTCTTGCTTTTTGCCTCCGTGGCATCTTCCCTGTGGCTTGCAGGAGCATTGGCAGCCCTGCTGCCGGTGAGGTGGTCGCGTAAGGTATCTGTATGTTGCATCACATTGGGACTTGTCGTTTACGGATGCTTTGTCGCCGGGCTTTGGATTGGTCTTGGCAGACCACCGTTGCGTACCATGGGAGAGACACGGTTGTGGTACTCTCTCTTTATGATGGTATCGGGACTACTTGTCTATGTCAGGTGGGGTTATCGTTGGTTGCCATTCTTTTCATTTGTGGTATCATCTGTCTTTGTGGCAGTCAATGTTTTTCATCCCGAACTGCATGACAGGAGCCTGCCTCCCGCCTTGCAAAGTATTTGGTTCGTGCCCCATGTCACAGTTTACATGTTCTCATACAGCCTGTTCGGATGTGCATTCCTGTTGGCATGGGCAGGTCTGTTGCACAAGAATGGGTCGTATCTGCCATCTGCCGACAAGCTTGTGGGCATAGGGCTTGCATTTCTCACCTTCGGCATGTTGTCTGGATGTGTATGGGCAAAGCAGGCGTGGGGCATGTACTGGAGTTGGGATGCCAAAGAGACCTGGGCGGCAGCCACATGGTGTGCCTATCTGGTGTATATACACTACCGGCTAAGGCATCCTTCGACCGAGAGGAGAGTCATTCCATACATAATACTGATAGTGGGCTTCCTGTTGCTGCAAATGTGTTGGTATGGGGTCAACTACCTTCCATCCGCCAAAGAAAGCCTCCACAGTTACTGATTGCAGGTGGACAGGAAAAAAAAGGATTCAGACATGGGAACTATAACATAACAAACATATTTCACATACAAAACAAAAAAGCTTATGAAGAAATCAAGCATCCTAATCACCCTTGGAGCGGCTGCCGTAGCAGCAGTGGCGATAGGCTACACTACAGCAGGTCGTACTCCAGATCCTTCTTTGCCCGCAAACGAGCAGATGTTGCAGATTCTTGATGATGGAGGTTGTGCATTCTGCCACACGGCCAATCCGGAACTACCTGCCTACGCATCCCTGCCAGTGGTAAAGTCGATGATTATGTCTCACGTCGAGGCAGGTTACAAATCCTTTGATATCGGACCCGCAATGTCGGCAATATCGGAGGGGAAAGCAGTAGGCGAGGTAGATTTGGCAAAGATTGAGAAGTGCCTGATGGACGGTACCATGCCTCTCATTTCCTACTACATGGTACACTGGGGAGCAAAGCCAACCAGCGGGAAGACAGCCGTCTCACTTGAGTGGGTGCGCCAGCATCGCGCCAAATTCTATCCCAATGAACTTGCTTCAGAGGAATTCCGCAACGACCCCGTCCGCCCCATCCCCGACAGTATTTCCGTCAATCCTGCCAAAGTACTATTGGGAGAGGCTTTGTATCATGACGCTCGTCTGTCAGGTGACGGTACGGTGACATGTGCCACCTGTCATGGAGTAGGTACGGCAGGAGTGGACAACCTGCAATACTCCAAGGGTATTGACGGTCAGTTTGGAGGCATCAACGCGCCGACATCATTCAATGCCTGCTTTAACTTCGTGCAGTTCTGGGACGGACGTGCCGCAACGCTTGCCGAGCAGGCTGCAGGTCCTCCACTCAACCCAGTCGAGATGGGTTCCAAGTCGTTTGACGAAATCGTAGAGAAGCTTTCCGCTGATGCTGAATTTTCCGGCAGGTTCCTTGCCGTATATCCCGAGGGCATGAATCAGGCAACCATTACGGATGCGATTGCAGAATACGAAAAGACCCTCATTACACCAAACTCGCCCTTTGACAAGTTCCTGAAGGGAGATGCCCAGGCATTGACTGCAGAGGAGGCAGAGGGATACAGTCTCTTCAAACAATACAACTGTGCAACCTGCCATGCAGGTGTCAACATGGGAGGCCTCTCCTATGAACTCATGGGAAAACGTGAGGATTATTTCAAGGATAGGGAAATCAACTCAAAATCGGGTCTTACAGATGCTGACAACGGGCGCTGGGCTCAGACAGGAGTGGAGCGTGACCGCTACCGTTTCAAGACTCCCTCGCTGCGTAACATTGCGCTCACATGGCCTTACTACCACGATGGCAGTGTGGCTACGTTGGAAAAGGCTGTAGAGATGATGGCTCAATATCAGGTAGGTAAAACCTTGTCGGCTGAAGAGGTGGCAAAGATTACCTCATTCCTCAACACGCTTACCGGCGAGTATCAGGGAAAGCCTCTTACCAACAGCAACACACGTTAAGCAAATCTGCATAAGGGGCATGTTCCCGTCTGATGAGATTCATGCTGTAAAAATAAAATCCGCAATGCCTGTTCATAGCGTTGCGGATTTTATTTATTGCCCGATAAAAATCTTTTCGTATTGCTGCTGCATACTCTTCATCCCAAAATTCTTCATGGCATACTCCCTGCACTGCTGCTTTAAAAGTGTTACATCAGCCGTGGGAATCACCTCTTTAAACAAACGGAGGTAGGCACTCAAGTCATTCTGCCTTACCTTGAGGCACCAATCAGGGGGCATGGTCTCCCCCAATCCTGGCGCATCGTTGATGATATTGGGCAGTGATGCCATAGATGCCTCTATTGAAATGATGCTCAGCCCTTCAAACTCTGACGGCATCAGCATATAATCAAACGAAGACAAAAACGAAGACAAGCCATGCATAGGCGGACTGACGCTCGTATTGGGAAGGCAGGAAAGATGCTGTTGCACCTCAGCAAGCAACGAACCGTTGCCCATGATATGAAAATGATAGCGTGCGTCATCTGCCATCGCCTCCACTATACGTATCAACGTGGCAATACCTTTCTGCGGTTCCAGTCTCCCTGCAAACAGCACATTGGTTTTGCCCGGAACGATATGGGGATAAATCTGCTGTGGCACCTGCGGTACACCATTGTAAATAATACACGGACTCTCGCCATAACACTGCCGATAACTCCGTTGCACCGCCTCAGATATGGCAACATTAGCACCGACTGACTGAAACCAGCGCTCGGCAATACTCCCCAAATGTTGCTGACCTGTCCACAATCTTGTGTTGTGTATGGTTCTTACAATCCTGCACTTCTTGATCAATCCAGGGAAGAGTTTGGCAAAGGCTATCAAACAAAGGTCGGGACCTTCCGTATGGGAATGAATCACCTGTGGGCGCCATCTTAAGAAAAGGAAAAGGAACCACAAGGGGAAAAGCAATGCCGCGATGCGTTCAAACAGGAAATGAAAACGCACATCGGGCATCCAGCCCCTATGAAAAACGATGCCCTTTTGTCTCATCTCATCCAGCATCTTTTGGGTATAGGCAGAACGTCCCCGCATCATCTCCATCACATGGTACTCTATGGCAGGATTGTCTGATGCAGCGATGTTCATCGCAACTTGCTCTGCTCCGCCCAAATCAAAATGACTTATCAGGTGAAACCATCTTATTCTTTTTACTTTTGCCATGCTAAATGTTTGTTTTGCATATCACACTTTAGACAGGTACGCACTCCATATTTAATGATACTTGCTCTTCTCCCGAAACGGTTTGTAATAAGCCTCTTTCGCCATCGCCAGCATCTCCCTGTCACCTCTGCTGTCACCAAATGCCACCAAATCGCAGTTCTCCACATCGGGCACAGCCATTCTCAAACGTCTCACTTTTTCGGCACCATAACAGTTAGGGGTAAGAAACTTGCCGGTAATCTTCCCGCCCTTCACCTCTATCTCGGTACCGATAATCAATATTTCAGGACATGCGGTATCATTGGAAGCATCTTTATGCAGATGCACATGCTCAAAGAAAGGCGCCACCCAGCGGTCCACACTGGCAGTCACCACTACCATGCGGTTGCCCTGCCGAGATACCTGCCTGATAAAATCCACCCCTGCCGGTCGCAACAGATGAAAATGGCTGTGAGCAAATCCATGACAACAGGCATCAAAATCAGCCTCTTCCATCCCTTTGAAGAAGTGGGAAAACACACGCTGTTTGCACTTCCAATTGGGATAGAGTCTCAACAGCATGAGCAACAACCAAGGGGAATGAAGCAGAAAGCCCCACAAGAAGGCGGGCGTACCTGCCACATACCGGATGAAAGCCAGAAGAGTGTCACTGCGGGTCAGCGTTCCATCAAAATCGAAGACATATATTCTTTTTCTATCCATTATTTCTTTCTAACGGCTAATCCCCCTCAAAACAGTGGAATAAGTGAAGACAGGGAACCGGCTCTAAAATAGATGAGCAACAGAAACGTAACTCCCCACCCCACTACTGTAAGTTGGATAAAATGGTCTGACCATATCACCTTGGTAGGATCACCGCTCTTTTCATCTACCACTGCAATCTGTATGTATCTGAGCAACCCAAGCACCACGAAGATAGTGGTAAGATAGAGATGCTCTGTACCAAACGATTTCATCACCTCCGGACTCACTGTGTACATGATATAACACACCAAAGTGACCGATGCGGTGATGGTGATGGCCTGATTGATAAAGGTAAGATTGTAGCGCACCGTGTTCTTGCGGGGGGCTCTTCCTGTTTCGTTCATTCTGAGTACATCATCCCTTCGCTTGGCAAAGGAGAGAAACAGGGTGAGCAGAAAAGTCATCAGTACCAACCACCGACTGACAACCACCCCCGATGCCTCACCTCCGGCCAAGATGCGCAGCACAAACCCCACAGCAATAATACACACATCAATCACCGCATAGTCCTTCAACCGCAAGCAATATGCCACATTGAGCACATAATAGCAACCCACTGCCATTGCCACCTGCCCCCGATGGATGGGTAGCAGGAATAACAAGAGTAGCGAAACGACACTAAACAGCACCACTATAATCAACGCTTGTGACACATGAATGTCACCCGATGCCAACGGGCGATGGCATTTGACAGGATGACTGCGGTCATTTTCTATGTCAAAGATATCGTTGAGACAGTAAATGGCAGAAGCCACCAGACAGAAGATGACAAAGACCAATAGAGAGCAGGAGAGAGAAGCTGGATGGGTGACCATGCCACCAAAGAACACTGGCAACAACACGAATGTGTTCTTAATCCACTGCTTTGGACGTATCAGTTTTACAACAGGTTTGACATGAAGCATATTGATATAGGTATAATAGGTAATGAACAAATCCAGAAGGCGTCAAGAAACACACTCTATCCTTCTCCCTTTTTCTCTCGACACCACCTGTAATGGGGGGCATTGAAATCCATGAGTTGGTGCAACAGCCATCCCAAGGCAGTGGAGATAAGAAGCACACACAGCGAACGGAGCCAGAAGCCGAGATTCCATGTGCGCACATACACATCGACATAATGGATATGAATGAGATAAATCTCCAGACTCACACCACCCACGAAGGCGAGGAGACGGGTGAACAGTAGAGGCAGCACAACCAACCAGCGCCCCATCAACAGCATGAGAGACACGCTCAACGGGATATAGACCATACGTTCCAAGAAGAGAGGGAACCTGCCACGCAACCCACTCTCGAAGTTTATACAGGTATAGGCTGCAAGAACAAAGACAAGCAACAGTAACCATAACACACTACCTTCATCCTGTCTTTTCTGCATCACCCATTTTCCTGCATTGACACCAATCAGAAAGACAGGCACCCTGCTCCAGAATATCTCGATATGACCCACCGCCTGATGCAGGGGAGCCACATACTGTACCATGACACAGAACACCATGGCTACTATAGGCAACCACTGCCACTGCCGGCTGCGCATGATAAGTTTCATATAAAAAGGTGCCACCGTATAAAGCACCATCACGGCAGGAATAAACCAGAACTGCCACGCATCACGTTGCCAGAAGCACCAGTTCACCACTATGTTAAGAAGCAATTGCCACACATCAGCACTCTCCTTGCCTCCGTTCACGAAATCGGTGATATAGAACGCACCCGCCACCACAAGCCACGTGGGATAGATGCGCATGTAGCGCCGTACGAAAAAATGTCGAATGCTACTGTTTTTTGAAAAAGAGAACCACAACCCTACTCCACTGAGAAAAAGGAACATGTCAACACCGATATTTCCGCAACACAACATTGCATACGCAAAACTGCCGTCCTGCCTGCCTCTCATGTGGAAAAGCACCACAAAAATCATCGCCAGTCCCATCAGTGCGGTGCGCCATCGGCTCAGCACTTGCCACTCAATAGGATTGGGATGCACCAGTTTTTGGCAGAACTGCCCACATCCCTCGTACCATCTCTTCATCATAAGGTAGGCTTTTTCACTTTATTCAACAGCAGAGACATCCCCCACGCCAGCACCATCACTGCTACGATATAAAGCACCAGTCCGTCATAGAGTTCCTGATGATGCGACAGAGGTATGAACACCTTGCGGGCAATAGGATGACTCACAAACATGGCAGCAGAAATGCCACCCACCCATGCCATAGGGGATTGCCATGAAGAGGGCACCACCCTAATCCACGACACCATGGCAAGCGGCACTATCAATGTACCCCAAAGCCACAGATGAAAACAGACACTCACCGGTATCACAAGCACCGTGAGCAGCAAAGCGACTGTGAAATGCCAGCCCCATGCCTTGTTTCTCCATACTTTCATATATGGATGATGCTCCATGCGTGCAAGCATCACGCCACCCACAAAAGGCAACATACCGCTGATACAATTGTAACGCAGATAGTTGAGCGTGTCACCCTGCGGGTTACACCCCACCTGCACTGCCCAGCACACCATCACCAACACTATGGGCACCAGCCAATGACGGCGATGAATCAACAGTATATATATGATGTACAGTTGCATGATGAGGCCGAAAAACCAAAATGGTCCTGGCCAGATGGTATGGTGCGGTTCAGGAAACAGGTTGATGACCATTGCCAACTGTGCCAAGACCTCCATCGCACGATAGTGAAATGCGCCACGGGTCATCATATCGACCATGGTAAAAGCCACCAGTCCCACTATCAACATTCCCAAGAGCTTGAGATAATGGTATCTCACAAAGCGTCCCACAGGCAGATGCTCCTCTTGCCCATACTTTACAGCCAATCCGTAACCGCTGAGCAATACGAACAGAGGCATACCGTAATGCCCCAAGAAAGAGAGTAGATGAATGGGTAACAAACCATCAGGATGTAGCAGTTGATACCACATACCGCGAACATTTTCTATTTGGAAGGTGAACTCATTTTCACGGACGATGCCACGCAACCAGTGACAGTAGTTGTGCAGCACGATGGCAAGGATTGCCACACCTCTCATCACAGTACACTCGGTACGGCTGAGCCAATGTGTTTCAGGGGTTGTCATCTGGATTTGCTTGATAATATTCGTTTCTTATTTTGTCGTAGTCAGTATGCCCTTTCAAGAGTCTGGGACGTTTGACATCATAATCAGTTGAGAGAGGGTTGCAGTCATCTCTGTAAGCATCTGCACTGATGCCTCCGAGATAGAGCAGCAAGTGCGGCAGACGATCGGTCATAAAGGGTTGATCCTTGGCATCCTGTATCTGCTTCCATACTCCGGCATGTTTTTTGACAAAGCTCTTGGATGCCCATATCCAGAAAGGTATTTCGTATTCCTCGTGGGCAATAGCATAATCAATCTTGTCGGAGTGGATACGACCGAACTTCCTATGTCCCATGCCAAAACACTCGTCACCATGGTCAGATAAGTAAATCACCAAAGCGTCCTTGTCTTCAAAACGACTTATTATCTGATCTACGATAGAATCGTTGTACAGGGTGGCATTGTCATATTCGGCAATCACATTACGCTCCTTAGGAGTAAGGTTGGAGATGACATAGTCGGTATGCTTGAAGCGTTTGCGGTCTTTTGGCGAACGGCTGCGATAGTTCACGTGTTGCCCCATGAGATGCAATATCACAAGGTTATGGTCATCGGGACTCTCGAAAGTGAAGTGTTGTTGTTCCAACAAACGGTCATAATCTCTCAGCACTCCGGTGTCATAGGCATAAACCTTGTCATTACGCACATCGAACATGGCTTCGCTCAGGTCTGGATTGTTCAGGAAGAAACCGCCACTGAAATCATAAATGGCCTCATTGGAGCGTGTCTGGAACTGATTGGTGATAAATGTCACGCGGTAACCTGCCTTGCGAAACACCTCGGGAAAGAGAGGATAGTCGCACCAGTCGGCACTGTCGCCTACCGTATGCAGCGAGAGCATATTCTTGAACACAAAACTGGTAAGATTATAGGGTGCCACCACATCGGTAAAAACCGTGAAATGGTCTTTGCGCAGGCGTTGCATCTGCAGGGGGGTGGTAGGCTTGTCATAACCATAGAGTTGCGAGTGATGACGGTTGTAACTCTCTCCGATAACCAGCACAATATTCGGGGAACGGAAAGAACAGCTATCCACCTTGTCACTGCCCACCGATTGTTTCAGTCGGTCTATCTGTGCAGCTGCCAGTTCATTACTAAAGATGCTGAATACAAAGCGGTATATGGGCAGATAAAGTTCCACTTTGTCTTCATTGACAAACTCACGCTCCACCTGTCCGATGGTTTTATATCCCATCAGTCTTACAAAGGATTTCTTGTTCTGCAAACGCTCATCTATGCAATAATTGAACAGCAGAACAGTGAGTACACCCATCACCGGCAGAACGACAGAACGAATCTTTAGCAGGTTGACATGGGGTATGCGCGGATGATAGTTGCGACCGCGTATCCACAACATCACAATACTATAGATAATGTGCACCAGCAAGAGCAGCAATACCCACCCCAAACGTGTGCTCAGCAGTTCAAGCGTCAGATAAGCCCTGAGAAACTCCGCAGCTTCCTGTCCTGTGGTTTCACTGACAAGCAGCAGCATGGTAGGCGAAAAAGAAGAACCGAACTTCACCATGCAATACATGTCCACCACGGATGTAGTGTAAAAGATAACGTAGAGTATCGCTCTGAACCAACGTCTGAAGTGCCAGGGTATCAATGCCAGCAGCAGGCATATCACGTATAGGTCAAGAAAGAGTTCCAGATGGCCTGCACCCGAAGGGTACTGAGGACCCCACAAGATGCACATATAGCCCAGCACATACATGAACACGAAGAATGCTGCATTCTTGCGTATGGGTGTGAACACCGCCCCCAACCAACGTGCTATGTTCTTGAGAATCCTTCTGACAACCTCCATGGTATTCCTCCTCCGCTATGATTATTGTCCTCCCAATCGGCTGAAATTCTCTATCACGTCATCCCAAGTCTTGAAGGTATCCGAGCCGAAGGGAATCAATGTTCCCATAAAACCGGCAGCTCCATCGGTATCGGTAGCATCAATCAGGTAATCACCTATGAGCAAGTCCTTACGATTGGTAAGTATCAACTTGTTCCATGCCGCCACACCAAGGGTTTCAAAGACCCATTCCTGCATTCTGGCTGCCTGTTCCGGATGGTTGGTGGGCAACGGGGCAACGGGAATCACCTCGTAGTTTTCTATCAGCATACGGTAAGCCTTGAGCAGACTGGGGCGAGGTTGTCCGCCATGCTCCATCGTCTTGGGAATATTGATATATATCACATTCCGCTGTCTGTGTTCCTGCGCGTCGTCTATCCATCTTACCACAGGTACCACGCTGTGCAACAACGTGCTGTCATTAAGTCGGTGCTCGCCATGAAAATGAAGGGCCTTGGAATAATGGGAGGCAAAGAGATCATAGGTATCTACGGTGGTATCTTCCAGTCCGAAGAGTCCCCACACATGCTTGTCTTCCTCTGCAGCATGGGCAAAGCAGCGTGAACAGATGTCCTTGTATTCCGCCTGCAACTGCTTGGTCATGATAAATTCCTGTACACCGTCAGCCCGAGGATTCATAAAGGTTACCTTGCCCAGCATATTGTGTTTGGAGATGGTTTCGCCCATTCTGAAGGCAGGATTGACCACGATGCGGTCATATCCCGACAGCATCTCTGTGTACATGCCACCCATGGAGGTTCCGACAATCAGGTGCGGCTGTTCTTCGCTACACACCTTTTGCAACAGTTCTACCGCCTCCTGCGGATGAATAGGCACATCGGGTGCCACCACTGTGGCAGAGGGGAAGAGTTGTCGCAACCCTGTCACTGTGCCCGATCTGCCAGACGAAGCGAAACCGTGCACATACAAAATCTTTTTGCCTTCCAACATTTGTGGAAACGATTTGCAATTGTAATTATCCATCATCCTTCTTATGATTGAGTGCAATGCCGGCAAATGCTCACTTACCTTGTCGATTGTAGCATATTTGTCTGAATGACATTGCAAAGATATTGTAAATGGCTGAAACAACAAAATTATGCATTCCAAAAGTGTTTCTAAGTCTTTACTCTGCCATATCCATGAAAAAAGGGCGGACCTTGACGACCCGCCCTTTATTGACCTGTAGGTTCTGTTGCTTATTTCACTACTACCTTTTGCGTGCGCACGGTAGCATCGCTCATCATCTGCTTCACGATGTTCAGACCCTTGCCCACAGCATTGCAACGGGTACCGTTGATACTGTACACCTCGGTGCGGAGCACGGTAGCCACCTTGTTACTGCTGTTCACATTCTCGATACCTGTAATCACTGCCTGATAGTCGGCATCCATCTGTGCCTTGAGAGCTGCTGACTGCTCACCATCCTTCATGATATAGATATCATAATAGCCTGCCTTGCTGTTGCCTTCAGCGATGCGGGTACGGAAATAAACCTCGTCAGTTCCCTCGTAACTGCGAACCACCTTCTTGTAGAGACGCTGTGTAGCGAGGAAAGCGGTGTCGCCAAGCTGCTCCCAGTTAGTACTGTCAGCAGAAACCTCGAATACGAGTTGCGGAGAACCGGCACTGTTGCCATTAGAGATGAGGCTTACCACATCAAACGGACCGGCAATCTTCTGTGTGGTTGCAATCACACCATTGCGTGGATAAGCGGTGTTCCACTCGCCGATATTGATGTAATAGTTGGTCAGCAGTTCGCTATAGTCAGCCGCTGTAGCAGGGTTGTATGCACTACCGTCACCGGGAGTGTTTCCAGGCTTGATGTTCTCCCAAATCATCACATGGCCACGGGAAACAACCTTCCAGCCATTGCCGAAGTCATTCACCTCCTCCGGATTCATCCTTGTCCAGCCTACGAGCACATCATTACCTTCTGCGTCTTTCTCATAGATAGGATCAGAACTCTCATCCCAGTAAGGATATGCCGCTTTGTCCTTGCCCCAGGAGAAGTAGTAAGCGGTAGAGGTGCTTCCACCATTGAAATCTGTGGGGTTGGCATCCATGTGGGCAGCCACATCCACGCGCACCTTGGCGTCCTTGATGACAATCTTGACGGTGGCAGGCTCACTCAGTACGGTCACATCGCTGATGGCATGTACAGTGATGTCACGGCTCTCGGTAAGTACCAAAGGCTCTGTATATACACTTGAAGCCAAGGTGTCGGTCCTGCCCACAAAGTTGTAGTACAGTTTAGCATCGGGAGTCTCGGTAGTCAGGGTGACGATGGTCTTTGCATCCTGGAACTCCATGTTCACCTTGGGCAGTTTTGTCTGGTCCTTCATCAGCACCACGGTCTCAGCAATATCACTCTCAAGATAGCCCTCTGCTATGGCAATAGCCTTCACGGTGGTCTCTGCAGCGAGGTTGAACACACCATCATAAAGCAGACTTGAGGTAGAAGGAGTTGTACCGTCGATGGTGTAGAAGATGCGTGCATTCTTGTTGGGACAAGTAATGGTTACGTTGGTATTGCGATCCTTGTACTCCATACTGAATGCAGGAGCAGGAGTAGCGGTTATCTCAGACTTGCCGCTGCGCAGTATGCTCAGTGCGTTGTTGATGAGCAGAAGGGCATCATCTGCCGACATGGCATCTGCCAGCACCTCATTGGTATAAGGCAGGAAGATGTAACCGTTGTGTGAGGGATAATGTGCGTGAGCCAACACCTTGGTACTGTCAGCACCACCATCAGCAGTAGCCACCACACCAAGCAGTGCATCATTGGCAAAGTGGTCGTTCAGAGTCACAGCGGTAAGCGGTGTTTCATTTGAGATACCCAGAATATAGTCACCGGGATTTGCTTCTGTTTCAAAGAGGTTTTCAAACTCTCCCGAGAACAGGTTGTTTTTGGCTGCACCTGTATAAAGGAAGGTGGCATCCGTAGCCTGTGCAGACCCGTATTTCCATGTACTGTAAAGAGAAGGATTGAGGTTGAGCACGGGAATCCAAGGCATGATATCACTTATGTCAGTCACCACAGCATTATCGGCAGGAATCGACGAACTGAGCACCGTCACATCGTATGCGGAAAGAGCAGCCTGTGTCACCTTATCGGCTTCTGTCTCCACGTTGATGGCAGTAATCACATTGTTCTCATCGCCCTGCATCAGATTGTATGCAGCCTCTGAAGCGGCATCACCGGCATGCAGATATGCGATGGTGCGTGTGGCGCTTTGGGGTTCGTCTCCCTCACCCACGATGATATAATACAGGTGGCAACCGTTGGTGGTCTTGATGGTCACCTCAGCATAGTCCTCCACGCCGGGAGTATCATCGGGAATCATGTACATCACCTCGTTGAATGTAGTGGGGGTCTGGTTTCCTCGCTCTGGAGTCAGAGTGGTTCCGCCTACGCTCACATTGATACCACGTGCTTCCGTGTTTTTATGCGACTCCACACCGATACGCAAGGAATCTCCCTTGAGCGCAGCAGGAATCTTGATGACCAGACTTTTTCCGTTGAGCCATACAAAGTCATTACCGTAAGGATACATGCCGTTGGGACTGTCGGCATACTCAGACTGTCCGTAACCGCAAGCGATGACAAATCCCTTGGCTTTGACACCTGTAACATTCAGTCCCTCCAGTTCGGGGATAATGATGTCCTCTCCGCTTACATTGGTCATGGCATTACCGTTTTCATCGGTATAAACGGTGCTGGCAGACCAGAAGGTGTCGCCATACTTGGATGCCTGCGTGGCATCGCTCTCATAGTCACGCCAGTGAGTGGTGGCACCGTTCTGTTCCATATCGGCATAGAGATTGTCGATGGTGGCAGAACTCCATCCTTTCCGGAAGTCCCATGTCCTTCTCACTTCTGTCTGTGCATTGACCTGCATCACAGCGAGCAGGACAAATGCTGCAAGAGTAAAAAATTTCTTCATCATTTTGGTTTGTTATTTAGGTTATATATTATTTGAGATTTGCGAACCTCGCAAAATTAGTAAGTCTGTCTGCAACCGGTCTATGCTCTCCCGCAGTTTCTAAAGATTATTCAACAGCAAAATTAGACAAAAAAGGGAAAAGAGCAGATGAACTTCTATATTTAATTTTGATATTCTACTTTGTTTTTTGCTCTGCGCCATTACATGCAAAAACAACAGGCGGTTGCCGTCCACAGTGGACAACAACCGCCTTATCATTGGTTACTTGTGTCTGTTGGCACGCTGCTCGCGGTATTTGGCTTTCTGCCGCGCCGAACCGCTGCCATGTGCCCCGGTGATGTATTTCTTTTTCTTGGCTTTGGTCTTCACCTTGCCATCGTCTCCCGTGGACCTTTGTCCACCCTTGCCAAAGTTGATGCCATGTTCAAGAATGGCACTGAAATCGTCGTCGTTCATCTGGTTGGTGTTTTGTAGGGTATGAAAAGAGATGGGCAACTGTGCCGACATCAATCAATATATCAATGGTGGAACAGGCGTACACCGGTGAATGCCATGGCGATACCGTATTTGTCACAGGTCTCAATCACGTTGTCGTCACGTACGGAACCGCCTGCCTGGGCAATATACTGTACACCGCTCTTGTGGGCACGCTCTATATTGTCACCGAAGGGGAAGAAAGCATCGCTGCCCAGCGACACGGCTGTATTCCGTGCTATCCATGCCTTTTTCTCCTCACGTGTCAGCGGTTCGGGTTTTTCCTTGAAGAACATCTGCCAGGTTCCCTCTGCCAGCACGTCCTCATAGTCGTCAGATATATATACATCGATAGTATTGTCACGGTCGGCACGGCGTATCTTATCAGCAAACGGAAGATTCATCACCTTGGGATGCTGGCGCAGCCACCATATATCAGCCTTGTTGCCTGCCAGTCGGGTGCAGTGGATGCGGCTCTGCTGTCCGGCACCGATGCCTATTGCCTGCCCGTCCTTCACGTAGCACACCGAGTTGCTCTGCGTGTATTTCAGAGTAATGAGGGCAATCATCAGGTCGCGCTTTGCCTCCTCGCTGAAGCTCTTGTTCTGCGTGGGCATATTGGCGAAGAGGGCCTCATCGTTGAGTTTCACCTCGTTTCTGCCCTGCTCGAAGGTGATGCCATACACCTGTTTGCGTTCGATGGCTTCGGGCACATAGTTCACATCCATCTTGATTACGTTGTACGTACCCTTGCGTTTCTCCTTCAGTATCTCCAATGCCTCGGGGGTATAGTCGGGAGCTATCACGCCATCGCTCACCTCACGCTTTACCAGCAGGGCTGTAGCCACATCGCAGGTATCGCTCAGTGCCACAAAGTCACCGTAAGAGCTCATGCGGTCAGCACCACGGGCACGGGCATAAGCGCAGGCAATGGGCGAAAGTTCCACACCAAGGTCATCCACAAAATACACTTTCTTCAGAGTGTCGCTCAAGGGCAATCCCACTGCAGCACCTGCCGGCGAGACGTGCTTGAACGAGGCTGCCGCAGGCAATCCCGTCGCCTCCTTGAGCTCTTTTACCAACTGCCAAGAGTTGAAAGCGTCGAGGAAGTTGATGTATCCCGGACGTCCGTTAAGCACTTCAATGGGCAATTCTCCCTCGGCCATAAAAATGCGCGAGGGCTTCTGGTTGGGGTTACAACCGTATTTCAACTGCAATTCCTTCATGATTCTATTGATTGTTCTTGCCTGCAAAGGTAATGTAAAAAATCGGATTACACTAAATTTGGCGTGCAATTATTTTGCTGTTCAATGGATTATCGCTATTTTTGCAGTGATGAAAATCTTCACAAGTCACCAAATAAAGGAATTAGACAATTACACCATCACCCACGAACCCATCGAATCAATCAATCTGATGGAACGGGCTGCCAAGGCGATAGTACGTGCTATCACCGTCAGGTGGCATGCCTCTACCCTTGTGATGGTTTTTGCCGGACCTGGAAACAATGGTGGCGATGCATTGGCCGTGGCGCGTCTGCTGGCGGAACTGGGCTATCGGGTACAGGTGTTCCTGTTCAATATCAGCGACAAGCTCTCCGCCGACTGTGCCATCAACAGGCAGCGCATCGGGGAATGCAAGAAGGTTGAAGCCTTCACTGAGGTGACACAAGAGTTCGACCCGCCCCAGTTGCAGCGCGACATGCTGGTGATTGACGGGCTGTTCGGTTCAGGCCTGAGCAAGCCTTTAGCCGGCGGTTTCGCCTCTTTGGTGAAATACATCAACGCCTCGCCGGCACAAGTGGTGAGCATTGACGTTCCTTCAGGACTGATGACAGAAGACAACACCTACAATGTAAGGGCAAACATCATCCGAGCTGACTATACATTCACCCTGCAACAGCCCAAACTCTCGTTCTTCTTTCCAGAAAACCAGGTTTTCATTGGACAACTGGAGACACTTGACATCAAGTTAAGCGCCGAGGGAACGGAACAGATGGAAGCAGATTTCTCCACTATCGGAAAGACGGAGATACAGCAGATGATGCTCCCCCGCAGCCCCTTTGCACACAAGGGAACGATGGGACATGCCCTGCTGGTGGCAGGAAGCTACGGCATGGGGGGTGCAGCCATACTTGCAGCCAAAGCCTGCCTGCGCTCGGGCGTGGGCAAGTTGACCGTGCACTGTCCCAAGCGCAACAACATGATTTTGCAGATGGCAGTGCCCGAAGCTGTGATACAACTGGACCAGGAAGAGACCATCTTCACCGAACCCGTGGAAACAGAAGACTTCAATGCCATGGGCATAGGACCGGGACTGGGCACCAACGAGCAGACTTCGATAGCCTTGATTGCCCAATTAAGGCGCACGCAATGCCCCATCGTGGCGGATGCCGACGCACTGAACATACTGGCAAACCACAGGGCATGGATACAACAGTTGCCCAAGGACATCATCATGACACCCCACGTCAAGGAGTTTGACCGACTGGCAGGACAGAGCAGCGACAGCTATGAGCGACTGACCAAAGCCATCAACATGGCAAAGAAGATGCACGGCTACATCATACTGAAAGGACACCACACCGCCATCTGCATGCCCGACGGCAAGGTAAGGTTCAACACTACCGGCAATGCAGGAATGGCAACGGCAGGCAGCGGAGATGTGCTTACGGGCATCCTCACGGCACTGCTGGCACGGGGCTACAAGCACGGCAACGCCTGCATGGTGGCAGTATATCTGCACGGACTGGCAGGCGACCTGGCGGCAGAGGAACTGGGTATGGAGAGCGTCACGGCCTCCGATATCATTCACTGTCTGCCTGCTGCATTCAAAATACTCTACAAAAAAGAATAAACTATCATTCCGACACACGAAAGACCATGATAAAAACGTTAGTTCTTGGAACCGCACTGACGCTCTTCACATCGGCAAGCGCACAGACAATGATAAGCAAATACCGCCCGGGACAAACCACCGAAGGCGCAGTTTATTACCTCCCCAAGACAGCTTTACGCATCAGCGTACTGGTAGAAAAGACCACCTACACTCCGGGAGAACTATCGCAGTACGCACGAAAATATTTGAGCCTACAAGACGTAAAGGGGGAGAGTGAAACCTCTCATCGCGTTCTCTCACTGGGACTAACCTCGTTTGCACAACCAGATACCGCCAAATGCTTTGCCGTAAAGTTCAACGCCAAGAGCAATGCATCCAACATGGTGATTGGCGATGACGGTATTCTGCTGGCCCTCAATGCCCTACCCTCAACCGTCACCCAGCCCAGGACTTTTGAACCCGCCAAAAGAAAAGAGCCAACCAATCCCAAAGCACTGCTCAATGCGGATATCCTGTCTGCCGGGAGCACCGCCAAGATGGCAGAACTCGTGGCACAGGAAATCTACGACATACGCGAAAGCAAAAGTCTGCTCACCAAAGGACAGGCCGACTTCATGCCCAAAGACGGGGAACAGCTGCGCCTGATGCTGCAGCAACTGGACGAACAGGACGAGGCCCTGACTTCCATGTTCAAAGGCACCATACGCAAAGATACCACTGAACACATCCTCACCTACTGTCCCGTTCCGGGTACAGACAAGGAAGTGCTGTTCCGCCTGTCCATGCAGCGGGGATTGATTGACAGCGACGACCTCTCAGGTGCCCCCTATTATATATGTATAGATAATCTGAACACTGTTCCTTCTGAAGCGGAGAAAAACGCCAGGAACAAAAAGAAAAAGGAGGAAGAGGACGGCATCTATGTGAATGTACCGGGAAAAATCAAGGTTTCCATCCTAAAAGGCACCAAACCCATGGGTTCATTTGAACTGCACGCTGCCCAATACGGCTATACAGAATTGCTAAGTGGTGACCTGTTCAACAAGAAATACACCACCCGAGTGATACTGAACCCCACCACAGGCGCAGTGAACAAACTGGAGGCCGAACAGCCGAAGTAAACAGTTTCAGGGTCAATTCCCCCTACCCTCTGGGGGGGAAGGATTCAAGGAGGTGCGTCAAAATGCACACCTCCATCCTATATAGGGGGCTGCACTCTCCCTTCTTTATATCTTCTTCAGGAGGGCATCAGAACCGTTCTCACCTCTTCTATGTTTCCTTTCTCTGAAGAGAAGTTGATGCCGATGAGATGCACGGGACGCTTGTCGGCGGCGTAGGGCCTGGCATAGCCCTTGTCCTCTATCTGCTTCAGCGCATCGTCGGCACTGCCATCGAGCTTGAACTCCAGGATATACACATGCTCGGGACATTCGATGACACAGTCAATGCGCCCCTCGCTCGTCTCCTTCTCCACCATCGTGTTGTACTTGCCTATCATCTGCAAGATGAGGTAGAAAGTGTAGTGGAAATAGCGCTCGCAGTCTATCGGGTCGTTCTTGTGGCGGAAGCGGTAAGTGGTGGCACCAAGCAGCGAGACCATCTTCTTCATAAAGGTTTCTATGTCGCCCTCCTCCAAGGCATCCGACACTTCCATCAGCCAGTTGGTGTGGGTCAGCCCGGGTTCCTTGAAGTAGCCAGCCGCCAAAACATCCACGAAACCGTTGCGCACCTCGGCATTGGGAAAGTCGAGCAGGTAGGCGTTGCGGCGGGGCTTGAAGCCCTTGATGGTGAGATAGCCGCTCTGATAGATCATGGGCAGGGGCTTCTCCACATCCGCCTTGTAGTTCACAAACTCTGAGGCGTCGTAGTATTTCCCCACCAGTTCGTTGATATTCTCACTGCTGTGCTGCAGCAGGCGCACGAGATAGGTGGGAGTGCCTGAGGCAAACCAGAAGTCGCGGATTTGCTGCTGGCTGAAACAGTTGAGCAGGCTGAACGGATTGAAGATGTCCACCATCCTCTCGCCGAAATGATAGCCGTCGTATTGCCTGGTCAGTTCCTGGACCATCTCATCATAAGACATTCCATACTTCTGCGCCATCGACGCTATAGGCTCCTTGAAAACGTTGAGCATCTCTTCCTTGGTGATGCCGCAGAGGGCCTCATAGTCAGGCGCAGAACTGAGGTCGCTGGGCTGGTTGAAGCCGCTGAACACGCTTATCTGCGAAAACTTGGTGACACCCGTGAGCAGCACAAAGCGCAGATGCTCGTCGGCCAACTTGAACACGGAATAAAAACCCTTGAGCACATTGCGGTTATGCTCCTCATAAGTGATTGATTTATCCTCATTGACAGGATAAGAAAGGTTTTCCTGATCCAGCACATCCAATAAAGGCTTGTCATACTCGTCTATCAGCACCACCGCCTTTTGCCCCGTCTTCTCATGCACACCCCTTATCAGTGCCCTGAAGCGAAGTCCCAAGTCCTTGGTGGCAGGTGCAAGTCCGTAGCGCTGTTCATAGTCGCTGAGAAACACCTCTATCGCCTCTTCCAAAGCATGGGGAAGTGCAAAGTTGCACCCGTTGAAGTCGATTCGGAACACGGGATATTCCGTCCACTCCGCTTCCAACTGCTCTATTGCCAAGCCCTTGAACAGGTCTTTCCTTCCCCGGAAATAGCAATCCAAAGTGGAGACCAGCAGACTCTTGCCGAAACGGCGCGGACGACTGAGGAAATAAACCTTACCCTCAGCGGCCATCTTGTGCACCAAGGCCGTCTTGTCAACATAGACAAAGTCCTCGGTGACTATCTCTTCAAACGTTTGTATGCCAATGGGATATTTCATAGAATCGCTTTATTTAGGCGTAAAGGTAATGATTTTCTTTCTTTTAGACACAATAAACGCCCAAATATTTCCCTTTGTACCCCGACATGGGCCTCCCTCTGCAAAATCAAACGCCCGTGGTTAGGGAGCACACAAGATGCCTCTCTGCCTGATAAGCATGCTCCTCCATTTGCAAACTTCTGTTAATGCAATGCCTGGAATTTACACCCCATACGTTAAATTCAGGACAGTAAATCAAGAATTTTTCAGATTTTGAACAACAGCAAAAAAGGGGACTGCATCCTGACTTATACCAGAGATACAGTCCCCCTGTTTCGTATCAATGCGGGCGGCTTGCGCCCCGCATGTGCACGGCGGATTACTCAGCCAACTTGTTGTCGGAGCCGAGCACCTCTACAATCTTGTGGCGATACATCTTCTCCATCTCATCACGGGCAGGTCCGCAGTACTTGCGTGGGTCGAACTCGCCGGGCTTCTCAGCCAAAGTCTTGCGCACGGCAGCGGTGAATGCCAGACGCGAGTCAGAGTCGATATTGATTTTGCATACGGCACTGTTGGAAGCCTTGCGCAACTGCTCCTCGGGAATACCCACTGCATCGGGCATCTTGCCGCCATACTGGTTGATCATGTCAACATACTCCTGAGGTACAGAAGAAGAACCGTGGAGCACGATGGGGAAGCCGGGGAGTTTCTTCATAATCTCATCAAGCACGTCGAATGCCAATGGAGGAGGAACCAGCTTGCCGGTCTTGGGGTCACGGGTGCACTGTTCGGGGGTGAACTTGTAGGCTCCGTGGCTGGTACCGATGGAGATGGCGAGCGAGTCAACACCTGTGCGACTCACGAAATCTATCACCTCCTCAGGCTTGGTATAATGGCTCTCTGCAGCACTTACCTCGTCTTCTACACCTGCCAATACACCCAGCTCTCCCTCAACAGTAACGTCGAACTGATGTGCATACTCCACCACCTTCTTGGTGAGAGCGATATTCTCTTCGTAGGGGAGGCTTGAACCGTCGATCATCACAGATGAGAAGCCCATATCCACACAACTCTTGCAGAGTTCAAAACTGTCACCATGATCCAGGTGAAGTGCTATCTCAGGATGCTCACAACCCAGTTCCTTGGCATAAGCCACGGCACCCTGCGCCATGTACTGCAGCAAGGTCTGGTTGGCATAGTTGCGAGCTCCCTTAGAAACCTGCAGGATAACAGGCGACTTCAGATCGGAAGAAGCCTTCACGATGGCCTGCAACTGCTCCATGTTGTTGAAATTGAATGCGGGTACAGCATAACCGCCGTTGATGGCGCGCTTGAACATCTCCTTGGTATTCACCAAGCCCAATGATTTGTAACTTACCATAATCTATAAATTATTTTGACGTTAATTTGTAAATCCTTTACCTTGTCAGCACGACAACAGCCGCGACATTGACCCCACAAAGTTACGATTTTCTTTTTGCCCACCCAAAGTTTTATTTCTATTTTACACGCATTTTTTACACTTTTCATATATTCGCCACTGGAAAATGCATATTTTCGTTTTGAGGACGCAATGGGGTTCCATTGTAACCGGTAAAAGGAAAGACAAATGACACTGTAAAGCATCTTAGGAAAACAATACAGGATATGTGAAGTAAAGCAGTAAATAAACAAATAATCTGTGAAGTAAATTCAGTCATAGTCACAGGAGGCTGCAAACGGTCTTTCCGCAGGTATCTGCGATGGACAACGCAGGTATCTGCGACGGGCAATGCAGGTATCTGCGACGGGCAATGCAGGTATCTGCGATGAGGGTTGAAGGCGGGAGGCGTGACAACGTGACAACATATTATATATAACTTTCACGGAAAAGGAAATTCGTTTACTACGCGTAGTAAACGAATTTCCCGTTATAGGGATTTCCTGTATATATCGTTGTCACGTTGTCACGCGGAAGCCTCAGAAAGGAATATGTGGGTTCAGGCTTACTGAACTGTGTGCATGAATGGAGTCTTGCAACCGGCTTTTCGGACTGGCCCCATATTTGTCACCCTTTTGCAAAATACACCTTACAACTGAAAGAGGGGCAAAAAAAAGAATGCCACTACTCATCAACGAGCAGCGGCACTCAAGCCTATGTTAAACTAAAAATCCTTCAATATTTAGTGTTACATTTCAAAATAAGAAAGTTTAGGGAGCCTCACGGCGACCTTGTTATCCACATTCAAACTTTCTTTTTACCAATAACTAAAAACCTAAAACTATAAATATACTACTAACCTAAAACAATCTTATTAACCTTTTGACAATGCAAAGTTAGTCATTCATCCTCACCGCACCATGAATTATGCAAGAAATCATACGAAAACATACATTATTCTTGATTTAAATCAAGCATTGTGTGCGCACACAACATGTTTTTTCATCATTTCCGCACTTTCAATAGGCATCCTTGTCGCTCTTCTGCCGCCACATCTCAAAAGCTCTTTTGGCCTCTTCGGGCAACAGCAGCTGCATCTGCTTGTGACGCTGCTCCACAGGCAGGTCAAGTTCACGGTAGATGAAATCGTCGTCGAACCCGATGGCTGCCGCATCCTTCCGGTTATTGGCATAATATATCTTGTCCAGATGCGCCCAATAGATAGCGCCAAGGCACATGGGACAGGGTTCGCACGAGGTATAGATATCACACCCTTCCAGATTGAATGTGCCCAGTTTGCGGCACGCCTCTCTGATACAACTCACCTCGGCATGGGCAGTAGGGTCGCAATGGGGCACCACATGGTTGGACGCCTCGGCTATCAACTCGCCTCTCCGCGCTATTACCGCTCCAAAGGGTCCGCCGCCCTCTGCCACACTCTGCTCAGCCAAGCGGATGGCCCTGCGCATCAGTTCTTCGTTGGTCATTTTCATGTTATGTTCTATATATTAAAAAAAGATTCAAGAGTTCAGAAGCCAAGGAGCAAAGGCGTCGCGCCGTCACCTCAGGATACAGGTAAGCCACCCTCCTGTCACCCCCTGCATCCGGTCACTTGCCGCCTGCCACCTGCAAATTTAGCAAATCCTGCGTTTTTTTCCGTCTTCCCGCGCATTTTTTCCATTTCCCAAGCACACAAAACCACAGAAATGAGTACCTTTGTATGTAGGTGAAAGCGACAAGCCCTCACCTGCATACAAAGGAAACGCCGAATATGAGAGTACTGATAGTAAGCACAAGCGACAAGACGGGAGGAGCCGCCGTGGCTGCCTACCGACTGATGGAGGCACTGAACAACAACGGGGTAAAGGCAAGGATGCTGGTACGCCAGAAAGACACCGACAACATCTCGGTGGAAGAGCTGGGCAACGGCATCATGGGCAGGCGCCACTTTCTATGGGAACGGCTCATCATCTATCTCAACCGCAAGTTCAACCGCGACCATCTGTTTGAGATTGACATCGCCAACAGCGGTACAGACATCACGAAGACCAAGGCATTCCAAGACGCAGACATCATCCATCTGCACTGGATAAACCAGGGAATGCTGTCGCTGCGCGACATCAGGAAGATACTCGAAAGCGGCAAGCCCGTGGTATGGACCATGCACGATATATGGCCCGCCACAGCCATCTGCCACTACAGCAATGGCTGCTACCGCTACAAGGGGCAATGCAAGGAATGCAAACTGCTGCCCGGAGGCGGCGGAGAGAACGACCTGTCCGCCAAGATATGGAGGCGCAAGCAGGCGATGCTCAACGGGCACGCCATCTCCTACGTTGCCTGCAGCAAATGGCTGGCGGCAGAAGCCAGGCAGAGCGCGCTGTTGGCGGGACAACACATATCAGCCATTCCCAATGCCATCGACACACACGTATTCAGACCCACAGAAAAGAGCGAAGTCCGAAAGGCGTTCAACCTGCCCGAAGGCAAAAGGGTAATCCTGTTCTGCGCACAGAAGGTGACCGACAAGCGCAAGGGCATGGATTACCTGGCAGAGGCTCTAAACATCATGGTGCAGCAGCAACCCCAGTTCAGGGAAGATACAGTGGTGGCGGTGATGGGCGGCCATGCCGAAGACATCATCCCCCTGCTACCCTTGCCCGTGGTGCCCTTGGGATATATTGCAGACGACAAACGGATTGTGGAGGCATACAACACCGCCGACGTGTTCGTACTGCCATCGGTGGAGGACAACCTGCCCAACACTATCATGGAGGCAATGGCATGTGGCGTGCCCTGCGTAGGTTTCAAGACAGGAGGCATACCTGAGATGATAGACCACCAGAAAAACGGGTATGTAGCCGACTATCGTGACTCCGCATCACTGGCACAAGGAATATTATGGACACTTCAGCACACTACAGACAACAACCTTGCGGAACAGGCAGTAAGAAAAGTAGTGACCACCTATTCGCAAACCGCCGTGGCCCTGCGCTACATCGAGGTATATAACCAGGCACTCGCTTTCAAGCATTACAGTATATGATTACCTTCTCCATTGTCACCATCACCTTCAATGCCGGTGCCTGTCTGCCACGCACCCTGCAGAGTGTGGCGTCACAACAATACCCTCATGTGGAGCATCTGCTGGTAGATGGAGCCTCTGCCGACGGCACGGTAGGGATGATAAAGGAATACATGGAGCAGCGGGCGGCATCACCCCACCATATAAGGATGTGGAGCGAACCCGACAAGGGACTCTATGATGCCATGAACAAGGGATTGGCACGTGCCACGGGCAACTACGTACTTTTCCTGAATGCAGGCGACTGCCTGCCAAACGCCCACACGCTGGACGACATAGTGCGCCGATGCCGTTTGGACGACTACACGCCACAGACGCTACCCGCCGTGCTTTACGGCTATACGCTGATTACCGATGGCAACGGAAAACTGCTGCGCAAGCGGCACCACACGCCGCCACATACCCTTTCGTGGCGCTCCTTCTGCCGCGGCATGCTGGTGTGCCACCAGGCGTTCTATGCGCGTACTGACATTGCCCGTTCCCAGCCCTACGACCTGCATTACCGCTATTCTGCCGATGTGGATTGGTGCATCCGCGTGATGAAGGAGGCGGCACATCGGCACCTGCCCATCGTCAACACCCGGCTCACCGTGGCACTCTATATGGAAGAGGGACAGAGCACCGTGCACCACCGTGCCTCGCTCAAAGAGCGTTTCCGTGTGATGAAACGCCATTACGGACTTCCCCACACCCTGCTGATGCACCTGTGGATGGTGATGCGCGGAGTATGGGGAAGGCTGAAGATACGCTGAAAAGGCCGTTTCCTATTTCTTGTCGTATGCGTGCAGGGGATAGTCGGTGGTATAGTGCAAGCCACGGCACTCCTTACGCTCTATTGCCCAGCGGGTGATAAGATAACCCACATTGATCATATTGCGCAGTTCGCAGATATCCTTGCTTGCCTTCACGCGTTTGAACAGGTTTTCGGTTTCTTCATAGAGCATGTCCAAACGATTCCACGCACGGTGCAGTCGCAGGTCGGAGCGCACGATGCCCACGTAGTTGGACATGATTTGTCCCACCTCCTTCACGCTCTGCGTTATCAGCACCTTCTCCTCATTGGTCATGGTGCCCTCATCATTCCACTGCGGCACGTTCTCGTTGAAGTCGTACTCGTCCACATGCGCCAGCGAGTGCCTGGCGGCAGCGTCTGCATACACCACAGCCTCTATCAGCGAGTTGCTTGCCAGGCGGTTGCCGCCGTGCAGTCCGGTACACGAGCATTCGCCCAAGGCATAGAGCCGCTCTATCGACGACTGTCCGTTCAAATCCACCTTGATGCCTCCGCACATATAGTGAGCAGCAGGGCGCACAGGAATGTAATCAGTAGTAATGTCAATACCTATAGACTTGCATTTGGTATAGATATTCGGGAAGTGATGCCTTGTTTCAGAAGCATCCTTATGAGTCACGTCCAGACATACATGGTCGATGCCATGCTTCTTCATCTCCTTGTCAATCGCCCGCGCCACGATATCACGGGGAGCCAACGACAGACGCTCGTCGTACTTCTCCATGAACGACTTGCCGTTGGGCAGACGAAGCACACCGCCATAGCCGCGCATGGCCTCGGTGATAAGGAAGGCGGGATGGGTTTCCCCCGGATGATAGAGGGCTGTGGGATGGAACTGCACAAACTCCATGTCTGCCACCGTGCCCTTGGCACGGTACACCATCGCCACGCCGTCACCGGTGGCAATCACAGGATTGGTGGTGCTCTGATATACGGCACCGCAGCCGCCCGTACACATCACGGTAACTTTGGCAAGATAGGTATCCACCTTTTCTGTATCAGGATTCAGCACGTAGGCACCGTAACAATATATGTATGGAGTGCGTCGGGTGACACGTGCTCCCAGATGGTGCTGTGTGATTATCTCCACGGCAAAATGATTCTCCTTGACGGTGATGTCGGGATTGCTGCGCACAGCCGCCATCAGTCCGCGCTGTATCTCGGCGCCGGTGTCATCCGCATGATGCAGTATTCTGAATTCAGAATGCCCCCCCTCACGGTGCAAGTCGTAGGTTCCGTCTTCCTTCCTGTCGAAATTCACGCCCCACCCTGCCAGCTCTTCAATCTGTTGGGGAGCGTTTTTCACCACCTGTTCCACAGCCTTCGGGTCACTGATATAGTCACCGGCAATCATGGTATCCTCGATATGCTTGTCAAAATTGTCAATAGCCTTATTGGTTACAGATGCCACACCACCCTGCGCAAACGAAGTGTTTGCCTCATCCAGCGATGTCTTGCATATCATACACACCTTGCCTTTGTGTGCCTTTGCCACTTTCAAGGCATAGCTCATACCGGCAACTCCTGCACCGATAATGAGAAAATCATACTTGTAAACCATATTCCATAGAGGGCGTGCATACACACCGGCACGCCGTAACAGATGCAAAAGTAACCATTTTTATCTATTCTGCAACAATCCGCCCTGCTTTTTCTTTCCCGTACGCGTTTTTATGTATATATTTGTAGTACGAATGATGCACCCTGCCGAGAAGAGAGAGCATCCCCAAAACCGCACAGACAATGACACGATACCTGCTTATATGGATTGTCCTATGGTGTAATGTCCTCACCGTTACAGCGCAAGATGAGCCTGTCGGCAATGACGACACCATGAGTCTTACGCCCGTTGACACATCTTCGACAGACAGCAACAGCACAGACACCCTGCTGTCTGCCATCTGCTGCATGACAGACACGGTGACAGAAGCACTGCCCTGGCCGCAGAACGTACAGCATGCGTTGGGAGAACTGCTGGAAGACAAATTGCTTGAGACCTCGCAAATGGCGATGATGGTGTATGACCTCACCGCTGACAGCATACTGTTCAGACACAACGAGCGACAGATGATGCGGCCCGCATCTACCATGAAACTGATCACTGCTGTCACCGCTATCGACCGCCTGGGAGGGTCGCACCGTTATATCACACGCCTGAAATACACCGGCACTATCAGCGAGGGCACCCTCAACGGCAGTATCTATTGCGTAGGAGGCTTTGACCCCATGTTCAACTCCGATGACATGCGTGCCTTTGTAGAGGGGGTGAAACGCCTGGGTATAGACACCTTGCGCGGCACTATTGTAGCTGACAAGACGATGAAGAACAAGGAACTGCTGGGAGAGGGCTGGTGCTGGGACGACGACAACCCGGTGCTGTCACCACTGCTCTACAGGGAGCAGGACGGCTTTGTGACAGAGTTCATCACCGAACTGCTCAACCACGGCGTGGTGGTGGAGTGCACCGTCAGCGAGGGCAGTACACCGTCCGATGCCCATGAGATATGCAACCGCTTCCACACCATAGACCAGGTGCTGATGAACATGATGAAGAACAGCGACAACCTGTATGCCGAAGCCACCTTCTACCAAGTGGCGGCAAGCACCCTGAGCCAACCTGCCAGTGCCGGGGATGCCGCCACCGTGATTCGGAAACTGCTGCAGAAAGTGATGCCCAGAGAGTCACCCTGCAGGATAGCCGACGGCAGTGGACTTTCGCTCTACAACTACATCACGGTGGAGCATCTCGTCATGCTGCTGCGCTATGCCTGGAAGAACAACAACATCTACCTGCATCTGCTGCCCTCTCTGCCCATTGCAGGCGAAGACGGCACCCTGCGCAAACGCATGAAGGGGACCTTTGCCTGTGGAAATGTGCGCGCCAAGACAGGTGCCGTGACAGGCGTGAGTGCCCTGGCAGGCTATCTCACCGCCGCCAACGGCCACACGCTCTGCTTCTCCATCATCAACCAGGGAGTGACCCGCACCGTGCATGGCAGGAATTTCCAGGACAAGATGTGCAACATATTATGCAGACCCTAAACCCTTTGTCTGAGTGATGGTACAACAGATTCTGCAATGGTTTGACATCCACGGGCGCGACCTTCCCTGGAGACACACCACCGACCCCTATGCCATCTGGCTGAGCGAAATCATCCTGCAGCAGACACGTGTGCAGCAGGGCACCGCCTACTGGCAACGGTTTATGGACGCCCTGCCCACCGTAGAGGCACTGGCAGAGGCAGAAGAGGATGTGGTGATGCGCCTGTGGCAGGGACTGGGCTACTACTCCAGGGCACGCAACCTTCATGCCGCAGCCAAACAGATAGTGGCATTGGGACATTTCCCCTGCACACACGAAGAACTGCTGCAACTCAAGGGAGTAGGGCCCTACACGGCAGCCGCCGTCGGTTCGTTTGCCTTCCACCTGCCGCTGGCTGCCGTGGACGGCAACGTGTACAGGGTGCTGGCACGTTTCTACGGCATCCACACGCCCATCAACACCACGCAAGGGGCACACTTGTTTGAAGCCCTGGCACAGGACATACTGCCCAAGAAGGAGGCAGGACGTTTCAACCAAGCCATGATGGATTTCGGTGCCACGGTATGTACCCCGCAGTCCCCCAAATGCACCGGTTGTATGCTGGCAGACAGATGTGTGGCTCTGAGAACAGGACAGGTAGAGCATCTTCCTGTGAAGCTGCGCACGGTAAAGGTGAAACAGCGCACCATGAAGTATCTTGTCATCATCCATGAAGACAAGATAGCACTGCACCGGCGCGGAGCCGGCGACATCTGGCAGTCGCTGTGGGAACCGCTGAACCTGTCTGACGAACCGGCATCCGCAGCACTCAGCCACATCATGCGGCACCACAAGGAATGGACCGCGCTGTGCAAGGGCATGAAACACGTGCTCACCCACCGCATCCTTACCGCCGACTTCATGCTGTGGCAACCCACCGAAAAGCCCGCCCTGCCTTCCGGTTATCAATGGGTGAACACAAGCCAGCTGCACCTTTACGCCCTGCCACGCATGATAGAAAAGGCACTGGAACAGAGAAACGGCGGAAAGGCGGCATCAAGGGAAGAGGAACAGTCCCTTACATCAAGGGAGAAATGAGGCGCATAAGACTCTCCAATAAGCGTACAGAGAAAACGGGCCTGCGCCCCTGTACCTTCTCATTCATCAGTTCGGAATGCTGCATGTCCTCTTCAAACAGCCGTTTGAAACGCTTTGCCACAGAGGCATCATAGAAGAACACGTTTGCCTCGAAGTTGGTTTCCATACTCCGCATGTCGATATTCGCCGAACCGCAGGTGGCAAGCGAGTCATCGCTCACCAGCATCTTGCTGTGCAGGAAACCCTTGTCGTACATATACACCTTGATTCCTGCCTCCATCACTTCGCGCAGATAGGACCTGCCCGCCCACTCCACCCAGAACGAGTCGGTGTGGCGCGGCACTATCAGTCGCACATCCACCCCCCCTACCGCCGCGGTCTTCAGTGCCATGAGTATGGCTCCGCTGGGCAGGAAATAAGGTGTTTCAAGATACAGGTAGCGACGCGCCTGCAGTATCACGCGTATGTAGCCCTGCAGCAATTCGGGATAGGGAGTGTCAGGCCCGCCAGTCACCACCTGTGCCAGGCAGTCGTTGTGGCACTCGTCGGGGACAGGCGGATAATAGGAACGATGGGTTATCAGCGTGCGGTCGGTGAAATACCAATCCACCAAAAACATGCGCTGCAAAGCATATACCGCCCCGCCGGTGATGCGCACCATAGTATCTCTCCAGGGCACTCCCGACCTGCCACGCACATAGCGCCGTGCGATATTCATGCCGCCTATATAGCCCTGCGTGCCGTCTATCACCACCACCTTGCGGTGATTGCGGTAGTTTGCCCTGCTGGTGAACACGGGGAAGCGCACGGGCATGAAAGCATTGACCTCAATGCCCCCCTCGCGCATCCGTTCGAAAAAGGCGGAACGCACTTTCCAGCACCCCACATCGTCGTAGATGACTCTCACCTCCACTCCACGGGCTGCCGCATCCAGCAGGGCGTCGCTCACCAGCATGCCCAGCGCATCATCCTCAAAGATGTACATGTTGACATGGATATGGTGGCGTGCGGCTCCTATCGACCGGAGAAAATCAAGCACATAGTCCTCACCGCTGGAATATATCTGCACCTGATTGTTCTTGAAAGGCAGTGCCATATTCTGATTGACAAACAGGTCAACAATCTGCTGGTAGCACTCGGGCACGCTGAAGTTCGACTGCTCCACAAACTCCAGCATGGCACGCTTGGTGAGTTGGTTCACGCTGCGGTTGCTCACCAACCGCTCCTTTCGCGTGTTGATTCCGAAGAAAACATAAAACAACAGGCCCACCACCGGCACGAAGTAGATGACCAGTGCCCACGCCATGGTCTTGGCTGGCTGCCTGTTGTCCATCACCACATGGAGTATGGCAGCAATCACCAGCAGCTCATAAAGGATTATCAGTGCAAGATGCAGGGTGTGCATGGCAATAGGTATTGTATTTGTTCGAGAAACGTGATACTACTTGAATCCCGCCATCTTATGCGTCTGCAGCGACAGGCGCCAGCGGGGATGCCTGCAGACATATTCCACACACTGCTGCATGATGAGACGGTTGCGCTGCACGTCGCCCACGTCGCAGGGCTGCAGGTAATAGTGGTCGGCGATGATGCCGCAGGTAGAAACGGGAGCGACCCCATCAAACAGGCATTTCAACTCGTTACACCTGTCAACCGCAAGGGCGGCACCTGTACAGTAGGAGATCTTGGGCGACACCGTCAGCCAGTCTATTCCCCGGGGAACGGCACGGGTGCCGTTGGTTTCCATGGCAATCTCATATCCCTGACGATGCAGACAGGCGGTAAACTCCTCATCTACCTGCAATGCGGGTTCTCCGCCGGTGAGCACCACGAAGCGTGCGGGGTACTGCCGGATAACCTGCAGTATCTCCTCACTGTCCATCTCACGGTAGTCTTCAAAGGAGGTATCACAGAAAGGACAGCGCAGATTGCATCCCGAAAAGCGCACAAACACGGCAGCCCTGCCTGTGTAAAAGCCCTCACCCTGCAGCGAGTAGAATATCTCATTGACTCTTTTCATCCTTCTTGTCCATATCCTTTGGATTGGATATGTATTGCAAATTTATAAAATAAAGAAATGCCGTAAAACAAAAAGGCGGACAAAAAAGGATGCAAGCTCAAAAAAACGGCCTTTTCCTTTGTCATGTCTCAGAGTTACGCTAACTTTGCACCTTATTATATAGGGATGCTGTTCCCGAACCGTCACTAAAACAGAAAAAACATTGTACAAATATGATGACAGCCAACGAAATCAGAGAGTCCTTCAAGCAGTTTTTTGAATCAAAAGGACATGCCATCGTGCCCTCGGCACCCATGGTAATCAAGGATGACCCCACACTGATGTTCACCAACGCAGGAATGAACCAGTGGAAAGATATTATTTTGGGAACCAAAGACCCGGAGCCACGCCGCAGGGCCGACTCCCAGAAATGCCTGCGCGTAAGCGGCAAGCACAACGACCTGGAAGAGGTGGGACACGACACCTACCATCACACCATGTTCGAGATGCTGGGCAACTGGAGCTTCGGCGACTATTTCAAGGAGGGAGCCATCGACATGGCGTGGGAATACCTGGTAGATGTGCTCAGACTCAACCCCGCAGACCTGTACGTCACCGTGTTCGAGGGTTCCAGGGAAGAACAGCTGGAGCGCGACGACGAGGCGGAACGCTACTGGCTGAAGCACGTGCCCGCCGACCATATCATCAACGGCAACAAGCACGACAATTTCTGGGAGATGGGCGATACCGGTCCCTGCGGTCCCTGTTCAGAGATACACCTCGACTCACGCACTCCCGAAGAGAAGGCAAAAGTGCCTGGAAGAGACCTGGTCAACCAGGACGACCCGCAGGTTATAGAGATATGGAACCTGGTGTTCATGCAGTTCAACCGTAAGGCAGACGGCAGTCTGGAGAAGTTGTCGATGAACGTTATCGACACCGGTATGGGTTTTGAACGACTGGTACGCGCCCTGCAGGGCAAGCACTCCAACTACGACACCGATGTGTTCCAGCCTGTAATCAAGGAGATAGAGCGACTCACCTCGCTGAAATACGGCGAGAACGAAGAGACAGATGTGGCGATGCGCGTGATTGCCGACCACCTGCGCGCCGTGTCATTCTCCATTGCCGACGGACAGCTGCCCGGCAACGCCAAGGCAGGCTACGTAATCCGCCGCATCCTTCGCCGTGCCGTGCGCTACGCCTACACCTTCCTCAACCAGAAAGAGGCATTCATCTTCCGTCTGCTCCCCGTGTTCATTCAGGAAATGGGCGGTGCCTATCCCGAACTGGTGGCACAGCGCGACCTTATCAGTCATGTGATGAAGGAGGAGGAAGACTCTTTCCTGCGCACCCTTGACAAGGGCATCAACATGCTCAACAACGCCATGGAGGCACTGAAGAAAGAGGGCAAGACCCAACTGGACGGCACCCAGGCATTCCGTCTGTTCGACACCTACGGCTTCCCCCTGGACCTGACGGAACTGATATGCCGCGAAAACGGCATCACCGTAGATGAACAGCAGTTTGACGTGGAGATGCAGAAACAGAAGGAAAGGGCACGCAACGCCGCACAGGTGGAAAACAGCGACTGGGTGGAACTGGCAAAGGGCGAACAGCAGTTTGTGGGCTACGACTTCACCGAGCACGACTGTCACATTCTGCGCTACCGCCAGGTGACACAGAAGAAGAACACTTACTATGAACTGGTGCTCGACCACACTCCCTTCTACGGAGAGATGGGCGGACAGGTAGGAGACTGCGGTGTACTGGTGAGCGAATACGAGACAGTGGAGATTATCGACACCAAGCGCGAAAACAACCAGAGCATACATATCGTGAAGAAGCTGCCACAACATCCCGAGGCCGGCTTCATGGCATGTGTTGACACCGACAAGCGCGACGGCAGTGCCGCCAACCACACGGCTACCCACCTGCTCGACTATGCACTGAAGCAGGTGATGGGCGACCATGTGGAGCAGAAAGGCTCCTACGTAAGTGCTGACACCCTGCGCTTCGACTTCTCCCACTTCCAGAAAGTAAGCGACGAGGAACTGCGACAGGTGGAGCGTATGGTCAACGACATGATTCGCCAGGACCTCCCCCTGGACGAGCACCGCAATACGCCGCTGGAAGAGGCAAAGAAGATGGGGGCGGTTGCCCTGTTCGGAGAGAAATACGGCGACACGGTACGTGTGGTACGCTTCGGACCTTCGTGCGAGTTCTGCGGTGGCATCCATGCCCGCTCCACCGGCAAGATAGGCATGTTCAAGATTGTAGCTGAGAGCAGCGTGGCTGCCGGCATACGCCGTATAGAGGCAAAGACGGGCAAGGAATGCGAAGAACTGTTCTACCATATCGAAGACACCATCAAGGCTATCAAGTCACTGTTCAACAATGCCAAGGACCTGCATGCCGTCATCGGCAAATACATCGAAGAGCACGACAGCATGAAGAAGGAGATTGAACAGTTCGAGGCACAGGCGGTGGAGCGTGCAAAGGGTGCTCTCATCGAGAAGGCACGCATTGTCAATGGCGTGACACTGATTAGTGCCACACTGCCCATGTCACCCGCCAATGCCAAGGACCTGGTGTTCAAGATAAGGCAGGAGGTGACAGAGAATCTGCTCTGTGTGCTGGGCACCATATATGAAGGCAAGCCCATGCTGAGCGTGATGCTGAGCGATGACATGGTGAGCGCACACCACTTCCACGCAGGTCAGATGGTGCGCGAGGCAGCCAAACTGATACAAGGCGGTGGCGGCGGACAGCCCCATTATGCCACTGCAGGCGGCAAGAACATTGACGGACTGAGCGCAGCCATCGACAAGGTAGTGGGCACCCTGACAGCGGAATAAGTCAAAAGACGATAAAAAGAAGAGTGGCAAACTGCACGGTTTGCCACTCTTCTTTTATATATATAAATAATGTATTGTCTTTCTACAGATGCAGCAAACGGTCACTTGCTGGCATCAATCGCCTTGATTTTCTCCCTCACCAGGTTCATCTCATCCTTCAGTTTCTGTACTTTCCTGTTCATCTCGTCAATCAGGCTGTTGCCTTTCTTGCTGCTCGCATTGAGGAAACCCAGATTGTTCTCGTAGGTCTGCACCTCCTGCCTGATGCTCTCGTACTGGCGCATCAGACGGGCGCGCTCGCCATCCAGGGAACCGCCATCCTGCTCTGCCGCACTCCTTATCTTGTTCTTGTAGTTGTTCAGCCTCCGTTTGGCAGCCGACACATTGAGAACCTTATATACCTTGTCGAGTGCGGCATGATATGCCTCATATACAGTATCTTTCTCCTTATAGGGCACATGACCGATGCCGTTGTACTCCTCGGTGAGCTTCTGCACCTCTTCTTGCAGCCCCTCCTCCTGCGGAGCATCAAGCAGAGCCTCAAGGCGGGCAATCACCTGCTGCTTCTTTTCCAGGTTGGCATACTCCTCGCCACGCTGTCCGGCACCAGCCGCATTACGTGCCTCGAAGAAGTGGTTGCAGGCAGCAAGGAACTCTTCCCACAACTGGTCGCCCTGCTTTCTGGGCACTGGTCCCACCTTCTTCCATTCTTTCTGCAAAGCAATGAGCTTGTCGGATGTAGAGCGCCATTCGGTGCTGTCCTTCAGTGCCGCCGCCTTTTCTATCAGTGCACGTTTCTTTTCGGCATTCGCCTTGTATGCCTCCTTTATCTCCTTGAAATATTCCGTCTTGGCATTGAAGAAGGCGTCGCAGGCAGCACGGAAACGGTCAAATATCTTCACGTTCATCTTCTGCGGAGCGAAGCCGATGGTTTTCCATTCAGCCTGAAGCGCCATCATCTCCTTGGTAAGTCTTTCCCAGTCGGCAGACGTTTTCTTCTCTCCGTTGGCTATTGCCTCCGCCTGTTCGCAGAGAGCCGTCTTTCTGTTCAGGTTTTCCTCCTCCTTTGCCCTGAGGTCTTCAAAATGCTGCTGGTGTCTCTTGTTGACAACCGTCGAGGCAGCCTTGAACCTGTTCCATATTTCATCGCGCAATTCCTTTGCCACCGGTCCTGTCTCACGGTATTCCTGATGCAGTTTCTGCAGTTGGTGGAATGCGCTTATCAAGTCGTCCTGCTCCGCCAGTTTCTCGGCAGCCTCGCAGAGTCTTGTCTTTATCTCCAGGTTTTTCTTGAAGTCATACTCTCTGAGTTCGCTGTTCAGTTTCAGCATGTCATAGAACTGCTCCACATAGAGCTGGTAGTTGCGCCACAATTCGCTTGCCTTGGGAGCAGGTACAGCCTTGATTTCCTTCCATTCCTGCTGCAACGCCTTAAAGTCCTGGAACGATTTGTTCACCTCTTCAGGAGTGGTAATCATCGCCTTTATCTTATCAAGAATCTCCAGTTTGCGCTGCAGATTGGCCTCCTTCTCCTCTTCCTGTTCCCTGAATATCTTGGCACGGCGTTCTTTGATGACCGCCATTTCCGCCTTGAACACCTCCTCATCGGTATCGGGCACTATCTGGTAAGCCTCAGGATCATTTCCCTGCTCCAGATATGCTTTCAGTTGTGCTTCCCTTTCCGCTACATGGAGTTTATAGAAGGTGGTTTTCAGGTACTCCACCTCTTCCTTCACCGGTGCATCCTCACCGTGTGCCACTTCCTTTACGCGCTCCAGCACTTCTTTCTTGTTGGAATATGCCTTGGCAACAAATGCTTCATTCATTCCCTGTTCAAGGGTTTGTTCTTGAGAGTCCATCTTGATAAATGTTTGGATAATACACATTTAGTTTGCTGAAGGTGGTTTCTGTTCCACCCGGAAATCATGCGCAAACTTACTAAATATTCTTTAATTCTCCGAATTTTATTGGTTATTTTTCTGTCACAGGGGTCTAAATAAGACGTTTATAGCGGAAAATCCACCAAAAGAGTCCTGAAACGGCAACCGATATCACCAGCGCCACGATGAATCCATAAGTGCTTGTTTCCATGCCGTTCACCAGGTTCATTCCGAAGAGTGAAGCGATAAGCGTGGGAAACATCATCAGGATGGACACCGACGTGAGGGTACGCATCACCGTGTTCATGTTGTTGTTGATGATGGAGGAATAGGTGTCCATGGTGGATTCCAGAATGTTGGAGTATATGTTGGTGGTTTCGCGTGCCTGCGTCATCTCGATGTTGACATCTTCAATCAGGTCGGCGTCCAGCTCGTCTATCTGCAACTTGAACTTCAGTTTGGAAAGCAGCGTCTCATTGCCACGGATGGAGGTGACGAAGTAGGTGAGCGAGTCTTGCAGGCGGCTCAGTCCGATGAGGCTCTCGTTGTTCACCTCCTTGTCCAGGTTTCTCTTGGCTTTCTCTATCAGACTGTTGATTTGCTTCAGGCGTTTCAGATACCACACGGCAGAGGAAAGGAACAGGCGGAAAATCATATCCACATGGTCGGTGAATCCCTCGCCCCGCTTCTGCTGGAAGCTCACAAAATCAATCATCATGTTGGTTTCGTAATAGCACACGGTGATGGTGACGTCGCGCTTATGGATAATACCCAGCGGAACAGTGGTATAGGGCGTGCGCGAACGTATCTCCTTAACGTATGGAATACGCAGGATGATGAGCATCCATCCGTCATCGTACTCATAGCGTGCACGCTCGTCGGTATCGCTCACGTCAGAGAAAAAATAATCGGGTATGTCGAACTTCTTCTCCAGTTCCTCTTGATCTGCTGCAGTAGGACAGGTCACCTGTATCCAGCAGTTGGGCTGCCATTCGTCAATCATGTGCAACCCCTTCACGGTGTTCCAGTATGTCTTCATGATGCCAATCTTTTTCCGGTGCTTGTTATCGTCACCAATGCCAAAAACTCCAAAAGGCAAGGGGATTGGCACCCTTGGCTCCATCCCCACGCTTAATGATTAAAAGTTTCCGCGTGATAATCGTCCATAATTGTTGTTTGTTTAAAAATCCTCTGCAAAGATAGTTGAAGTTAGAAAAACTACAAAGAAAAATGGGGAGAAAATGCTGCCTGTGCACCCCATTTTGTCATAATTGCCTCTGCCGGCAGTCGGGACACAGCCCCTTGATGACAAAGTTGACCCCCTCTATCTTGTAGCCCTCCGGCAATTCGATGTCGGGCATCTGCAGATGGTCCATGCAGAAAGTGCGCCTGCACTGCCGGCAGAAGAAATGGGGATGATGGTCGTTGTGCGCCTCCTTGCCGGTATTGTGGCACAACTCATACCTCACGCTGCTGCTTCCGTCTTCAATCACATGCACCATGCCCTTTTCCCTGAACAGCATGATGACGCGGAACAGGCTCGAACGGTCAAGACTCTGCAGCTGCTCTTCCAGTTCTGCGAGCGACATGGGTCGCCACGAGGCGTTGAGCTGCCTCCACACCAGCACGCGGTTGGGGGTGGGTCTCACCCCATGCCGTTCAAACAGTTCGTTCATCCTGTCACGCCATTGCTGTTCCATGCCTGTTTCCCCCCGGCCGTCAGTTGCCGGCCTCTTCCTGTTCATACACCGCCACATTGCCCTGACTTTCCTGCACCCTCACTTTATAGCAGTGGGGTATTTGCCGTGCGCACCAGCGTGCTATATTCTCGGCAGTAGGGTTAAAGGGCAGCACCTCATTCAGATTCTGATGGTCCAGCAGGTCTTCCACCCGCCTTCTTATCAGCGTAAAATCCACCACCATACCATTGGCATCCAGTTCCTTTGCCTTGCAATAGAACGTTATCAGCCAGTTGTGTCCATGCAGTTTACGGCATTTGCTTTCGTAGTCGAGCTTCAGTTGATGGCTCGCAGAAATTTCTATCGTCTTTTCAATATAAAACATTCTCTTTGTCTCTGTTCATCGGTGGCGGCAAAACAATCCGCCTCCCCTGTAAAATCGCTTGTTGTCTCTTATCGTCCGGCACACGCAATGCTATCGGATGATTTCGTTGCCCAGTTTCTTCGCCAGCACGTCGCGCAGTTGCTGCGTGTCGCGGTATTCCGTCATCAGCTGCATCACCGCCCCGGTATCGTTCGTCACCATCTTCAGCCGGCTCTGTATGTCCTTGAGTTTCATGTCCAGGATATTCAGCCGGTAATCCATCACCAGATGTGTCACCTTCAGGCGCAGCGTGTCGGGTTCTTCCTTCACCTCCAGACTGGCGCTCACATGATACCTGCTCACCGCCAGCTCTCCTGCCAGCCGGCTGATGTCGGCATCAGGATGGTGCACAAAGCAGGCTTCCGCCTTGAAGTCGGGTTGCTCGCTCTGTGTCACAGCCTCCTCCAGGATGCGGTTGTACAGCGGTTCAGAGAAAGTGATGCCGTCTTGCGAAAGGTCGAAATACACATACTGCGCCACGTTGAGGTTCACCTTTCCTCCGTCTTCGGTCTCCACACCCTGGAATATCACCGTGTCGCCATACTTCACCACAGCCTGTACCAGCAGCCGTTCTATCTTGGCTGCCTGTTCGTTCTTCCCGTGCAGCCCTATCCACTCGGGTGCCGTCTGTCCGCCTCCGCCACCCTGCTGTCCTGCTGCCTGCTCCTCCTTCCGTGCTTCGCGCTCCCTCTCCTTTTCCTTGTCGGCTATGTCACCGCGTATAAAGGCGTTCATGGTGTTGAGCAGGGTGCGTTCGTTCATCTGCAGGGAGTGGGCGCACTGGTGCAGATAGGTGTCGCGGGTGATGGGATTGGGGATTACCGACACGCTCCTGATGATGGAGCCTATTGCCTCGGAGCGCTTCACGGGGTCGGTCACTCCCTGTATGGTGAGTCTTGTCTTGAACTCTATAAAGTCTGTCTGGTTCTCCCTGACATACTCCACAAAGTAGGTGGGCGTATGTTTCCTGGAAAAGCTGTCGGGGTCGTCGCCGTCGGGCAGCAGCAGCACCTTGACATTCATGCCTTCTGCCAGCAGCATGTCGGTACCCCTCATGGCGGCGTGGATGCCCGCCTCGTCACCGTCGTAGAGCAGCACGATGTTCTGCGTGAAGCGCCTCAGCAACTTTATCTGGTGCTTGCTCAAGGCAGTGCCCGAGTTAGCCACCACGTTCTCCATGCCGCACTGGTGCATGGCAATCACGTCGGTGTAGCCCTCCACCATATACACACAGTCTTCCTTCACGATGGCACGCTTTGCCTGATAGAGACCGTAGAGTTCACGTTCCTTATGGTATATCTCTGATTCCGGCGAGTTGACATATTTCTGCTGCACTCCCTTGGTGCGTGCGTCAAGCAGCCGCCCGCCAAAGGCACACACCTTACCGCTCACATTATACCAGGGGAAGATGACCCTTCCGGCATATCTGTCAACAAGCTGTCCGTTCTCTTTCCTGTAGCACAGCCCTGTCCTTGTCAGGAATTCCTCCCGGTAGCCTGCCTTCAGTGCCTCCGCCCCCAGAGAATCGCGCTGTGCGAGGGCATACCCCAGGGCAAAACGCTCAATGATGTCGGGGCGGATGCCACGGCTTCTGAAGTATTGTCCTCCGAACGCCTTTCCGTCAGCATGTCCGTTGAGCACCGCCCGGAAGTACTGCGCAGCCCACTCGTTGAGTGCGAACATCGACTCGCGGTCGCTCTGTTCGCGCTTCTCCTCGTCTGTCTGTTCGCGCTCCTCAATCTCGATGCCGTATTTCTTGGCGAGCCATCTCAGTGCCTCGGGATAGGTTATCTGCTCGTGTTCCATCAGGAAATTCACGGCGTTGCCTCCTTTGCCGCAGGCAAAACAATGGCAGATGCCCTTGGCAGGAGAAACGATGAACGACGGTGTCTTGTCGTCGTGAAAGGGGCACAGCCCCTTGTAGTTCACTCCTGCCTTGCGCAGGCTCACAAACTCCGACACCACATCCACGATATCGGCTGCATCGATGATTTTATCTACGGTAGCTCTGTCTATCACGCTTATTTCAGGTACTTCTTCAGTTCCGACTTGGTTTTCTTCAATCCTTTCTTCACGCTCTGCGCATTGTTTCTGGCACCCAGCAACGAGGTATGGGTATGGTCTTTCTTGTAATACACGTCTGCCTTTTCCTTGCTGCCGCATTTCTTGTCAAGGAAGTCGGCAGAGATATTGTGCACATCCACGAAGTCCACGCCTGTCTCAGCCACCACCTCACGGTACCATTTGCCATAGGTCTCGTCACGGCGTTCTATCTTGCCGTCTTTCCACTTGTTGCGCGGGGTGAGCGAGAGCAGGATGGGCGTGGCGCCTTTCTCGCGCACATCCTGGATAAACTTCTTGAGATACCATCCGAAGGTATATACCAGTTCATACTCTCCTGTCTTGTCCATACGATACACGCGGGTGGAATCCGAGGTGCCGGGTATGGTGCCCCTCTTGCGGTCCTTGTCGATAGGCCCGATATCATTATGTCCGAACTGCAGCAGCACGAAATCACCGGGTTGCAGCGTGTTGTACACCTGCTCCCAGCGCTTCTCGTTGAGGAAGGTGCGGGTGGAGCGTCCAGCCTTGGCGCAGTTGGCTATGGTTATCTTTTTCTCGTTGAAGATGGTGTTTGCCACAGAGCCCCATCCCCACATGCTGTCATCGTCGCGGTCCTCATTCTTCACCGTAGAGTCACCGGTGATGAACACCACGGGCTTTCCCTTCTCACGCTTCACGTTCACGGTGGGCAGTGCCACGTTGCGCATCATGGCCTTCAGCGGTGCCAGCATGGGGTCGCTGCTGTTGTAGATGCCCTCGGCGGCAGAGCGGGCGTTCATCTCTGCACCGAACTTACTGGTGTGGATATGGTCTTTATAGAAATGGTACTGTTCCTTCCATTTGCCGTAGCTGTCGAGTTTGGCACCCGATATTTCATTCAAGTCCACATAGGGCACATGCTGTTCTTTGGCTATCTCCTCCAGCCATGCGCCATGAGGCTTGCGCACTATCTTGCCGTTCTCGTCGTAGGCGTCTCTCGGGGTGAGCGACATCAGTATGGGGTGAGCGCCCGCCTTGCGGCACTCCGCGATGTACCTGCGCATGTAGCCTCCGTAGGTATATACCGTCTCCTGCTGCCCTGTCTCCTTGATGGTCACCAGCATCGAGTCGGTGCCGGTGCCCTTGATGACCGCCCTGGCACGCCCCTCGTCAAAGGGTCCGTTGTCGTTGTGCCCTATCGAGATGATTACCCAGTCGCCGGGCTTCAGTGCCTTGCGTATGTCAGGCCACAGGCGGTGGTAGAAGGTGCGGGTGCTCATGCCTCCCAGTGCCTGGTTTTCCACGCTTATCAGGGCGGGGTCGAAGTATTCATGGGCAAAGTAGCCCCATCCCCACTGTCCGTTGTTGCCGTTGCCCAGGGTGCCGTTGCGCATGGTAGAGTTGCCTATAAGGAACAGCACGGGATGATTGCCCTGACGGGTGGTGCCGGGTGCAGGGCGTGCCATCAGTGCCTTGTTGATACTGTCGGGGGTGTTGTCCACCACCTTGTTCACATCTTCCACAGGCTTCAGGGTCTGTGCGTCAGTAGTCATGGCAGCAGATGCCGCAATGGCAAGCATGGAAAGCAGTCTTTTCATCATGATTATAATCGGTTTTTCAGTCAGGTTTGTTTCTTCGTGCAAAATTACAAATTATATTCCATTGCCCAAACGGGATGTGCATAAAAAATCCCCGGAACATGCCCCGTCTGGGGCGTTGTCCTGGGGATGATTCCGTTTGCGGTTGCCGTCACTCCTGGGGTTTGAAGTCGGATGCCGGATGCTTGCACAGCGGACAGGTGAAATCGGCGGGCAGTGTCTCGCCCTCGTAGATATATCCGCAGACGGTGCATATCCATCCTTTCTTCCTGTCAGCTGCCGGTGCGGGCTTGATGTTCTTGTGATAGTAGGCGTAGGTGGCAGAAGGCGATTCGTCCAGACAGAAGGCGTCTGTCACGTCTGCCACGAAAAGGGTGTGTGTGCCCAGATCCACCTCGCTGACTACCTGTGCGCACAGCACGGCGTTGACACCCCCGGTGATGTAAATCAGTCCGTTGTCGGCACGCGAGAAGGTGATGCCCGCCGCTTTGTCGGTGTCCCTGCCACTCTGGAACCCCCAGTGCCTGAAGGTGTCAAAAGAGGCTTTCTCTGACAGTACCGACACGTTGAACCTGCCCGTGCGCCTTATCATGTCGTGGGTGTAGTTCTGCTTGTTCACCGCCAGGGTAATCCTGTTGGGATTCACCGTCACCTGCATCACCGTATTGGTCACGCATCCGTTGTCTTTCCCGTCCTCACGGGCTGTCACCACGAACAGCCCGTAAGAGAGTTTGAACATTGCCGCATTATCCATACACACGACAGTTTAGAAGTTGTCGCCACAAAGTTCGAAGTACGACTGCGGATGGGCGCAGGTGGGGCAGATTTCGGGTGCCTTGGTACCCACTACGATGTGTCCGCAGTTGCGGCATTCCCATACCTTCACCTCGCTCCTCTCAAACACCTGTGCCGTCTCGATGTTCTTCAGCAGGGCACGGTAGCGCTCCTCGTGGCGCTTCTCGATGGCAGCCACCAGACGGAACTTTTCTGCCAGTTCGGTAAAGCCCTCCGCTTCTGCCGTCTCGGCAAAGCCTGCATACATGTCTGTCCACTCATAGTTCTCGCCGGCAGCGGCGTCAGCCAGGTTCTCCGAGGTGTTGCCGATGCCGTCGTGCAGTTCCTTGTACCACATCTTGGCGTGCTCCTTCTCGTTGTCAGCGGTCTGCTGGAAGATGGCGGCAATCTGCTCAAAACCGTCCTTCTTTGCACGGGATGCAAAATAAGTATATTTGTTACGCGCCTGTGACTCGCCTGAGAATGCAGCCTCAAGGTTTTTCTCTGTCTGTGTTCCGGAATACTTGTTATTTGCCATAATCTTACTGTGTATTAAAATTGTTGGAATGTTTTTTCAATACGCAAAAGTAGGTATTTTCATCCGAAAGCCAAAATAAAAAACTGCAAAGAAATGGTAAATTGCTGCATTTTCACAACAAACTCTCTCCGAGATGCAGGAATTTACCATCTAAGTGTTATATTTGCGGCATCTTAACGGACAGACAATGACTACAGACAGCAGCATAAGCATGCAGATTGCCGTGTGCAAGACACCCGACGGCAGCGGATTCAGAGTGGAGCACATCGCTGATTTCCTGAGCGACAATACCTTTGACGACTGTGCACCCCACCTGCACTATTTCTATGAGATACTGTGGTTCCAGGAGGGGGCGGGCAAGCACACCATGGACTTCATGGAATACGACATACAGCCAAACACCATCTTCTTCATCTCGCCGGGACAGGTGCACCACTTCGACCATACGCAGGGCTACAAGGGGGTGAGCATCAAGATGTGTACCGACTTTATGAAAGACGAGGCCGATACCAACAACACACTGCTGAAATACAGCGTGTTCCACACCTTCGACACGGCTCCCTTCTACCGGGTGGATGGAGAGGTGGCACACACACTGCGACACTTAGTACAGCAGATGGAAGAGGAGATGGAGTGCCGGAACTGCTTCGGCAACACGGACATCCTCAAGGCACTCATCCGCATCTTCCTCATCCAGGTGCTCAGACACGGCGAACAGAACAGCGAACTGCCGCTGAACAACCTCAAACCGGCACACATCCTCTTCATCAAATTCAGAAAACTGGTGGAACAGGAATACATGCACCTGCATACCGTACAGGAATATGCCGACCGGCTGAACGTGGCACAGCGCACCCTGCACAAATGCGTCAACGAGTGCTCGCACACCTCTCCCCTGGCGTTCATCAACGAACGCATCATGCTCGAAGCCAAACGACTGGTCAAATACAGCAACCTGATGATCAAGGAGATTGCCTTCAACCTGGGTTTCGACAACCCCTCCTATTTCATCAAACTGTTCAAGAAAAAAACCGGCTATCTGCCTTCAGACTTCAGGGAACTGGATTGAACCCCTCTCCACTGTCGGGCACGAATTCCTTTTTTAGGCACGGATTTACACGGATTAACACGGAGCTTTTTCACTTTTTTGGGGCACTGGTTTCTTTTTAGGCACGGATTAACACGGAGCTGCGCAATGTCTTTATCCACAGATTATCACAGATTTTTCCATATCTAAAAAAGTCCGTAGGTAAAAATCCGTGTCCTTCCGTGTAAATCCGTGCCTAAAAAAAATAATCCGTGCCTAAAAAGAATTGTCTTCATTGCGGGTAAGGTTAAGAACCTTGCAGCTGACAGTGTCATAACAGCTGTTCGCATATTCAGAGAATAGCTGTTATGAATGTATATTGGTGAGGCTTTTGTTTTCTGTTCCGCGTCGCGGAACGGACATTCAGCAGTGGCGAACGGCCGTTCCGCGTCGCTGAACAGACGTTCCGCGACGCGGAACAGAAAACGAAGCCGGCTTCTTGCTGATTGCAAGCATAGCTTCATGAGAAAGAGAATACGGGTAAGATGAGAAACTAAGAACGGTACGAATAACAACGTGAGTTCAACGAATATAAAATAGACTCAACTGTGTGTCTAATGTACGTTGTACACTGATACATGGCTTTTTGGGGAAGCGTCTGGAATCCACAGGTCTTATTCCACTGCTGTCTTTACGCTCTCCCTGCCCTTCTTGGCTATAACGACAGTCCCTGTCTTCGTCATCGGGTGCTCCACAATGGCTCATTCTGCCAATTCCTCGGGAAGCCCATGGCGGCAATGTCAACCATAGGATACTTATCAAGCAACGATATTAAATCAT
>JBJEKQ010000014.1:0-19067 GCA_051878715.1 Prevotella sp.
GAAGTAAAGTAGTAAATAAGCAAATAATCTGTGAAGTAAATTCAGTCATAGTCACGCTCCCGCCTTCAACCCTCATCGCAGATACCTGCATTGCCCGTCGAAGATACCTGCATTGCCCATCGAAGATACCTGCGTTGCCCATCGAAGATACCTGCGTTTGAAAACACAGGCATTTGACCATCGCTAAAAAAGGTAATTCACAAAACCGTATGCCGGCACTGTGACCGTGAGCGGCGCATCCTGACGAACGGGGAGGATGCCTTTGAAGCGCTCGATGCGTGTGTCACCGGGCTTGCCCTTGAAACCCTCATAGGAGATGCCGGTGCCGATGGACAGTTGGGGAGTACTGAGTGTCAGCTGCAAGGGTTTGGGCAATATATTCACCACACGGAGACAGGTTTTTCCGGTCTTGGAATCGCGCACCACACTGGTAGCTACCCTGCTGCACACCACACTGTCGGCAACAAGGGTGTTGGTGATGTATCTGTTGCCCGTATGGGTGCCGAAGAGCCGCTGGGTCTCATAACTGGCAGTGGGCTGCACCTCTGTATTACTGAAATAAATCATGTCGGGACTCCAGTTGCTGTGCCCGTTCTTGGACAACAGAGGGGCATAAGAAGTCATTGCCACCACATCGCCGTTGCGCTCCACATTGCACAGGTGGTAGGCCTCAGCAAGGGCACAGTTCACTCCGCCCTTGCCTTCGCGTGCGGCATACTCTCCGAGATACACCTTGGGGCCCTGCCGGTCATAGTGGTCGTAATAGTCGCCATTGTTCAAGAACCAGCCAACGCTCTCGTAATAATGCTCGTCGATGAGTTGGAACACGTCTTTGTTGGCATTGGCAAACCGCCAGCCCTCTACATAGTCGGACGAGGGGGCATGGAAGGGACCTGCCGTACCACATATCTGAATGTCGGGATAACGCTCCTTGATGGCACGGGCAATCATCAGGCAGCGTTCCTCAAACACAGTGGAGATGATGTCTTCATTGCCAATGCCTATATATTTAAGGTGGAAGGGTTCGGGATGACCGGCCTCGGCACGCATGGCAGCCCACTTGCTGGTGGCAGGGTCGCCGTTTGCCCATTCTATCATGTTGCAAAGTTCCTCGATGTAGGCAGGCATCTGCTCCATGGGTATGCCCCCCTGCTGTCCGCCATACCCCTCGGCATTGCACGACGAGTTCTGACAGGGCACTCCGGCAGCCAGTACGGGCAGAGGTTCGGCACCGATATCCTCGCAGAACTGGAACATCTCGTAGAATCCCATGCCCCTCGTCTGGTGGTAACGCCAGATGTTGCGGTCGGGCACACGCTCGTGGAGTGGTCCCACGGTGTGGTTCCAATGATAGATGTTGTCGATGCCGTCGCCATGGCTCATACATCCGCCGGGAAAACGCACGAACTTAGGATGCAGGTCGGCTATGGCTTGCGCCAGGTCGGCACGCATTCCGTTCTTGCGCTGGCAGAATGTGTTGTAGGGAAAGAGGCTCACCATATCTATATGTACCTCCGTATCGCGTGCGGCAACAAGTCTCAGCACTGCCTTGTCAGACGAATCCTGTGCCTGCAGGGTCAGTTCATAGGGTGCCCATGCCTTGTTCTTTGCCGAGAATGATGCCTGTGCCAGCACCCTGTCGCCATCGACAAGTGCCACGGAGAACGGCTTTTTCTTGCCCGAAGGCACCCGGACATAGATGGAAAAGCGGTATTTCTCGCCACTCCTCACCACCATGCCGTCCCAGCCCTCGTTGACAAGGGTGTCTGCACGCATCACCATATAGTGGGGATTGTGGGTGCTGAGCGGCTCTTCGGTGGCTACCTCAGCAGAGGAAAAGCCACGCCATGCCGTAGTGGAAGACCACTCACGACGGTCGGCGGAGCTGTATTCAAAATCACGGTTCTGCACCATCTCGGCATAAAGACCGCCGTCGGCGGCATAACTGATGTCTTCAAAGAACACGCCTATCAGCCGGTCGCTTATCTCCTTTTGCTCATTGCCCTTGATTGTCAGTGTGGCTTGCAGCACCTCTCCCTCAGGAAGAACGATGGTTTCAGCTTCCTTTTTCAGGTTGACCAAGGTGCGGCGGTATTTCTCTCCCTCTGCGGCAAAATGACCGCGTATGCGCTGTGCCCATCCGTCGGGCAGGGTTATCCTGTAGCCGGCAATGGGGTTTCCGCCCACCAAGACGGTGTCTTTCCGGGGCTGTACGCGCTCATATTCCTGTTGTGTGGCAGGCACGTCGGCAGTGAAATGCCTCACCTCGGCATCGGCGGTCATCTTGCGGTATTCGCCTTGGGGAGTCTTGAACACAATGGTAAAGGAGCCGTTGGCATCGGGCGCCACCACAGGAGCCAGACAGCCCTTGACAGTGGTGTGCGGATAGTCTTGCGGACGCCAGTGTACCCAATCATCACTTACCGCCACGGCAAAGCAGGGAGAAAAGTCGTTGACCTGGAACACAGCCACTGCCCTGCCCCCTTCGCCGCTCCATATCATGGGGGCATACATCTTTTTCTGTGCTCCCCACTGTCCGTAATCCGATTGGAACAGTTGTCCTGCCTCGGCAAAATTGCCCTGACCGTCGGCAAGTGCAATCTTCATTCCCTGCTTCTCACTGGTGTTATATACAAACACAACGTCATCGGCAGTCATTGTCTGCGGCAACACAAAGGCTGCGACAAAGACTGTCATCCATTTCTTGATACTCATGATTGGTCTGATTATGTTTTTCGTAGTTGGATTGTCGCGCTATGGCATTTCGTGCTTTGCCAGCAGTACGGTGGCGTATGCGCTGATGCCCTCCTCACGCCCGGTAAACCCCAGACGCTCGGTGGTGGTAGCCTTGATGGAAATCTGGTCTTCCTCCACCTCCATCACCTCAGCCAGACAAGCCTTCATGGCAGGGATATGGGGATTCATCTTGGGACGCTCGGCACAGATAGTGGCATCGATGTTGCCCAACTCATAGCCCTTGCCGGCAATGAGTGCGCAGGTTTTCTTCAGAAGTATCTTGCTGTCAATATCCAGGGTTTCGGCAGCCGTGTCGGGGAAATGATAACCTATATCGCGCATGTTGGCAGCACCCAGCATGGCATCACAGATAGCGTGTATCAGCACATCGGCATCACTATGGCCCAACAACCCCATGCTGTGCTCTATCCTGACACCTCCCATCCACAGGTCGCGCCCTGTGACCAGCTTATGTACGTCGTAGCCGAAGCCTACCCTTATTCCTATATCCATGAATTTCTTTTCAGTGCCATCCTGCCAAGATGATTCCTTATTTAAACAAGTCTTTGATGCCGTCCATATCAAACGCCAGAGTGAAGCGCAGGGTCTGGTCGAGCGGGTTTGTCTGTGCAGTGGAGATGACATAACCCACATCCAGCGAAAAGACGTTCATACGGAAACCGCCACCCACGGTGAAGTACTTGCGGTTGCCCTTGTTGGCACTCTCATGGTGATAGCCGGCACGCAGTGAGAACTGGTCGTGATACACATACTCGGCACCCACGCTCCACTGTATCTCCTGCAACTCCTCCTTGAAACCGCCCGGGGCATCGCCAAAACTCTTGAAGATACCCGAGATGGAACTGACATCGCTGTACTCTTCGATGACACGTGTGCGGTAGTCACCTGCCGACTCATCCTCACGCTGTGGAGGAATAGTGGGCACCAGCAGTTTGTTGGCATCGGCAGCGATGGTAAAGCGGTTGTACTCATCTACAGGCACCATGAGCGATGCACCGATGCGCAGATTGGCAGGCAGGAACTGACTGCGGTCATCGCCATAGTAGGATATCTTGCTACCCACATTGCTGATGTTCATACCCAAGCCCAACTGGCATTCACGCGCACCCAGCATGATATAGTTGTTGTAGTACATGGCGATGTCGGCTGCAAAGGCAGAGGCAGGCTTGGAATCCTCACTGTAGTCATAGCGCAGGTCGGAGTAAATCCATCTGATAGCTGCTGCGATGGAGAACTTCTCGCTCAGCATCAGCGAGTAGGCGGCATCAATGGACATCTCGTAGGGTTTCACTGTCATGGCATTCTCTTCCATGGAGGTCATTACCTCACCGAGAGAGAAATAGCGCAGAGAACCGGACACGGCACTGTAGTCACCGATGCGATAGTAACCTGCCACGTAAGCCAAGTCAATGTCGTTGACCAACTGGCGCAACCACGGGGTATAGTTGAGCGCTATTCCACTGCGGCTGATACAGAAAGGATATTTGGCAGGGTTCCAGTACTGTGAGTTGACATCGGGGTCGGTGGCAGCACCCACATCGCCCATACCTGCGGCACGGGCATCGGGGGCAATTGTCTGTGAAATCACGGCATGCTCCACGGGATTGTATTCCTGCGACTTGGTCTGTGCCTGCAATGCAACAGCATGGCAGAAGACCATAGCAGCAAATAAAATGCGCTTGAATATTCTCATCTGAATGTTTTTTTCTTCTTAAATCAACAAAATGTCACCTTGCAAATAACGCTGTTCGGGGCAGTTTATTGCATGACAGACGGACAATTAACGTATCTGCACCCCTATTTTCCACTGATGACAATCAGTTTTTTGGCTTTCGAAGCGTATGTACTTCCATCGGATGCCGTCCTGACACGGTACAAATAGACACCCGTGCCCAACGTTCTTCCGCCATCAATACACAAGTCCCACGGAATATCCACCATCGACTGCTCGGGCACCACAGTGTGCTCCGAAGTCCACAGACGGCGCCCCGACATATCGAAGAGGTCGATGACCACCTCCATCTCCGACCCGATGCGGTTGTGTACAACGCGGAAGGAGGTGCTGGTAGAGGCGGGGTTTTGGGTACAATCCACATCCACAAGGTCGGGCTGCAATCCCTTTACCACAGTGAAGTCAAGGGTTGCCTCCGACAGGTTGTTGAGCACATCCCACGCCCTAAACTGCAACTGGTGGGCACCTGCTGCCAAGGCAGGGATGCTGAATCCCACGGTACCCTCCTTATAACTGCCGAAACTAAAGGTGAAATAGTCGTTGAGCTTATAGGTCAGCAGAGGCTGGCCATCGATGATTAGCTGCAGGTCGTGACCGATGCCCGAGCCGGAGGCGTTGATGCCGTCTTCGTCAGACAACTCTGCCACGAAATAGGGGGTGATGTTCACCTCTTCACCATTGACAAACGAAGGCGAGTTGAGGTAGCAATAGATAGAAGGTCCCACACCATCTACACTCAAATCTCCCGTGCCCTTGAACTGTATATCATTGCTGTAGCCGTTTGCCGTTTGCTTCTTGTTGTCGGAAACGGCATACAGGTTGATGCGCCCGTTGGCATCTCCATAACGTATGTCCTTGGGAACGGCAAAGGATACGGAGAACCTGCCCTTGCTCACGGTGTTGGTGCCGCGATAGACGGTATTGGTAAAATCGGTATAGGTATAGGGAGTGGTAGTACCCTCGTCACTGGTATCGTTCATCTTGCACACAACGGTTTCGGCAGCATCCATCACGACTGCCGTCACCAAGCCGTCGAACTGCTCGTCAATGGTGCCGCCATATTCCACATGACCGTTTATGGTAACCTCACTGCCCGCCTTCATCTCCATACTCGTGCCCGGGGCAACTGCCACACCGTTGATTTCGTCTATCACTATATTACCGGTAGGATAAGCAAGTCTGAGTACGGGGTCGCCCAAAAAGGTGTATTGCAGTTTGTTGACAGAGAGCTCCCTGCCCGTATCCACCAGTTTGTTCTTGGCTATGCGCACCGCCTCCGCCATGCTCACGCCATCATCGCTGTTGTTGAGCACCTCAGTGATGAATGCCGTATTGATAATCTCGTTCTGACTGGAATATACCGTTCGGGTGGTACCCAAGAAAGCAATGGCACCGCCCGAAGAATTGAGCACTGCCGACTCGCCGATGTTGCTTTCCTGTCCGTCATAAGGCATAATGTCGCATGAGGCGGTAACCCACAGGGGAAGTCTGGTACTGGAGATGCTGGCAAAGTCAGACACCTTGAGCACCATTTCATGGGAGATGCTATAAGCAGCGCCATGACCGCAATAATCCATGAGCAGCGCACCGTTTTTCATATACGACCGCAACAGGGAGGTGATTTCGGGATAGGTGTTGCCCGCTGCCGAGGTGACACGGTTGAACGAATCCCACAACACGCGCTTCACCTCATAGGCAGGGTAGTTTCTCTCCACGTTCTTGGCGGCATTGTCGGCGGCAACCATGTGGATATTGCCGTTTCCGTCGTCGCCCATGAACACCACCGTGTTCTGCCATGCGCCAGCCGATGTATTGTTAAGATAAGCCTCCAGCTTATCTACCACCACCTTGGCATCCATCACCGTGCGCACAGGGAGGCGTCCCACCGCCACATCGGGCTTGCCCCTGTACTTGTATTCCGTGTCCTTGCCACTTTGTATCTCCTCGCCATCGTCAAGCAGACAGTAAAAGTCGTCACTCACATAACTATATACCTTGCTGTAAGAATTTTCACTCTCGAAGCACAACAACAGGTCATCGGCAGAGATTCCCTCCCATCCCGCCAGGTGCAGACGGTTATCCCAGGCACCGTCGCCCATCAGCAACAGGTAGTGAGGGAAGTCTTCGGCTGTCTCTGCCCGGTCGTAAAACATCTTCATGTATCTCCTGTAGGCAGTGGCATCAGGGGTACCGCTCGAAAACTCATTGTACAGTTCATCGGCGGGAACGATACGCACGGTGATTCCATGCTTCTCTTCGTGCAGTGTCTTAAGGCGTTCAGCCTGTGCCCTCACCTTCTGCGAAGCGGGAATGATGATAACCATATCTACAGAGGTATGCCCGTGCAAGTCCTGATTGGTGATGTTGTGCACATATTCTGCCTGCTGACAGGCTGCATTGAGATTGGGCTCCGCTGCCGGTTCACTACATTCGATGGCTATATAGTCGAGGCGCACAATGGAACTGCCTCTATTGGTCAGGGTGATGGTATTGGAGGATTGCAGTGCCGACACGTCAAATTTTTTCGATGATACGGAGGCAACCGCCTCTGAGGCAAGTGAGGAGATGCTGACATTGCCCAATGACTCACCGTTGAATTGCACTGCCACAGAAGAGGTACCGCCGGCAGATACCACCACACGAAGTGTACCCGACACGCCGCTACGGGGCACATCGAGGGTGTAGGTAGCTGTCTCGCCACCGCCTATCGCCTTGCTCTCGTACAGATTGCGCCCACCATGAATCCAAGCGTAGTCGTCAATCTCGTGCAGGGCATACCGCGACTCACTGCCAGGATAGAACGAATGCACAAAGTCTGTCTCACCCAGCAGCAACGGACTCTCGTCGCCCTCGGTGATGAAGTAGTAGCCGTAGTCGCTGTATGGGTTGCGTACCCGCTCGGCACTTTCTTTCCAGCTCACCGGTCCCTGGGCATAGAACAGATGCCGCCCTCCCACCACGCAACGGGGCACCTGCTTCAAATCATCCGTTTCGGTGAGGTAGTTGCCATCGAGCGATTCGGGCTGCAAGGCTCCTCCATAGCCATAGATGCGCACCTTGTTGATATCAGAGAAGCCAGCCTTAGCCACCACATCAGCGGTTAGCTCGCATACTCCGCTGGCACTGACCCTAATCTTCGCCCATCTGCCCTGCGCCAGCACCGAGTGGGATGCGTAGCGATCGGCAGTTGCAGGTGCAAGGGCAGGCAACTGCATCCTACCACGGCTGTCTGCAATAGGCGTACGGGACACGGCACGCAGACTTATCTTATAACTTACCAGTTTACGGTATTTTCCCTCGCGGAACACCAAAGGCACCAAGGCAGCTTCCAAGACAGCCTGTTTGCGGTCGATGCTCACCCAACTGTCTATCAGAGGCAGCGGCGGAAGGGTGTCGGTGGTGATGCGGTGATAACGCTCGATATCGCCTTGCGCCATGTCAATGAACTCGGGGTACTCTATCACGGGGGTATATACAGAATCGGCATGATTTGAGGGCAACAGCCAACGGTGTGTTACCACGGGCAACACGGAATCAACCTTCACCTGCTGCGCGGTGAGGTTGACAAACTGCTGTGCCATGGCTGCCAGCGTAAAGCAGCAGGACCATGCCATCACTACGATGGTTTTCTTCATTCTACTTACAATTAAACTCCAGTACTTTCTGCTGCATCAGATATCCTTCCAGATGGTCATCAATATGCACAGGTCCCACACCTACGGGTGTGCCTGTATAGAGCAGGTCGCCCGTCTTCAGGGTAAAGAACCTGCTGATATAGGCTATCAGCCGGTCGATGGAATAGAGCATGTCAGCGGTACATCCCTGCTGCACCGTAATGCCGTTGATATCCAAATGGAAAGGCAGGTTCTGCACATCTCCCAGCATGTTCTTATCCACCCATTCACCTATCACCGCCGAACCGTCAAATCCCTTGCACAGTTCCCAGGGTTTCCCCTCACTGCGCAACCGCTGTTGCAAATCGCGGGCAGTGAAGTCAATACCCACGGTAAGGGCATCGTAGTAGCGGTGGGCAAACTTTTCAGGAATACTCTTTCCCAACCGACAGATACGCACCACGATTTCTGTTTCGTAATCCACCCTTTCGCTCCAGTCAGGGATAAAGAAAGGCTTATGATCCTTGAGCAAAGCCGAATCAGCCTTGGTGAAAATCACAGGTTCCTCTGGTATATACAACGCTCCATCCAACTCTTTATTGTGCTGGAGATAATTCATTCCTACTGCAAATATTTTCATTGTGCCAATTTTGATGATAGAATCCGTATTGCGGTGGTCATTTCATTCCTTGTATTCCAGGATGTCACCAGGCTGACACCCCAGTTCGTGACAGATGGCTTCAAGGGTAGAAAAACGTATGGCGCGAGCCTTGCCCGTCTTCAGTATCGACAGGTTTGCCTGCGTCAATCCCACGCGCTCGGCAAGCTCGCCCAGCGCCATCTTCCTTTTTGCCATCTCCACATCGAGATTAACGATAATTTTTCCCATAAACAAGTGTCATTAAGAGAGAGGAGCGTGCCCATGCGCAAAGCCCCACGGTTCATAGATAACGGCTGTATCAGATGGTGAGTTCCTGCTCTTCCTGCAGACGCAATCCCTGCGCGAACGCCTCTGCCATGAGCAGCAGAAACAGACTGAAGATGATATAGCCAGTTTCCACATGTTCCGAGAAATTCACACGGTAATGTTCGGGGTCAAAAGTCTGGTAGGCAGAATAGCACTGCAGCAGGGCAAGGATGGTAGCACTGCCGCCACAAACAAGCATTCCCCAACCCGAGCGCCGCAAGAACTTCACCGTATGCCATGAGAACACCTCGCGACGGTAGAGGCAGCGCACAAACCTCACCATCCCCATCAGCGCCATGATGCCACCTACTAAGGTAAGGAACGAGAGGGAGAGGATAATGGCAGGATGATCTGCCCAGGTATTGCCTTTCGATGCTACCACCACCTGCAGAGGCCATGCCTGCACGGATTTTCCGGTATGGCAGTCTATCATATTCACAGCCGACTCATCGGTAAGCTGTTTGGGAATCAGTGCCACCGCCGATGCCGATGCCGTCATCTGTTCGCCATGCTCCACACAGTCTTGTGCCGTAGAATAGCCCATACCAAACGATTGTCCCATGAGATACAGGGTGAGTGCCACATGGATGATTGCCACTGCCGTTATGGCTACGCAGATGGCTGTAATTCTTTTGTTCATAACTGCATTTTATTATAAGGACGGGAGTACGGTACCCGTCTGAGATTACACATATTATTATAGGGCAGCCAACAGGTTCTTGAAATCGCTGTGCATCATCACATAGCTGTCAATGAGGTGCCCCTTGCCCTCTTTTCCTTCCAGCTGATACATTCTCACTCCAAGCAAAGTGTCTGCAAAGCCCATGTATTCGGCGCGCTTCTCGGGCGCATCAAAGCTATTCTTATCACCGTTCCACCGGGCGTAATCTACTGTCACCAGCATGTCGCTGTAGGCAAAGGAGAGTTGTTTCACAGGCACCCATTTCAGGTTATCAGCATCCCAGCGATAGGTGGTCTTCTCTTTCAAGCGGTCTTGCCCGTCATATCGGTAGGTGCTCATGCTTTGTTTTTCGAGTGTTGCCTCAACACTGCGGTAGGCATAGAGTGTGGTGAGTCTTCCTTCCTCGATGTCAGCGTTATATACGTAGTCACCACCGTTTGTCACTTGGGTAGCTTGAGTGAACATGCTTAAAATCATTCCTGCTGTAACATTCATCAGTACCATAATCGTGTCTTTTAAAAGGTTTATTTATTGAATTGCTTTTCTTTTTTATTGACTTTCTTTTGTTATTTATCGTTTTTCGATATGCAAAAGTAAGATGAACTTTCGATACCTCCAAACTATTTTCAATAAAAAATTATCGAAAAACAATAATTTAACTTCCTTTTACAATTCACTGCTGTTTACATGTATCTTCAATACCTGATTCCTGCTCCTTCCAGGAGTTATATTCCCAACTTTTTGTTTCTCGGATGGTGTTCCAGTATTTCCCGGCGTAAGGTACCCGTATCAATGTGCATGTATATCTCGGTGGTGCCTATGCTTTCGTGCCCCAGCATCGCCTGTATGGCACGCAGGTCAGCACCTCCTTCAAGCAGCGAGGTTGCAAAGGAGTGACGCAGGGTATGGGGCGAAATGGTTTTCCTGATACCGGCCTGCACTGCCTGCCGCTTGATCATGATGAGAATCATGGTGCGTGTAAGGTGGGCACCTCGGCGATTGAGAAACACATAATCTTCCTCCCCGGACTTGATATTCATCTCACTGCGACACTGGAACCAGGCATCAAGCTCGTTCAATGCCCTGGCTGAAATGGGTACCAGCCGCTCCTTCGCTCCCTTGCCCAGCACGCGCACGTACTGCTCTTCCACATAGAGTTGCGAGAGTTTCAGATTGACCAGCTCACTTACGCGCAGTCCACAGGAGAAAAGCACCTCAATGATAGCCCTGTTACGCTGTCCCTCCCACTTATCCAAATCAATGGAATCCTCCAGCATGTCAATCTCGGTGGTAGAGAGCACCTCGGGCAGATGGTCGCCCAACTTAGGAGATTCAAGCAGTTCCGAAGGGTCATCATCGCGGTAGCCGTTGAGTAGGGCAAAGCGGAAGAAGCTACGCACACCGCTGAGGATACGGCACTGCGAGCGCGGACCTATGCCTATCTCATGAAGCGTGGCGGAAAAGGTCTGCAGGTCGTCAAGCATCACATGAGCCACATCCTTGCCTATCCCCCCCATGTAGTGCAACAGCTTCTGTACATCCAGCATGTATGCTTCCAGCGTATTGGCAGACAAGTTGCGTTCCAGCCGCAGGTAGCGCCGGTATTCCCTGATGATATTCTGTCCCAATATCTTGTCGGTTTGCATTTTTTTCCTAACTTTGCACAGGATATGCGGCACACGACACGCCGTCTATCCTCCACAAAAGTACAAAAAAAACGGAACACACCTCCTTTTATCACCATGAAAATACAAATTATCAATGGTCCCAACCTTAATCTACTGGGCAAACGCGAACCGGGCATCTACGGCAACTCCTCTTTCGAAGACTATCTGGAACAACTGAAACGACAGTACCCCAACGTACAGATTGACTACTATCAGAGCAACGTAGAGGGAGAACTCATCAACAGAATCCAAGAGGTGGGATTCGACTACGACGGCGTGATACTCAATGCCGGTGCTTACACGCATACCTCTGTGGCACTGCAAGACTGTATCAGAGCCGTCAAGTCGCCAGTGATAGAGGTACATATCTCCAACGTACACAAGCGCGAGGAGTTCCGTCACCGCTCGTTCATATCATGTGCCTGCCTGGGAGTGATTTGCGGATTCGGCATGGACAGTTACCGATTGGCTGTGGAGGCACTGCTGCAACACACCTCTGCCACAGTATGAACAGCCCCCTGGAAAAATACATACTGCAACACATCGACACAGAAGACGAATATCTGTACCGACTGTACCGCGCCACAAACATCTACCTGCTGCACGGGCGCATGGCAAGCGGCCATCTGCAAGGACAAGTGCTGACGATGCTGGTGAGCATGCTGCAACCGGAAAACGTGCTTGAGGTGGGCACCTTCAGCGGCTACAGTGCCATCAGCATGGCGATGGGGCTGCCTGCCGGCGGAAAGATATACACCTTCGAAATCAATGATGAACAGGAAGAGTTTACACGCCCATGGATAGAGCAGTCGCCCGTGGCTGACAAGATTGTGTTCACCATCGGCGATGCCGCCACCGAAGCGTCCAAACTGGGTGTCACCTTCGATCTGGTTTTCATCGACGGCGACAAGCGCACCTATCTGGAAACCTACGAAGCCCTGCTACCTTTAGTAAGGACCGGCGGATTTATCCTGGCAGACAACACTTTATGGGACGGGCACGTGACAGACGACGCCTATCTGAACGATGCCCAGACAAAGGGAATCCGCCGCTTCAACGACTTCATCGCCCAAGACACACGCATCACAAAGGTGATACTGCCACTGCGCGACGGACTGACAATGATGAGAAAACGTTGAATCAGCGCGAGTTCTATATAAGGAAATTTACCTTACGTATTCCTGACGCTTTCTGCATAGTCCTTGGGCAGTATGCCCACCAGTTTCTTGAAGCACCGGCTGAAATACTTGGGGTCGGAAAAACCGCAGCGATAAGCTACTTCAGACACGTGGATGCCCGGCTGTACAAGCAGGCTCTTGGCATAATGGATGCGGGTGTTCAGCACGTAGTTGTTGGGCGAACTGTTGAAAATGCTCTTCATGCGGACGAAAAGGACAGTGCGGCTCACGTTCATTGCCATCGCCAGATCGGGCACGGAGAGTTCGGGATTACCTATATTTTCCTTGATATATGCTTTCAGTTTCTGTGAAAACTGCAGATCCTCATCACTCAGTTGCTGGCTGTTCTCATGTACTTCTTTCACCTTCTCGCCAATGGGCAGCAGTTCCTTGATGCGTGCTCCCAGCACCTCCATCTGCTCCTTGCTGGTCAGCCTTACATCCTTCAGTTCCCTTTTAAGCGTGTGTATGTATCTCACCGTGCCCCACACCGCCATCAGCAGCAGGGTGAGCAGCAATCCGTAGAGCATCCATGCGAGCGGTGTTTCATTGAAATGGGCATGGCGGTGCAGGATAATGGTCTCCTCATTGTCCGTCCACACTCCGTCACCGTTGGTGGATTTGATGTGCAGCGTGTAGATGCCCGGCGCCAGATTGACATAGTTCAGTTCGTTGTTCCGCGTGTAGTGCCATTCTTTGTCCTTTCCCTCCATCTTGTAGGCATAGACGATTTCCTCGTTCTTGTTGTAATCCAATGCGGCAAAACGGATGTTGAAGTCCTTTTCGTCAGGCGTCAGTTCTACCTTCTTGTCGCAGTCGAACACTATCCGTGGCGTGAAACTGCTTTTTTTCAGGTTGTCAGGACGGAGGGTCAGGGTGCCTATGGAAGTGCCGAGCACCATACTGCCGTCGGGCAGCAGGGCAGGGGTCGCTTCGGTAATCAGTTCATTGGAGCCCAACAGCCGCCAGTAGTTTGTTGCCACCAGTGTCGAGGTGTTGAGCAGGCTCAGTGAACCGGCTGAGACAATCCAGACATTTCCCCTGTTGTCCTCTGCCAAAGTCTGGTTCATGTCTGAAGAGATGCCGTCACTCTCGGAAAAGTGCCGGAAACGGATGGTGTCGCTGAGCAGTTGTCCGGACAGAATCTTCTCCGTGCCTCCTCCTGACGTGGCGATGAATATTTCCCCGGCTTTTGTCCGCAGTATTTCCATCACGAAGTTGCTGTTCAAACTGGCAGGATTGTCCGGCTTGCGCTTGTTGACATGGAAACGCATCTTCCCATACGGTTCGTTGAGCGAGAAGGTGTAGAGGCCGTCGTTGGTGCCCAGCAGTGCGGTGCCCTCCGGCAGGAGTTGCAGACACCGGCTTTTCATCCCTGCCCTGGGAAAGGTCTTCAGCAGATTGTCCGGATGGATGAACTTCACCGAACCGTCGGGTTGCGGCTCCGCAATATTCACGCCTCCGCCGAATGTGGCAATGACCAGCCGGTGGCGGGCATCCTCTGCAATGCCATACACGTTCTCGCAATTGAGACTGTAGGCATCGTGGCTGTCGTGTGTGAAATGCCTTACCTTGTAGGCATCTGCCTCAGGTGTCAGCCGGAACAGTCCTCCCGGCTTTGCACCTATCCACAGCACTCCCCTGCTGTCTTCATAAAGGCAATAGGCGGAATACCCGAAACACACCCGCCTGTGCTGCACCTGTCCATCGGGGGCAAGCCATCTGGTGAGTCCGTCGCTGCCGGTAAAACGGATGCATCCGTTTTTGTCGGAAACCCACAGCCTTTCCTGTCTGTCAACATAAAGCGCACTGATTACCTCTTCTCCCTCCTCGCCGTATTTCTTCGTCCTGACAGGTTTGGGAATGGTGGATATTCTCTCCAATCCCCGGTGCGAATACACCCAGACACCTTTCTGGCGGTCACACTGCAGTATGTTGAGTCCTATGTTTTCAAATTCCTTGATGTTCCTTACCATCTCACTCGCCTGTTGCGGGACACGATAGGAGGATACCTTGATGTCTTTTCCACGATAGTGCTCGAAACGTTGGGTGTTTCTGTTGAAAAGGTAGAATTTCTCATTGGACCAACAGATGATGTTATGGTTGGCGTCTTCCTTGATGAAACTGATGCGGTTGGTCTCCAGCGGACAGTTGTCGCCGGGTTGCGCCTTGAACGTGTGGAACCTGTAGCCGTCGTAGCGGCGCAATCCGTCCCAAGTCGCCAGCCATATATAGCCCAGACTGTCTTGTACGGCATGCAGTACAAAGGTTGTCGAAAATCCGTCACTCTCCCCGAAATGCCGGATATGTATCTGGCGTTCCTCCGCCTTTGCCGTAACAGATAAAAAAAGTATTGTCAATAGGAAAAAAAACTGTTTCATGTTTTTCATTATTCATTATCTATATTCTTCACTCTTCACTCTTCATTAAAAGAATCTTCACCGGTTTTGGCACCACTAAGGTATAAAAAAGAAAGGAAACAAGTGTATTTTTTTCTGAAAACATCCCTATCAGTACGGTTTTCACCTATTAAAGTACTTCTGTCCTCCTTGACATGATACCTATTTCTTAGTTTTGCATACACGTTTCATGTCATATTGAATCCAATAACCGCGGCGGAGAACAGACCGCTTACTGCACCTGACATCAACAATCTTCATAATAAAATAACCCCATGAAACAAAAAATTCATTTACGAATCTTCATGGTCCTTTTGTCGTTTATAGGGATCATGACCGCGGCGCATGCCGAACAGAGTACGCTGGCAGCGTGGGACTTCACAACCAGTGTAAAGTACACCCAAACCTCTAACGAAGGCACCCGTACATTCTACACGCCATCGGTGGCAGAGAAGGTGAACATGGAATACACGTTCTCTGCCCAACAGCCTTTCTTTTATCCTACCTCCGGTACGGACAAGTCCGCCACGCTGACTGTCTATTCGAGCGACGAGAACAAGAAATGGTACATTTCCAATTACAACAACGGTGCCCTGCGTATGTACACCGCTTCGCCACAGGTAATCATCAACCCCACGGATGCCGCCCAGCATTACAACTATGCGGAAGTGGAACTGTCGGCTACAGGCTACAAGAACCTGCGTTTCTCTTGCCGCATGTCGGGCAACAACAGCAGGACACTCCCCGTCTATGTGCTCGTTTCTACCGACGGAGGCGAGACGTGGATAGCCACCAGCCAGCAAAACAACACAGGCGGCTCATGGAGCAACTTCAACGAGACAACGGCTGCCCTTGCAGTTGACGGTCAGGAGAAGGTCAAGGTGCGTGCCCTCATCGGCTACGATGCTGCCGCCACCGGCGACATGTATATGAACAGCTTCAAGGTGACAGGTGATGCGATGAACGGCGAAACCGTCTATGAACTGACCGCAGCAAGCAGTCCTGCCGAAGCCGGTTATGTGGCAATGTCTCCGGTGGGCAACAGGGCTGTCACAGGCACAGAAATCAGTTACACCGCCAAGAGCATGGCAGGCTACAAACTCAAGGAATGGCAGGATGCCAACGGAAACACTCTTGCCACCACATCCACTTACACCACCACCGTCAGCGGACCGACGGCAGTGACTGCCCTGTTCTCTTCTGTGGAAACTTATACCCTTACTGTCAACAAGGCCGGTGAAGGAGCCAAATGGGGCGAAGTGAAACTGTCGCCAGAGCCGGTCAACGGAAAATACGATGCAGGCACAGAGGTGACACTGACCGTGGAACCCAACATGGTGACCAACTTCCTGACCTGGGAGACGGGAAGTGCCGAACTCAGCCGTATCGTGACAATAAACGGCGACACAGAAGTGACCGCCTCGTTTGATGTCATTCCCTTTATCGTGGCATGGGATTTCAACAATGACAAGAACTCCTCACGAGGCAACCGTGTGGCAGACTATGCTTTCGCAACCGACAACACAGGCGTGATGCTGTTTTACCAAGGCAGCCAGTGTACCAGCACCAACTGGGGCAGCGGCAAGGCTTCGTTTGGCGGCAAGGAACTGTGGGCAGCCCGCCGATATACCGACTGGAGCAAGGACGAGCAGATTCCCCGTGCCTTTGTGGCTTCATTCAGCGTGAAGGATTACGAGAGGATTCGCATCCACAGTCTTGTGGCTGCCAATAATGCCTGTGTGCGCAAGCGCCAGCTGCTGCAGTTGAGCACCACAAGCAGCACAGAGGACTTTACCACTCTGAGGACTCTGACATTGACCGAGAATCCCAGTTCCGACTGGCAGTCAATGGATTATGAGCTGGACACAAAAGATATTGACGGAATGGTATATATCCGCTGGATTGAAGACGAGACAAGCGACTTCTTTGACGGCGGAAACCACACGACCACAGAGGGATTCTATCTGGCAGACGTCATCATCTATGCCGAACAGACAGACATTGATGACACCGAAGCACCGCAACTGATCAGCAGTTCGCCCGCAGAGGGCGGCACAGGTGCTTCCGCCCGCGGCAACATCGTGCTCAGCTTCAATGAGCGTATCAAAGCCGGTACAGGCAGCGTTGTACTGAATGAAACCACACTCACAGGTTCCTTTGGAAGCAAGAGTGTCACCTACGCTTATCACGGTTTGCAGTATGGCAAGCAATACACGCTTTCCATCGGCGAGGATGCCATCACCGACCTGAGCGGCAATCCTTTCCCCGCACGCGACATCACCTTTACTGTAATGGAACGCCCGGTGCCCACTCCCAAAGTGTTTGACGCAGTAGTAGCACAGGACGGTTCCGGTGACTACAAGACTGTACAGGCTGCCATCGACGCCGCCCCCACCAGCCGCATTGCCCCCTGGCTCATCTTTGTGAAAAACGGTGAATACGAAGAACTGGTGACCATTCCGCAGACAAAACCCTTCATCCACCTTATCGGTCAGGACAGAGAGAAGACTATCATCAAGTTCTTCATCAACAACGGTGGCAGCAGCGACGTAGGCTACGAGCACTCCACCAACAATCCTGAATCGAAGACCTACGGCAAGCAGTCGGTGGTGCAGGTGAACAGTACCGACTTCTACACAGAGAACATCACCTACTTCAACCGCTGGGGTGTGGAGAAGCAGTCGGGACCCATGGGACTTGCCATGAGCTCGCGTGCAGACCGCCAGGCATTCAACAACTGTAACTTCCGCTCTTTCCAAGACACCTGGTACACCGATGTGCGCGGTACAGGCGTCCGCCAGTACGTGAACAACTGTCTCATAGAGGGTGCCGTTGACTTCTACTATGGCGCAGGCGACAACTACATAGAGAACAGCACATTCCGCCTGGCCCGTGAAGGCAGTGTCATCGTGGCTCCGAGCCATGCGGCAGGCACCAAGTGGGGCTATGTGATGGTCAACAACACCATCGACGGCAAGGGTGGCAGCAACAAACTGGGGCGCGCATGGCAGAACCAGCCCATCGCCGTATGGATCAACACTACACTGGAGACTACCCTCGCCGCTGAGGGATGGAGCGAGTGGCATATCGCACCGAAACTCTTCGCCGAGTACAACACCTTTGACATAGACGGTCAGCCCGTTGACCTGAACAACCGCCGCACCACCTACACCGTGGACGAAGACAAGCTGGCGGCAGGCGAGACCAACCCCGTGAAGCGTCAGGCAGTGCTCAGCGCAGAAGAGGCAGCCCGCTACACCTATGAAGCGGTTACCTCCGGTGACGATGGCTGGCACCCACGCAAATTTTTCGAGACAGTGGATGCTCCTGCCAATGTAGCATATACACAAGGAAAACTCACATGGGATGCAGCCCCCTACTCCATTTGCTATCTTGTCATCGATGCTGACGGACAGGTTATCGACATTACCAAGAACACTGAATACATCATTGCCCAAACAGGCACATACACCATTCAGTCGGTCAACGAATACGGCAGTTTGGGAGGAAAGACAAGTTTTGAGGTAACTGAAAACATGACTACCGGAATCAATGCCGTGGGACAGTCACAGCAGAAGAGAGGCGATGAAGTGTTCAATCTCAGCGGTTGCCATGTTACGAAGAACGATAAAGGCGTGCTGATTGTCAACGGAAAAAAATGCTTGGCAAGTAAAAATGAGCAAGTCAATCATTGAGTAACGGTAATTTGTAGAACTCACCAGAAATGAATTTATCGCTTAAAAAAATCAAGACAACTCTGGCGATATGGACGAGCCTGTTCATTGCAACAGGCGCGTCCGCCAGCCAGACGGAAGTGGCCCACTGGGAATTTACCACAGGGTATGACGTGGAGAAAACCGGCACTACAGCCGTTTACACCCCGAACACCTTGGGATGGTCGAAACTTCCAAACACCAAGTGGAGCAGCTGCCAACCCTACTTCCTGCCCAACAGTTGTGCGCTGGTGCCAGAACAATGCCGGGTGACCGTACACACCAGCGACGGGAAATGGGAGGTGACCAGCAGCGGTTCCGGACCCAATTACCTGCTACGACTGAACACCGCCTCCAC